>JAVKSL010000065.1:0-13048 GCA_039583695.1 Acidimicrobiales bacterium | reverse complement strand
GCCAGTTCAGCCGGTGAGGCCAGTTCAGCCGGTGAGGCCAGTTCAGCCGGTGAGGCCAGTTCAGCCGGTGAGGCCAGCCCAACCAGAGGGCCAGCCCAACCAGGAGGCCTACCCCCGCGCCGGCTGCCAGTGCCCAACGGCCAGCGTGCCCCGACCCAGGAATGGTCACGAACGCGCTGAAGATGTCCTGGCGACCGGTAGCCGGGGTGCCAAGGCGAGAGTCCGCCCAAGCGACGTGAGCCCCGGCGTTGCCACTCACCAGCCCAATGTGCCCACCTAGGTCAGTTGGGAGATTGCCCCCGAAGCTGGGTCCCACATTGGTGTCGAAAGCCACGGAGGACACGGCAACGTTGGTAAAGGTCTGCCCGCCGTCGTAAGAGTAGGCCAGGTAAGCCTCCGCATAGATGTTCAGGGGATCGTCTCGCCGGTCCAGGAAGGCCACGTCCACCCTGCCGTTGGGCGCTATCGACACCGCGGGTAGCGACCTGGAGCTCCCGTCGTTCGGGGGGTTGTTGTTGGCCCGAACAGGCAAGGACCAGTGTTTAGAGTGGTCGCTGGAGTGAGCGACCGCCACATCCTGCTCACCGCCCACCCTGCCCGCCCAGGCAAGGTACAAGGTCCCGCCCGGTCCCGCCGCGATTGACGGGGACTCGGCCAGCAACAGGGAGAACCGCTGTTGGGAGGCCACCTTGGGCTGGACCACCACGGGATGGCCAAAGCTGGACCCTCCGTCTGTCGACGTGGCCACCTCCAACGAGTACGGCTCCGGAGTCGGGGCGCTCCCTCCGTTGCCGAGGCCGAGCGGAGCCGTCCCGAACTGCTCGTAAGCAATGCTCAGATCACCGTGGCCATAGGCGACCGGGACGGCCCCGGTGGCAAAGGGGGTGGCCGCTGCGCTCACCGCCACGGGCGGGGAGAAGCTGCGGCCCCCATCGGTCGAGGTGGCGCTCATGATGCCCACAGGCGTTACCGCCGGGACACCTACGCGCCTAGGGCCTGCGGCATGGGCCTGGAGCCAGGTGAGATGGACGGCCCCGTCAGCGCCCACCGCTATCCGGGGCTGGAAAGTGAGTCTGCTGGACACGAGCCGCGGTGTCGACAGAGTCGACCCGCCGTCGGTCGAACGGGCCAACCAGAGGTGAGCGGGCACGTTCCCCGGTCCCGTCAGGTTGACATAGGTCACATAAAGGGTGCCATCGGGGGCAAAGGCGGCGTCGGGTGCGAAGGGCTCGCTGTCGCCCGCCGGTAGCGGGAGGGTGACGGTGCTCCAATGGCTGCCCCCATCGGTGCTGTGGCTCAAGCGGGCCGAAAGTGCCTGCCGATCCTGGCGGTAAACGGTCACGAGGTCGCCTGGGTTCCGGGGATCGGCCACAATGGTCGGCGTGCTGTAGGCCGCGATGAGGCCTGGCGGGCCCACCTCGACGTTGGGTCCCGGCAGGGCGCGTGAGGTGTCCAGGAGGCAGAGGATCCCCAGCGCAACGGCGACAAGGATGCCCACCACCCCGAAGGCCCGTCGCGTCACTTTCCGATAGTAACGGCACTTCGTCCGTGATCGCTCCACATTCCCTGCGCAGCGCACGGGACCGCGCTCTCGTGGGCAGTATCCTCGGGTCTCGTGCCTCACGTTTCCGGCTCATGACGGCCCCGAACCAGGACCCCGAGCTCACAGGCCCCGAACCAGGATGCCGACCAAGGACTATGGATACCGCCCCGCTGACTTGCGAAACCCACGGCCAGCCTACGCGCATCAGCTGCGTCGACTGCGCCAAGCCATTATGCCCCAAGTGCCTGGTAAGGACTGCCGTTGGGATCAAATGCAAGGCGTGTGCCAAACCTGTGGAGGCCCCCCGCGCGGCCAGGGCAGTGGCCAAGGCAAGACGACGGTCGCGCCTGGCTTGGCTGGTGAGCGGGGTCGGGGCTGCTCTGGTGCTTGCAGTGGTGGCCGTGATCCTGGTGGTAGTGGCAGGCAGTGGGACGACCAGCCCAGTCAGGCCAGGCGGACCACCGCTGGGGACCTGGAAGTCCCTACCCGCAGTCGACGGGATCCAGGGGACAGCCGCGGTAGTGACCCTCCCCAACGGACTGGTGCTCGCGGCTGGGGGCGGAGTCAATGCCATACCCCTCGCATCCTGCGCGATCTACAACCCTCAGTCGGGCACATGGAAAGCTACCGGCTCTCTAAACCAAGCTCGCCGGGGCGCGGACGCAGTGGTGCTGCACAACGGCGACGTGCTCATCGCTGGCGGGATAGCCGGACCCCGCCTCCTGTCCTCCGCCGAGCTGTACAACCCGGCCACCGGGCATTGGAAGCTCACTGGGTCGATGAGCATCGGGCGCCTCGGCAATACGCTCACCCTGCTCGCAGATGGCGAGGTGCTGGCTGCTGGGGGCACCACAACCTCTGGCATCCATGGCACGGGCGGCGGCCAGGCCATCACGCCGACTGCGACGGCGGAGATCTACAACCCCGCCACAGGCAAGTGGCGGCCGACCGGGTCAATGATGTCGTCGCGATTCGACGCCACTGCTACGAGGCTCAGTGCCGGCCAGGTGCTGGTGGCCGGTGGGCTGGGAGGGCATGGCGCGCCAGCCCAGGGAGGCGGCTTGCAGTTCGAGCCGCTGCGCAGCACCGAGATCTACAACCCCAACGTCGGGGTGTTCACCTCCACCGGCCAGATGTCCGAGGGTCGCGCAGGCCAGGTAGCTGTTCGCCTGCGCAGCGGGAAGGTGCTGGTGGCCGGCGGGCTCGGCGCGGATGGCAGCGCGGCCCTGGCGACAGCGGAGGTCTTCAACCCCGCGGTCGGGACCTGGATGTCGGTCGGAACGATGTCCCAACCCAGGGATGGGGCTGCTGCAGCGCTGTTGCGCAACGGGGATGCTCTGGTCATCGGCGGTCAGGAGGTCTCCCAAGGGACCGAGGCCTCGCTGGCTTCGGCCGAGGTGTTCGACCCAACCAAAGGCTCATGGCGCTCAGCCGGCGCCATGGCGTGTCCTCGGAGCGGCCTGGGGGCCGCTCCGCTGGCCGACGGGGACGTCATCGCGGTGGCCGGGGACGAGGCCTCCCCGGGTCAGGCCCCCTTGGCGCAGAGCTGCGTGGACCTGTACATCCCGGCGCATACACCGTGAGTGAGCTGCCCGAACACCAGGCTGTACTACAGGTCATCAACATCTACTAGTAGATGTTATAAGCATCTATTGACAATCCACGACAGTGTGTGCTACACTGTCCATGAAAGCAATCCAAGCGAAGAAACCGATCGTGGAAACCTCTGCGTCGAGGATTCGCCAAAAAGGAGGACCGCATGAGAACAAGCAAGAGACTGGGCCTCAAGGGGGTGTTGGGTGGTGCTGGAGTCGCTGCCGGCACGATGTTGTTCGCTGCCGCAGCGTGGGCATGCACCAACCTGTCCACCCTCAACCTGAGCAACGCCACCGGAGCGCCGGGAAGCCAGGTGACCGTCACCGGCTCGTCCTTCACGCCCTCCGCGGCGGGCCAAGTAGCTCCTCCAGTCGTGCTGCACTTCAACAGCCTGACCGGGCCGGCGCTGGCCACCACCCACACCAACGCCGCAGGTGACATCACCGCCACCTTCACTGTGCCTCAAGCGCAGCCCGGTGACTACGTGATCGTGGCCACCCAGACCACTGCCAAGGGCACTCCTGAGTTCGGCACCCCGGCACGGGCTTCGCTCGTGATCCCCGGTCCTAGCTCTGCTGGCGCGGCGCAGCCGGCAACGGCCTCGCTGTCCAGCTCCGCACCCGCAACAGGCTCGGGTGGCATCCTCGGATGGGCCATCGGGCTTGGCGCTGGTGGCCTCGCCCTCTTCGGCGCTGGCATCGGTGCCGTCGCAGCGCAGGCTCGCCGCCGCAAGGTTCCGGCGACCGCCCCGGTCCGCAAGGACTGATAACCCGTTTTAGGTGCCAAGTTCGCTTCTGGCGACCCGGCACAACGGCCGGGTACCTGGACTCCAGGTACCCGGCCGTTTTACGTCGGGCGCTTTTCTCGACTTGTGCATCGCACATACAGGACCTGGCGCGATAGGTTTGGGCCTGAGAGCTCCAGCGAACGATTTGCCGGAAGATCGAACCGACGTGGAGGTACGAGGACATGCTGATCATGCGCAACCGGCGCCAGGACCGTGACCGTGGGAACGCTCCTGAGGAGCCTGAGCGTAACCGCTCTCGTGGGCGTCGCAGGGCGCTCCTCCTGTGCGTGCTGGCGCTACCACTGCTGTTGGCCTTCTTCGTGTCTGTGCTGTGGTACTCGTTCCCCCACAACTCCGGACGCCAGCTCACTGTCGGCCAGTTCACCGCCCTGGTACAGCAGGGCCAGGTCCAAGATGCCACTGTCCAGCTCGGTAACAGCCGTATTGCCGGAACCTACGGCAACGACCAGCACTACTGGGTGGCTTACGACATGGTCGGCGTGGGCGCTGTCTACCAAACCGAGATCGGCGCCCTCAGGACCGCCAACGTCCCGACTACCGTCGAGCAGCAGCCGCTCAAAGGTCTCGTCCTCCCCATGTTGGGGATCCTGCCGGCACTGATCATCATCGACGGATTTGCCATCGTGTACCTCGCCGTCGGGATGGGAGGCGGCGGAGACGCCACAGGGATGGCTGGCTTCGGTCGGGCGCGCTCGCGCCGGGTGCACGCCGACGACGCCAAGGTGACCTTCGCGGAGGTCGCGGGGGTCGACGAGGCCATCGAGGAGCTCACCGAGGTCCGCGACTACCTGGCATCGCCCGAACGCTACGTCGCGATGGGTGCGGCAGTTCCCAAGGGGATCCTGCTCACCGGCCCTCCGGGTTGCGGCAAGACGCTGCTCGCCCGCGCTCTCGCCGGCGAGTCCGGGGTGCCGTTCTTCTCGATCTCGGGCTCGAACTTCGTGGAGATGTTCGTCGGGGTGGGGGCGGCAAGGATCCGAGACTTCTTTGCGACCGCCAAGCTGGCGGCACCGTGCATAGTGTTCATCGACGAGCTGGACGCGGTGGGACGGGCGAGGACCGCCGTGGCCGTGGGCGCCCAGGACGAACGGGAATCCACGCTCAACCAGCTCCTCGTCGAGATGGACGGCTTCGAGTCCGGCAGCGGCGTGGTGGTGCTCGCAGCTACCAACCGTCCGGACATATTGGACAGCGCGCTACTGCGACCAGGACGGTTCGACCGGCGGGTCTCGCTCGACCGACCCGACATCAGGGGGCGCGAGGGCATCTTGGCCGTCCACGCAAGGGGAAAGCCCTTCGAGGCCGATGTCGACCTGGGCCTCGTGGCCCGCCGAACAGCCGGCTTCTCGGGCGCCGACCTGGCGAACGTGATAAACGAGTCGGCCCTGCTGGCAGCCAGGCGCAACCGCTCCAGCATCGGGCCACGCGAGCTCTCCGAGGCCATCGAGCGCCAGGTGGCCGGTCCGGAGCGACGCTCGCGGATCCTCACCGGCGAGGACCGCTACCGGATCGCCTACCACGAGGCCGGCCACGCGGTCGCCTCCACCGCCCTGTCCGCCGCCAACCCGGTCACCAAGGTGTCGATAATCGCCCGCGGTCACGGTGGCGGTTTCACCTGGTGGTCCACCGACGGCGATCAAGTTACTGTTACCCGCTCCCAGCTGCTGAACCGGGTGGTGGCCCTGTTGTCGGGTCGTTCGGCCGAGATGATGGTCATGGGCGAGGCCTCCAGCGGCGCCGCCTCCGACCTGGAGGGTGCGGTCAGCCTGGCGCGGCGGATGGTGGCGGTGCTCGGGATGAGCGAGCGGCTCGGGCCGTTCTCCGTGGCTGTGTCTGCCAACGGCTCGGTAGTCGACGGCATCGGCGCCAGCTACTCGGAGCGCATGGCCTCCGAGATGGACGCCGAGGTGCAGGACATCCTGAGCGAGGCGCACCTGCGGGCCACCTCTGTCCTGCAAACCCACCGGACGAGCCTCGATAGCCTGGCACACGCCCTGATGGAGTCCGAGAGCCTCGAGGGCGAGCCGCTGGCCGAGCTGCTCCGCCCAGTCCGCGAGACCCACCCGGAGCCTGTGGGGGCCGGAGCTCGGCTCGCCGCTCCTCCAACCAACGGCAAGACACCACCTCCCGGCCTCGACTCGCCACCTCCCGGCCTCGACTCCACGGCCAAGGCCCCCGCGGAAACGGCCTGACACCAGCTCCTTCACCCAGCTCGCCTAAGTGCAGAATTTGCTATTGCACGTCTGCACAAAGCCGTGTACACTTCCGCTTCGCAGTACTCCCGGTCAGACCGGGAAACTCCGCTTAGGAGGTCCAAAGGTGTGGGGGGCCCGGCCGCAGGGCCGGCCAAGGGATGAGGAGGGGGAAATGCTCGAAGGCGAGATCCTACGCCGGGCGTCTCGGCGCAAGAAACTGGATGGGAGTCACGTATCGAACCAGGCGGGCTGGCGCAGCGGGGCTCGCAAGGCAGGGATGGTCACCACCGCCCTTGGTTTCGCGATCCTGGTGCCGGCGGGCTTGTCCGGCCCGGCAGGGGCCACCACCGGCTCCTCGTCTGGGTCGGCGCCGACGGTCGAGGCAGCCAGGCAGGTCACCGCTGGCGGCGGTCCCAACCGCCTGTTCGTGCTCCCGCAGGTCGCGGTCGACCCGGCGAACCCCGACACGGTAGTCGAGTCGGTCGGCGACTACCGGAGCGGGGGCTGCGACCTGTACGCCTCGACCAACGGCGGCCTGTCTTGGGCCAAGACAGGCTCGCTGCTCGCGCCGCCCGCCGACTTTTGTGCCGTCAAGCCCTACGGCCGCTACACCCAGCCGGTGTTCACCCCCGACGGAGCGAAGCTCTACGTGGCAATGGACGCCCAGGCCACCGCCACTGAGACCAACGGCCAGAACGGCATCGGTGACGTGGCGATCGCCTCCACCGCCGACCTGGGCCTGACCCACCAGACCACGGTGGTACAGCCCTCCTTCAGCCTTCCAGCCACTATCGGGAAGGGCTCCTCTGCCAAGACGATCCAGGATCCGACCAGTGCCAGGGAGGTCGGTCTGGCGATCGACCCCACCAACCCCAAGTACATGTACGTCGCATACGACATCAGCACCACCCGCACGGCCGGAGCGCCGAGGGTGAGCTTCGTCAAAAAGAACCTCGTGGTCAACACCTCCAGCGACGGCGGGGCCAGCTGGAGCAGCCCGATCCTGCTGCCCGCCGACACCACCAACCCGTCGGCGATGCCCGGGGCCTACAACCCCGCGGTTGTCGTCGGCAACAACGGCGACGTCTACGTCTTCGCATTCGAGAACCTGCCCCCCAGCGCTCCCTCGAACGCCAAGGACCCGGTGATCATGTTCAAGTCCACCGACCACGGCAAGACCTGGACCACCTCCATCGTCAACGTCGGTGACAACAGCACCGGCATGGTCGAGGCTGCGGTGAGCCCGGTCAACGGAGACCTCTACGTGGTGTGGGATGGGCTGAACGCAGTGTCGTCCGTCTCGATGGAGAATGCCACCAGCGTGGCCAACCAAGTCTTCGAGACGACCTCGAGCAACGGCGGGGCCAGCTGGAGCCCGACCACCAAGGTCGGCGACGCCGCCGGGGACCACGCCGACCAGTACTACGCGGGCGTAGGCGTCGCACCCAATGGCCGCATCGACGTCGCCTGGTACGACTTCCGCAACGACCCCTTCCACCCCCAGGGGGCGAAGGAGCAGTACGCCAACATCTACTACGCGTACTCGACCGACAACGGAGCCACTTGGTCGACAAACCTCAGGGTGAGCGATCGCAGCATGAACACCTCCCTGGGCGTCACCTTCCCCTACTTCACAGTAGGTCAGGTCGGCGTGGCCTCGTCGAACAATGCAGCGTTCATCACCTGGGGGGATCCGCGCAACTCCAACCAGGTCAACCAGGTCGAGGACGCCTACATGACCCGGGTGGACTTCGCGGACCCGATGAGCCTCGCGCCGGCCACGGTGCCGCTCGGCACCAAGCTCGAGCTAGGCGGAGCCGGGGCCGGGGCTCTATTGATCCTGCTCGGCCTGGGCCTGCTGATGGGCTTGGGACGGCGAGGCCGCCGGGTGTCCTCCGCGGTCGCGGCGCCAGCAAGCGCCGGCTCGGGATCAGGGTCCCCAAGCACGGCGTGAGACTCGACCACTGCCGAGCGTTCCTTCCAACGAGGAGGCCGAGCGTTCCTTCCAACGAGGATCCGGTGCGGTGCGGGTAGTGGTCGTCGGCAGCGGCGGGGCGGGCAAGTCGGTGATCTCCGGCTTGCTCGCCCGCCTCCTGGCCCGCTCGGGGCGAAGGGTCCTGGCTGTGGACCTCGACCCCAACCCCGGGCTGGCCTGGAGCATCGGTGTCGCCCCCAGCGACGAGGGCCTTCCCGAGGGTGTGGTGACGGCCCGAGAGGGCGGCCTCTACGGCTGGGGCCTGGCAGGGGGAATCGACCCCGCCGAGGGGGCCGAGCGCTTCTCGACCCCGGGTCCAGACGGAGTGCGATACCTCTGTCCGGGGAAGATCGCCAGGGCCGACCACGTGGTCACCCACTCGCTGGGCGCAGTGCAGGCGATCTTGGACGCCACCGGCCCCAGCTGGGACATCGTCGGGGATATCGAAGCCGGGACCACCTGCCCCTACGAGGGATACACCCGCTTCGCCGACCAAGCCGTGGTGGTGGTCACCCAGTCCTGGCGCTCGGGGCTGGCCGCGCACCGCCTGAGCCAGCTCCTCTCGGACATCCCCCTCACCGTGGTCGCCAGCCAGCTCGCCGATGGAGGCCAGCCGGGGCGGTTGGACCCGGCGATCCGGGTCCCGTTCGACCCGGCGGTCGCGCAGGCCGAACGACGGGGAGAGCCCACCCTGGACGCCTGCCCGGACTCCCCCGTTGTCAGGGCGGTGGAGGACCTGATGGGCCTGCTGGTGGCCAAGGAGTCGGCGTCGGGCCAGCTTGGCCGTTAGCGGGCACGGGTCTGGAGCCTCGTCCGAGCAAATTTTTTCAAAAGGGTTTCAAAAGACTAGAGAGGGGCACGGCAGTGAAGATCGTGGTAACGGGCAAGGGAGGCGTGGGCAAGACCACTGTGTCGGGCACCCTCGCCCGGTTGCTGGCACTCGCCGGGCAATCGGTTGTGGCTATCGACTGCGACCCGAGCCCCAACTTGGGCACGACCCTCGGCCTCGACCCCCCCGTCGTCGAGGGTCTGCCCGCCGTCCTGAACGAGCTGGTGGCCTCGGGTCACACTCACAACGACCCCAAGCCAGATCCCGATGACCTCCTGGCCCGCTTCGGAGTGGACGCTGCCGACGGGGTGCGCCTGGTGGTCGCGGCGCGAATAGAGCGCCTGCCAAACACTTGCATGTGCTGCGGGTCGCACCGCACCACCAGGGAGCTGTTCAGCGACCTCGCGGCCCAGGACAGGGTGGTGCTGGCGGACCTGGAGGCTGGGCTCAACGACCTGCTCTGGGCGCACCCCAAGGCGGGCGACGCGGTCGTGGTGGTCGCCGACTCCAGCGCCAAGGCAGTTGAGATCGCCCGCCGTGCTGTCCGCATCGCCAGGGCCATGGGCATCGAGCGGGTGGTCGGCGTGGCCAACCACTCTGCCGACCCAGAGCAGGCCGAGCACCTCAGGTCGGTCCTGGAGGTGCCGGTGATGGCGATCCCCGACGACCCCGCTGTCGCCGAGGCTGGCTACCGCGGGCTGGCCCCGCTGGACGTGGACCCGACCTCGCCAGCAGTCCGGGCCATCGAGACCCTGGCAGGGCGCCTGATGGACCTGGCCTGGTAGGCGCTGGGCGCTGGGCCCAGACCTTGACAGATCCGGGTCGACAGAGTATGCTAGATACATCTATCGTGTCGGACCCAACCGGGTCCGACCCCAGGGCAGGAGGACCTCGGTTGCCAACAACACTCATTTCGTTCACATCCCGGGTGGTCGTCCGATGACCGCGATGCTTCTCGCACTTACCGCTGGGGACCATGTCTTTTGGTGGGTCGCCATCGGTATCGGGGCGGTAGTCGTGCTGGTGGTCATCGTCCTGCTCACGTTGCTCACCACCTTCGTCAACGACATCGACGTACGGGTCGCAGACGTCTGGGAGACTGCCACGCGTGTCGCGGCCAATACCGCCACAACCTGGGCGCTTCAGCAGGCCGGCACCCTCACGGGTGACCTACGAGAAGAGGTCCAGCGCCACGTCGACCTACTTTCGGGAGGGAGCTCCAGATGACCAACCTGCAGATTGCGCTCACAATTGCCGACATACTCGCGCTCGTCGTCGTACTGCTCTATTTCCTCAACCGGATCGCCCGCCAGCTCACCAGCATCTCGGCGACCCTCGCCAAGATCACCTTTGGCGTCCGGGCAGTGGAGACCCAGTGCGCGGTGATAGGCCCGGCAGCCGACGTGATCAACTCCAACCTGACTCAGGCGGCGATGGGACTGGCCCGCTCGGCCGACATCGCGGCGACCCTGGGCCGCTAACGCCCTGACCTGCGCATGCCCGACGAAGACCCCAGCAGCCCGTGGGCGATCCCACTTCCCCCCTACGGGGTGCCTCTGGGTCCTGCCACCGACGACGGGACCGTCCTTTCAGGGTTCGCCCGACATGATCCGGTCCCCGGGCACTCGAAGCATCTTCACGTCGAGGGCGAGGCGTTGCTCGTGGATGGGGATGTACCTATCGCGCTACGCCTCCGCCCTGGCGTCGTGTTGGCTCGCACCGACCTGCCCGAGGACTTGGAAGCCTTCGCCCCGCGCGTGGCCGAGGTGCTGGCAGGCGCAGGCATGGAGCTCCTCGACGAGGCGACCTTGCTTGCCGCGCCGGTGGCGATGCAGGTCCTCGGGTTGCGGCTGTCAAGCTGGGACCTTTGGGGGGAAGACATCGACGTGGCCTTTGCCGCCCTGCGAGCAGCGGCCGTGGGTGAGCAGGCACTACCCCGCGACGCGGCCGACGGTTGGAGCTGGTGAGTGTAAGCTACACATAGTTGAAAGTCTAGAGTTATATCGACTAGAATAACTATGACGATTAACGAGAGTGAGGGCGAGACAGTGGCCATTGACGAGCGTGTGCTGAGCGGGGACGAGCTTCATCCCCCCAAGTCGGATGCGCTGCGAGCCATGTACTGGCGAAGTGAGATCCTGCAGGTCATGTACTGGCTGCGGGGCGAGGGCTTCGGGGACCTGGTGGACGCCGGGCTTATCGAGCGGTTCCTGGGAGTGGATGCCAACATCGGGGTCACCTACCTCCAGCGCTTGGTGGAGGAGGGATACCTGAGCCGGGACGGCGACTGGTTCACCTTGTCAGCCACGGGCCTCGAGCAGGGGGGCCTCGAGTTTGCTATGTCGTTCTCAGAGCTCACCCGGCCGACGCACGGAGAGTGCAGCGCCGATTGCTGGTGCCATGCATCCCCCGACGAGGCGGACGCGTGCCAGCGCGCACGGCTCGCGGACGGCCTGGCCCACGACCACACGAACCACGAGCACCCATGAGCGCCCCTTCCGAGGAACGTCGTGGCAGCCTGCCCCGCGCCTACCAGCGAGCCTGCCTTCTCATGCTCCTTGCCGAGGGCTCCGCGCATGGCTACGAGTTGCTGGACCAGGTCCGCCAGGCGGGACTGACCGGCGCTGAGGCCGGTGGGCTCTACCGCTGCCTGCGCTCCATGGAAGAAGATGGCCTGGTCACATCCTGGTGGGAGCCGTCCCAGTCTGGCCCGCCCCGGCGCACCTACCTGCTCAGCCGTACCGGCGAAGACGCCGCCGCCGAGTGGGCCACCGGATTGGAAGAGGTGCGCGACCAGATTTCCAGGCTTGTCGAGCGCTACTCGGCCTCCACCTCGAAGGCTATGATGAGCAGGACCCCGTGATGAGGGTTGCCGTGGCCGGGAAGGGTGGCGCTGGCAAGACGACGATCTCGGCGACCCTGGCTCGCTTGGCCGCCCGAACCGGATACCCGGCGGTGGCCATCGACGCGGACAGCAATCCCAACCTGGCCATAGCGCTCGGCATCGACCAGAGCACGATGATCTCCTCGTTCCTGCCCGCCAGCCTGGTGAACCGGCGCCAGGACATCGACCGGGCACTGTCGTCCACCCTCGACGAGGTCCTGGCCGACCACGCCAGCACCGGCCCCGACGGGGTGCGCCTATTGGTCATGGGAGCCCCGGACCACGCCGAGCAGGGATGCCTCTGCGCGGCGCACGCCACGGTGAGCGCCGTGCTGGCGGACCTGGCAGGCCTACCTGACGCGACCATCGTTGTCGACCTGGAAGCCTCGCCCGAGCACATGAGCCGCGGGACTGCTCGCTATGTTGACACGCTGGTCTTGGTCGCCGAGCCGTACTACCGGGCACTGGAGGCGGTGCGCAGGCTTGCCGACCTGGCGGCAGAGCTGCCTATCCCCCGGGTTGCAGTGGTGGTAAACAAGGTCCGCTCCCCCGCCGACTCCGAGGCGATAGCCGGTTTCTGCAGCCGTCACGACCTCGAGCTGATAGCGGAGGTACCCTGGAGCGAGGAGGTTGTCGACGCCGACCGGTCCCGGATACCGCTGCTGGACGCTGCCCCTGACGGCCCGGTCGTGGCCGCGATCCGCCAGCTGGCGGCGACCCTGAGCCCGATCGACGTCCTTGATGACGCCCTTCTGGCCGAGCCGTTGCTCGCCGGCTCGTCGGAGCGTGCCTGATGTGCCTCGGCATCCCGGGCCAGGTGGTGGCGATGGCCGATCCTGGCGCCCATATGGCAGTCGTCTCGGTGGAGGGCGTCCGGCGTGAGGTCAACGTTGGCTTGGTCCAAGGCGACCCAGGTGGCGTGGCCATCGGAGACTGGGTGCTGATCCATGTCGGCTTCGCCATGGCCAAGATCGACGAGGAGGAGGCCGCGAGGTCGCTTGACTTCCTGCGGGACCTGGGCAAGGTGTTCGACGAGGAGCTAGCACAGTACGGCCAGTCGGAAGCGAGCTGAGCCTTCCTGGAAAAATAGGCACTGTTGAAGTTCGAGACCAGTGCCCAGCCACCCCAGGCGAGCAGGCGACGCCGCCCAGCGAGGGGCCAGCAGGCCGATCCCCACGATGATCAGCTCATCAGCTCTGCCCGGTAATGCCAGAGCCA
>JAVKSL010000064.1:0-16104 GCA_039583695.1 Acidimicrobiales bacterium | reverse complement strand
GGACGTCTGGGACGGCGTAGGCCGCCTCGATCAGCGGAGCGGTGGGTCCGGAGTACGTGTCGTTCTCCGCATGTTGGACCAACGACCACGTCCGCGTCCTTGCGGATCCTGCAGCGACGATCTCCGGGTCGCGCTCGACCGCGTGCGCGACTGACCGCATCGCCGCCCCGGTCTCGGTGCGACGAGCCTGCATACGAAAGTCGTTTCGAACCGCCGCCTCAAGGATGCGTTCGAAGGATTCCTCGTCTGATGCGAGCGCAACCAGCCTGGTTAGTCGTTCTTGGCCGCCATCGGCGAAGAGGAAGTCGTGGGCGAACTCCATCATGGCACCTTCGGTCCAGCGATCCGCCCCCTCGGGCGGTGGATACCGGTCGAACCGTCGGACTGCGTCCACGGTCTCGTACACCAGGTCCACCCCTGCCGGTCCGAGTGTCCCGGTAGCTCGGAGTTCTGCCCAGGCGTCTGTCACGTCTGTTCCCACATCTTGATGAGCGGTTCGAGGTAGGTGTCGTCCAGACGACCGGTGTGGGTGGCGGCGAGAAGGAACTGGTCACATCGGGTGGCTCTTTGGTAGTCAAGGACCCATCGGCCGTCCCTGTCGAGTCCGAGAGACCCGTCGCGAGGGTGATCGACGCCCTTTTGCTTCTCGGCGGTCGAGGACCGCTGGATGACCGTGACGTAGTCGAGCCTGTGACGCGGCGCGCGAAGCACGACGACAGGACGCTCGACAGCGTGGTCTCCGTTTATGAAGATCAACGTGTCAGTCATGAAGACATCGCCAACCTCGGGCAGTCCGTCGTCATTCATCACTCGTCCGGCACTGTGTCGTCTCTCGCCAGCATGCACTCGCATCGTGTAACCGGACTCAAACGGACAACTTCGGGCCGCTCGCTTGTCCGGGTCCGCGACACCGAAGCGGCGTGCGAGAAAACTCCCGACCGAGCAGGCAGGTGAGGGACGGGGGTCACAGCCGGTCAGTTCTTGAAGACGTTCATGAGGTTGATGTCGGGGTGTTGGTCGCCGCCTTTGAGATGGGCGGTGTACTCGGGGCAGTCGAAGCGGAAGGTGCAGGCGGTGCATTGCGCCGTGGTCTCGTGGCTGAGCCGGGTACCGAGGGGGTCGGCTTCTTTTGCCAGTTCTCCGGCGAGGACGTCATCGGGTCGGGCTTCGAAGGTGTCGGCAGTGCTTCGGAGGAGACGGACCTGGTCGTAGGTCCAGGCAAGGGCTGCGTCGACCACGGTGATATCGACGTCGATGGCGAGCAGGCGGCGGTCGCGCTTGGGTTCGTTGATGAAGAACAGGACGCAACGCACGGGGAGTTCGCCGGTGCGGTCGCGGTAGAGGGCGGCGTAGGTGAGGAGTTGGCGGACGTAGTCGGCCACGAAGGGGCTGTTGGCCCGGGTGCCCTTGTAGTCCCAGATCTCGATGTCCCCGGCCGCCGCGGTGGTCGGGCTGTCTTCGACGGCTCCGGTGAGGTCGATCACCGAGTCCCACTTCCAGGTTCGAGGGTAGGTGAGGGGGCTCTGTTGTTGGATGACGAGGTCGAGGATCCCGGTGAGCAGGATCCGTGATTTGCCTGAGAACGAGGCGATATCGGGTGGGAGGACCTTCTTGACGGCACGGAGTTCGTACTCGGTATGTTGCGCGCCTTCGATGACCGCCTTGACGACGGGGTCGAGCTTGTCGGAGGGGTAGAGGTTGCCGACGACTCGGTCGATGGTCTCTTTCTTGGAGGCGAAGGCGGTGCGGATTCCTCGGGCCCACAGCACCCGGAAGTAGTGCTCCATCTGGGCTCGGAGTTCATCTGCGGTGGCGTGGCGTCCGAGTACTTCTTGGTATTGGCGGGTGAGCCACTCCATGGCGTGGTGGACGAGGCGCCCTTCCATGGCCTGGACGACTTCGTAAGGGTGGAAGCCGGCGCGCTTCTCGTAGGCCCAGGCGCGTCGGCATCGGCGGTGGGCGAGCAGGTCGCCGGTGTAGGAGACCTCGATGACGTCGCTCATGGCTTCCATCTCCGTTCGGTGATCCCGCTGCTGAGGGCCTTGGCCGGTGCCGTGTCGAAGAGGTCCTTGAGGGCGGGGTTGAGTGCACACATGGGGCGCTGGTCGCTCGGGTCGTGGATGACGGTCAGTTGTTGCTTGGCCCGGGTGAGGGCGACGTAGAGCTCTCGTTCGCGGTCGGCGAGGGCGAGTTGGGTGACGGAGCGGTCGGGCGACTGGGGTTGACCGTCGGCGTCGACGCGGTAGCGCACGCGTTCGCCGCTGAAGAGCATGGTCTGCAGGACCGAGTGCGGGGCGGGCTGGCGGCCGGTGAGCCCGACGTAGACGTGGTCGAATTCGAGGCCCTTGGCTTGGTGGAAGGTGAGCAGGGCGATGGCGTGGTCGGCGAAGGCGTCGTCTTCGATGTCGTCGAGGTCGGTTTCGCTGATGAGGGCGCCGAACAGGCCGAGGAAGCTCCACATTTCGTCCGGCCAGACGATCTTGCCGGCGTCGTTGCGGGTAGGAGCGAGCGGCCCGTCGAGGGAAGATCGGGTGCGGCGGGTGGGCGCGATGTTGGCTTCGAGGAGTTGGGTGAACAGGGCTTCTCGGAACAGGGCGGGACTGAAGCCGACGCCTCGGAACTGGGAGAAGGAGAGGACTCTGGCGACGACGCCGCTCAGGGTGAGTCGTGGGGCCGGTCCGTTCCCGGCGTTGTAGGCGTCGGTGGCGGCGACCAGGTCGCTTCGGACTTGGTCGATGTAGTCCAGCAGCGGCGAGATGGCCGGGTCGGGGTTGCGCACCCCGGCGGTGCTGCCCCGGTATCCCTTTTGGATGCCGGAGTGGGCGGGGGCTACGGCGAAGGGTGGCGGCTGGATCGGCGAGAAGGGGGCCTTGGCCGGGTCGTTGCACGACGCCCACACCATGATCTCGCGGCCGTTCTTGCCGGCCGGGGCGAACGCCACCGGGTCGATCAGGTAGGAGAGCAGCGCTGCGAGGGAGTAGACGGGGCTGCCCTGGCGGGCAGCGGTCTTGTTGCGGGGGTTGTAGACGCGCAGGCCGCGTCGTTCAAGGGCTCGGCGGAGGTCCAAAGCGGCGGTGCCTCCGCGGCGCCCTTCCTTCTCGGAGGTGGAGAACAGCAGCACGGCAACCGAGGGGGCCACAGGCTGGCCGTTGGGGATCCGTCCGGCGCCGAGCGCGTCGATCTCGGCGGCGACGTGGTCGCACAGCGTGATCCAGGGTGCTTCGAGGAGTCGGGGCGGGTCGCCGCCGGGTGACGACTTAGGGGCGCGGATCGTCTTGTCCATGGAGACCTGCGAGAGCACGGTGGCGTCGCGGAAGGCCCCGGCGAAGGCGACGATGCGCTTGGTGCTGCGCCAGTTCTGCTCCAGCTTCTCTCGCCGGTAGTTGATGTTGGCGGTGCGGCAGTTGTCTTCGAGGCCGGTGAAGCAGGCGATGTCGGACCCGCGGAAGCGGTACATGGCCTGGTCGTCGTCGCCGACGACGGTGAGTCGGGTTTCGGGTCGGGTGAGCCAGTGAAGGTGGATGGCCAACTGGATCGGGTTGGTGTCTTGGAACTCGTCGACGAAGACATGGTCGATGTGATCGACGACGGCGTCTTGGCGTTGGTGGAAGCGGTGCTGGATGGTGGCGAAGTCCAAGATGGAGTGCTCGTCGAGGTAGTGCTCCCAGCGCTCCTGGAGCTTCACGAGGTCGTCGGTGACCCCGGCCGAGAGGGCTTCGATGCCGCTCGGGGTGCCGGTCGGTCCGCAGCGGGGCAGCCAGGTTTCGGTTTGCTGGCCGAGGAGCATCTGGAGGAACCCCATGCGCTGGAAGTTGTTGCCGGGCCAGTGGCCGTCGTCCCACGGTGGTCGGAACAGGGCCACCAGTTCCTCCCGGTCGAGGAGACGGTCGATGACCTTGCCGGGTGGCCGGCCCGTGTAGCCGAGCGCAAAGCGGTGGACCCGGCTGAGCCGGACCCGGGTCTCGGTCTCGTCGACCACTTCGGTCCCCTCCGCCATGTATTCGGCGTCGAACTCGGCGAGCAGGGCGTCGCAGAGGCTGTGAAGGGTCCCGATGCGCAGGTCGTGCACGTGGGGATCGGCCGGGTCCAAGCCTCGCTTGCGGGCCTGGTCGAGCAGGGCGTCACTGCGCTCGACCATCCTGACTGCCAGTTCGGTGGCCGCCTTGCGGGTGAAGGTAGTGACGATCAACCGCGACGCCGCCGTGCCGAGGACCATGAGCTCGTAGAGGACCCGCCAGACGAGCATCTCGGTCTTGCCCGAGCCAGCGCCGGCCAGGATCTGCAGCACCCGATCGTCTGGTCGGACGGTGATGATCCGCCGGTGCGGGTCTCCCCCGTCGAGCGGTTCGCGGCCGACCTCGGCGAGGACCTCGTCGGCCAGTTCGAAGAAGGCCTCCGGGGACAGCGTGGCCGTGGCGGCGGCGGTAAGCGGGGCGGTCATCCCCGGCGGCCTTTGGCCGCCGGGGGGACGACTTTCCTCCGGTTGACCAGGTTCCACGGCTGGGAGGTGGTGGACGAACGACGCGATAGGTAGGGACCCATCGAGGTCGGTTGCATCATTCGGCGGCCTTCAGGATCAGTTCTTTGAGCTGGTTAATCCCGGGATCGGTGTTGTTGACCCGGTTGGTGCCCTTGTCGCGGTCGTGGATGACGGCGTTGCCTTCCCATTCGGGGCCGGTGCGGGCCCAGTTGTAGGCGCCGACGCCCTGGGCGAACTTGGCCGCCCAGTTGTCGGGGTCGGCGGCGATCAGTGCTCCCGCAGCGGAGGCAAGAGCTCTCCATCCGAGACCGTGGGGAAAGAGGTATTCGTCACGTAGCTCGCCTGGCGTGATTTCGTCGCTAATCACCTTGTCCCAGTGCTCGGAGAAGGGATCGATGATGTCTTCCCACGCGGCGGTGATCTGGGCAACCGCTTCGTCGATGTGCTCGGGCGCGAGGTAGGTCCGCTGGTCGTTCTTGTCCTCGCCGGCGAAGCCCTCGACGAGATCCCGGCATCCCTGCACCAAGGTATTGAGGGTGATGACGTTCGCCGAACTCTTAGGCAGCGAGTTGGTCCGCAGGTTGAGCCGCTCCCGGAACAGCGATACCCGGGGGGCTACGGCCTTGGCCAGTAGTGCCATGGGGTCCCGGCTCTCGTAGCCGAGAGCCAGCGTCTTGCTGATGGGCTTGGCGTTGAGGTTGAGGTCCGAGAAGAGCTGGCGGACCTGGTCGGCGGACTCGTAGGGCAAGAAGACGACGGGCAGCTCCTCCTTGGACAGACTGGGTTCGCTCTTCATGGCGTCGAACTCGGCGTAGAGGCGGTGCTGGCCGTCTGCGGGGAACAACATGACGTCGCCGCCGAGATGGAGCCAGCCCTGGCGGACCTTCCCGGGATGAGGGCCTCGCTGTGCTCGCTCGAACGCGTAGTCGTATTCGCCGTCGTCCTGGTCGTCATCGAGGTCGCCGAGAACCGCCGGTCGGTCCAGCGACCGGGGCAGGATCATGAGGGTCACCGCGGAGAAGAAGTGGTCGTCGACGCTGGTGAGGTACTCGACCAGGTCGCCGATGCGGCGCTTGGCAATGCTTCGCTGCATCTGCTCGTCCTCATCGAGGTCCCCCAGGTCCTCGGGGAACTTGACGATGTGCTCCAACTCACCCACGGGCACGCTGCCGGTGAAGTAGCGGTGCTTGCCTTGGTGGCCTTCGGTCACAGCGATCGTGTACACGTCACCCTCCGTAGGGATCTGGCGATACTCTTCGGCGCCTCAGCGATGTTCCACATCCGCGAGGCGATGTTTCGGAGCCTTCTAGGAGTACTGTATCGACTCGAAGGTCTCTTGAACACCCCTTGAAGGTGTTCTCGCTGAAAATTATCTCTCAGCTGCACCGGAACACTCCCGAACCGAGCCTCCAGGCGGGCCGAGCTGCGGGAGGCGGCTCTTGCGACGTCCCGCCGGGCCTCGGGCCGGGTCCGCGGACCGGACTTGGAGGGGCTTCAGTATCACGGTCACACACTCGCGCTATGAATACCAGTACTGTGGTTCGAGTGGGTGACGACACCGCCGAAAACTGTAGAGGGAGCCAACAGGCATCCGACGCAGTTTTTGCTCAGCATGCTGGTGCGGAGGTAGGACGTCGACCCCAACGACCTAGATCGGAGGAGTGGACGTGAGCGACCAACCAGCGGTGATCCTGCTCAGCGGGGGTCTTGACTCAACGACCGTCTTGGCCATCGCCAAAGCTGAGGGCTTCCGCCCCTACGCCCTGAGCTTCCGCTACGGCCAGCGCCACGAGGTCGAACTGGCGGCGGCGCGTCGGGTCGCTGACGACATGGGTGCCGCCGGGCACGTGGTGGCCGACATCGACCTCCGGGCGTTCGGCGGTTCCGCCCTGACCGCAGACATCGATGTCCCCCATCACCAGAGGCTGGAAGACCTCGATGAGGGGATCCCGGTCACCTACGTACCGGCGCGGAACACGATCTTCCTCTCGTTCGCGCTGGCCTGGGCCGAGACACTGGAGGCCAGCGACATCTTCATCGGGGTGAACGCGCTCGACTACTCCGGGTACCCCGACTGCCGGCCCGAATACATCGCCGCCTACGAGTCAATGGCCAACCTGGCCACCAAGGCGGGCGTCGAAGGGCGCCAGCATCTGCGGATCCACACCCCACTGATCGACCTGACCAAGGCGCAGATCATCCAGCGGGGAGTCGAGCTCGGTGTCGATTACGGCCTCACCCACAGCTGCTACGACCCTGACAGCGAGGGGCGACCGTGCGGCACCTGCGACTCGTGCCTGCTCCGCCAGAAGGGCTTCGCCGAGGTCGGGATGGAGGACCCGGCGCTCACCACGACTCGCGGCTGATGTACCTGGTCAAGGAGATCTACTACACCCTCCAAGGCGAGGGTGCTCAGGTCGGTCGCCCCGCCGTCTTCTGCCGGTTCTCCCGCTGCAACCTGTGGACCGGCCGGGAATCGCAGCGGGCGCAGGCCATCTGCCAGTTCTGTGACACCGACTTCATCGGCACCGACGGCCCCGGCGGGGGGCGATTCGAGACTCCCCAGGACCTGGCTCACGCGGTCGCCGCCGCTTGGGTTGGCGAGGCCGGGGACGGGGCCGAGCCGTACGTGGTGTGCACCGGCGGCGAACCCCTCCTGCAGTTGGACGAGGCCGCGGTGGACGCGCTCCATGAGGCCGGCTTCGAAGTTGGAGTAGAAACCAACGGAACCCAGCCAGCCCCGAGAGGGCTCGACTGGATCTGTGTCAGTCCCAAGGCCGGCGCCCCGCTCGTGCTCGATCACGGTCACGAACTCAAGCTGGTCTTCCCTCAAGCAACGGCTGCGCCCGACGCCTTCGAGCACCTGGGCTTCGAGCGGTTCCTGCTGCAACCCATGGACGGCCCGGAACGAGATAAGCACACCGCGCTCGCCATCGAGTACTGCCTGGCCCACCCCAGGTGGCGACTCAGCCTCCAGACCCACAAATACACGGGGATCCGCTGATGGACGTCTTTCGCGAATTCACCTTCGAGGCCGCGCACCGCCTCCCCCACGTCCCCGAGGGTCACAAGTGTTCCCGGCTCCACGGACACTCCTTCCGGGTCGAGGTACGAGTCCGCGGCGACATCGACCCGGCGACCGGGATGGTCATCGACTTCGCCGAGATCAAGGCCGCGTTCGCGCCGCTCCTCGACCGGCTCGATCACTACTTCTTGAACGAGATCGAAGGACTCGATAACCCGACCAGCGAGAACCTGGCCCGCTGGATCTGGGAGCGGCTGACGACGGCGTTGCCCCAACTCGCAGAGGTCATCGTGCGCGAGACGTGCACGTCCGGCGTCGCCTACCGAGGGGCGAGCACGTGACCCTTCCCGATGTGCAGAGCGAGCCCGACGGACGGGGTATCGGCATCGACGAGGTCGGTGTCAGCGGTCTGCGCTACCCGGTATCGGTCTTCCACGCCGAGCACGGGAAGCAGGACACCGTCGCCAACATCTCCCTCTCGGTGTCGCTGCCCCCCGAGCAGAAGGGCAGTCACCTCAGCCGATTCGTCGAGATCCTCGACGACCACGCGGGTGAACTCACTCCCCAATCGATCCCGGCGGTCCTCCAGCACCTATGCGACCGACTCGACGCCCCCAGCGCCAAGCTTGCCCTGCGGTTCCCGTACTTCCTGCGACGCTCCGCCCCGGTAAGCGGAGCGAGCGCGCTCGTCGACTACGCGTGCGGGATCGACGCCTCGATCCGCGACAACCTCGTGGAGTTCGCCATCTCGGCTGGCGTTCCAGTGACGAGCGTCTGCCCGTGCAGCAAGGCGATCAGCGATTACGGGGCCCACAACCAGCGGGGCACGGTGACCATCCATGCTGTCCCGAACTGGCCTGACGACGCTGACCCCGTGTGGCTGGAAGACCTCATCGAGGCGGCGGAGGCCTCCGGATCGAGTCCCGTGTACCCGCTCCTCAAGCGCGCCGACGAGCGGCACGTCACGATGCTCGCCTACGACCACCCGGTCTTCGTCGAGGACATGGTCCGCACCGTCGCCGAGCACCTGCGTCACGACCCGAGGATCGCCCGGTTCTCCGTCGAAGCGGTCAACGACGAGAGCATCCACAACCACGCCGCCTTCGCCCGACTGGCCTGGCCGCCATCAGATCAGGGGGCGGCGCGTTGGTAGCCAGGCGCGCCCGTCGCACGAAGCGGCTACGGGTCGTCGTTACTTGCAGCCATCGCAAGTCGACGGCGGTCCCAGACGCGCTCCGCCTGCGGGTGCTCAACCACCTGGCTCCCTCAGCCAGGACCAAGACGTGGGTCCGCCGGCTCAGCCACAACTCGGCCCCCACCGTCCCCGCAGTACGGCTCTACGCCGGTGAGCACTGGGAGGTAGCGCGCCACCTGTGTGATTCGGACGCCGCGGGTATTCCGGTCGAACTGTGGGTCTGCTCCGCCGGGTACGGGCTCATCCCGGCCGACGCCGAACTGCTGCCCTACTCGGCCACGTTCTCCGCCGACAACCCCGACGCCATCCCCGACGGCAACGCGGGGGCCGCACGATGGTGGGCCGCCCTCCAAAGCTGGGACGGCCCCGCCGCTGCACCCAGATCACTCGCGGCGCTGGTCGAGGACGACTCCTCGTCGCGCGTGATCGTCGCCCTCTCCGCCCCATACGTGCAGGCCTGCCGCCTCGACCTCCTCAACGCGGCCGCCGCCGCACGCCCAGGTCAGATCAGCATTGTCTCGGCGGGCACTAAGGGCGACGCCGACCTCGCTCCTTTCCTGCTGCCGGTGGACGCCCGCTTGCAGCATGTCGTCGGCGGCACTCGACAAGCCCTCAACGTACGTGCCGTGTCGCACGTCCTGACCGCTGGTGCCACCAGCCACGCCGACATGGCGGCCACGCTGACCGCCCTCTTGGCCGAACAGCCACCCATTCCCCGCTACGAACGTCGACGTGCCTCCGACGCCGAGATCCGCACCTTCATCCGTCGCCGCCTACGTGCCGACAACACCGCCACCCACTCTCGGCTCCTGCGTGAGTTCCGGAACGCCGACCGCGCCTGCGAGCAGAACCGCTTCGCCGCACTATTCCACGCCGAGTTGAGCGAGGCCCGATGAGTAAAGCCCCGGCAACGCTGACGCTCCGGGCGCTCCGCATCGAGCAAACCCCCGGCTGCCCCCTGTACCTCTTCAGCTTGACGGCATCGGAGATCCTCCAGATCGCCGACATCTCGCGGGTAAGCCGGGATCAGAGTGGTGATCTGATCGGCTACCAACGTCCCGAGGTCCGCCAGCACATCCAAGAGATCGTCGACTACCTCGACGGTGACCAGGTGATTTTTCCGAACCCCATCATCGTTGCGCTTCCCTCGACCGTGAAGTTCACTTCGGGACGGGGTCCGACCGTTGGGGACGGAGCGGCCGCCCAGGGAAAGCTTGAGATCCCGCTTCCGCTCAACGGCGAGCCCAAGGCCGGCTGGATCGTCGACGGCCAGCAACGAACCCTCGCTCTCGCCCGGGCCAAGCGGCAAGACCTTTGCGTGCCGGTGAACGCGTTCGTGACCGACTCCATCGATATCCAGCGCGACCAGTTCCTGCGGATCAACAACGCGAAACCCCTCCCCCGAGGCCTCGTGACTGAGTTGCTGCCCACGATCAGCAGTCCCCTCCCAGCGCGCCTCGCCCTTCGGCGCATGCCCTCCGCGCTCTGCGATCTGTTCAACTCTGACGAGCAGTCTCCGTTCCGAGGGCTGATCAAGCGGTCCTCGACCGACAAGGACCTCCGCCGCCAGGCCGTCGTGACCGATACGAGCATCGTCAAGATGCTCGAAGAGAGCCTCACGTCGCCGTCAGGCTGCCTGTTCCCGTTCCGCAACATGACCAGCGGCGAGACCGACTTTGCCGGCATCTGGCAAGTCCTGATCGTCTACTGGTCCGCGGTCAAAGCCACCTTTCCAGAGGCGTGGGGGAAGCCGCCGTCCCAGAGTCGGCTCATGCACGGCGCCGGCATACGGGCCATGGGACGGCTGATGGACCGCGTCATGGCGACGGTCGACCCTCGCAACAAAGCCGCCGCCGAGCAGGTCCTCGAGGACTTGGCCCTCGTCGCCTCGCACTGCCACTGGACGGCCGGCACGTGGGACGGGTTGGACATGCGCTGGAACGACATCCAGAACGTGCCGCGACACACGAACGAACTGTCGAGTTACCTCATCCGGGTCTACGTCCAGGCCAAGGCGGCGCAACGGTGAAGATGCAGTTCTTCTTCCCTGACAGCCAGGACCAGATCGATCCGAGCTTCGATTTCACCACCGAGCAACGCTCGATCTATCGGGTCCGCCAACGCGACGATCGCTACGCCCATGAGGCGCTGGCGGCGCCCCCGTTCGATGGGTTCTTGGTCTCCAAGACCATCGTCGATGGACTCCCGAACTCGGCCGGCAAGTACACGATCGCCCAACGCCAACGGCTGTACCGGGTCGGCATCCGAGACTTCTTCCGGCTCGACCAAGCGGACGGGCCGCGCCTGGCGACCATGGGCGACTGCGGTGCCTTCTCCTACGTCCGCGACGACGAGCCCCCCTACCGGCCCGATGACGCCATCGACTTCTACCAGGGATGCGGCTTCGACCTCGGCATCTCCGTCGATCACGTCATCTTGGGCTATGACCCAAGCGCCGACGACGACACCGACCATCCCCAAAGCCAGCAGTGGCGCGACCGGCAACAGCTCACCTTAAACCTGGCCGCCCAGTTCCTCGATCGCTGCCGCGCCCGAAAGGTGAAGTTCGAGCCCCTTGGCGTGGCACAAGGCTGGAGCCCGAGGTCGTACACCTTCGCCGTCGAAGAACTCCAAAAAATGGGCTACCGCCGGATCGCTCTCGGCGGCATGGTCCCTCTCAAGACTCACGAGATCATGGCCTGCCTGAAACAGATCAACACGGTGCGCAAGCGCGGAACGCAACTCCACCTTCTCGGCATCACTCGTTGCGAACATGTCGACCTCTTCTCTAGGGCCGGAGTGACCAGCTTCGACTCGACCTCACCGTTTCGTCAGTCCTTCAAAGACGACACCGACAACTACTACGTCCTCGACCGCACCTACACCGCCCTCCGGGTCCCGCAAGTCGACGGCAACCCAAAGCTGCGGGGCCGCATCCGAGCCGGGCAGGTACGCCAGGACACCGCCATCAAGCTGGAGCGCGAGTGCCTCGTCGCACTCCGACGCTATGACGCTGGCGAAGTCAAGGCCCAGACCGTCCTCAAGGCGTTGCGTGCCTACGACGAGCTCTGCAACGAAGGCCACAAGGACCGCAGCGACGCGTACGGCGAAGTCCTCGAAGATCGACCTTGGAAGGCATGCTCCTGCGGCATCTGCGGCGAGGTCGGGATCGACGTGGCGATGTTCCGGGGATCGGAACGCAACAAGCGGCGAGGGTTCCACAACCTCTACGTCTTCGGTCAGCGCCTCCAACGAGAGCTGAATGCCGCATGAGCGCGACCGCGCGCCGCCAGGAACGACCCAGCCAGGGCTCTCGGTCGGCGAAGGAGCTGCATCTGCCGGCCCTCGAAGTACATCAAGGGCCGACCCGCACCCTCTATAGCTTCGCCGTGGACGGCAAGCAGTTGCCGATCTTCGCCACCGTCTCACGCATTCACCGCAACGGCGAAGCAGAGGTCGCCGGCTATCAGCGGCCGGAGGTGTTGTCACACATCGCGTCGATCCGTCGGTATCTCGAATCCGACGAACCGATGATCCCCAACGCGCTGGTCATCGCCTTCGACAAGCGGGTCACCTTTGAGCGATCCGAGCCGGGAGCGAGACACGGCGACGTCTGCCCCGGCACCCTGGTGATCCCGATCGATCCTGACTGCGCCGACGAAGACAAGCCCGGCTGGGTCGTGGACGGCCAGCAGCGCTCCGCTGCGATCCGGGAGGCCCGCGTCACGTCCTTCCCAATCTGCGTCACGGCGTTTATCACCGACTCCGATGCGGAGCAGCGCTCCCAGTTCATCCTGGTCAACTCGACGAAGCCGCTGCCGAAGGGTCTGATCCACGAACTGCTGCCGACGACCGCCGGTACCCTCCCGCCAGCCCTGCAACTCCGCCGCTTTCCGGCCGCCCTACTCGATCGGTTGAACTACGACCGCGACTCCCCCCTGCGACGCATGATCCACACCCCCACCAACCCAGACGGGGTGATCAAGGACAACTCAGTCCTGCGCATGATCGAGAACAGCCTCAGTGACGGCGCCCTCTACGACTTCCGAGACCGAGCGACGGGAGAGGGCGATGTCGAGGCGATGCTCAACGTCTTGAAGAGCTACTGGTCGGCTGTCGAGGCGACGTTCCCCGATGCGTGGAACCAACCACCCCGGAGATCGAGACTGATGCACGGCGTCGGCATCGTCAGTCTGGGGTTCGTCATGGACGCCATCGTGGACCGACATCGCCGTACCGGTATCCCCACCCTCAAGGTCTTCACCTCCGAACTGGAGGGGTTGGCCGAAGTTTGCCACTGGACCAGCGGGTCCTGGATCTTTGGGGCCGACCATCAGCGTCGCTGGAACGACCTGCAGAACACGCCGCGGGACATCCGGTTGCTGACGAACTTTCTCCTCTTCGAGTACAAGGCTCGGACGTGGGGACCGGCCGAACAAAGCGCCCAGCCCTCGAAACCAACGGCGTCGAAGACCACCGCGTCTCGGCGACGCTGACGAACAGACAGGCGCATGGTCGACATCGCCGCCAACGTGGCCGAGTATCTCCGTGACAGAAGCCGAGATGAGCGGGCGGCCTCGTTTGACTACTGCTTCAACTACTTCCAGGACTTCCGCGCCAGTGACGATATTGCCGGGCTCGCCCAGCCGGCGAATCTCGGAACCTCCTGCCTCCACCTCGGCTACTACCTCGCCAGCTGGGGCATGCTCCGCGGGTCCACCGTGCTGCACACCAAGAGCTACCGCTTCTTCATCCCCGTCATCGAGGCGATCGCCGGAGAGCCCTCCGAGATCTGGGACATCGACGTCCACAGATACAACGATTACACGGTCAACACTCTCCTCGAACTGATCGAGCGCATCCGGAAAGCGATCACTGCCGAGCCGTCCGCTGGCGCGCTGGCAAAGATCCCGACGAACACCTTGGTCACCAAGGTCATCCTGGGCGTGTTCGGCTCGATTCCCGCCTTCGACACCTTCTTCACCCGCGGACTCCGCTCGGTAACGGGCAAGCCAGCCCGGCTAAACCAATCCACCCTCCGAGCGATCGCCGACTTCTACAGAGCTAACCTCGATTATTCGGCAGTCACCCCCTGACCGGGTTTCGGGCCGCCGCAGGGGCTCGTAACCTGTCGAGACCGGTGCGGATGGTGTCAACGAGGTTCGCTGACGGGCCTGGGGGGCTGTCAGTGGCTGGTGGTGAGGCTGGGATGAAGCGATCGGTCGTGGTAAGGGCGCGCGAGACCAGGCAGCGTGGCGAAGATGGCTAGGTTCTTCGACCGGGGACTGCGCTCAGGTTGCGAAGCAGAGCCGTCCGAGGCGCTCGAAGGCCTCGGCAAGCTGGGCGGCCCAGGGCCAGGAGGCGTCCAGGCGCAGTATGAGGCGGCGTCCGCTCGACACCAAGCGACCAGCCGCGTGCCAGATGCAGTAGCGGAGCCGCTTGGGCTCGCATTTGGCGAGCTCGCCGACGAGGCACAGTCCCTGTGCCCAGGCTTGGAGATCCGCGGCGATGCCGACG
The DNA here is from genome assembly GCA_039583695.1 of Acidimicrobiales bacterium. Lineage (GTDB taxonomy): Bacteria > Actinomycetota > Acidimicrobiia > Acidimicrobiales > JAJPHD01 > JAVKSL01. The sequence goes on along the minus strand of JAVKSL010000064.1, from coordinate 1,887 downwards.
ACGAGCAACCAGGCTGCGTTGGCGGCGAAGTCGTGGCCCGGGAAGCGCAACAGGCCGAGGTCCTTGGCTTCTTTGATGTGGTCCTCCACCCGGGCATGTCCGCGGTGGCGGGCCTCGAGGTAGACGATGTCGTCGTCGGCGGAGTTGGTTATGAGCACCTGGTGGCGCCAGCCGGCCGGGTCGAAGAGGTTGAACTGCGCCCCGACGTGGGGTTCTTCTCGCCGGACAATGGCCCGGGTGTCCTTCGGCCAGGAGGAGAGGTCCAGGTAGGAGGTGATCTCGGCCACCCCAGCGTCCTCGCGGTAGTCCATGTCCTGGGTCATCGGTGTCTGCCAGGCCGCCTCGGGGACCTCCAAGACCGCCAGGCGGACCGCCTCGGTGATGTCGAGGCCGATCGAGAACTCGAAGCCCTTGGCCACGATGGCGTCGGTGAAGCCGTGGGTGGCCCCTGCGGTGTCGGCTCGCACCAGGACATCGGTGCCGTCTTCGGGATCGTCGGCTTTTGTTATCACCGGCAGCTGGCGAATTGCCGCTTCGAGGGCCTCCACGTGATCCGCCGCGGTGTTCGCCCCCGCCCCGCCGGGGCGAAGCTTGGATGCGAGCGCCTCGGAGGTCTCGTCGCAGAACACGAAAAGGGGATGGAACCCAAAGCCGCGCTTGTAAGTCGGCCCAGCCTTCTCCTTCTCAGTGTGCACGTTGACCAAGCTGGCGTCGAAGTCGAGAGTGATCTTCGCCGGGGCCAGGCCTGCCGCCCACACCCGCCTTCTCGCTGCGGCCCTTGCCGCTTGCAGCGCGGCGAGGCAAGCGCCGTCGATCGAGTCGAGGACCCGCCACGCTGTCGGCTGGGAGGCCACTTCCCCGAACAGGCCCGGCTGGTCCCTCAGCACCCGCAGGTCCGACACGCACTCGCCGCCGTCGGCCAACATGACCGCCAGGTCGACCAGCACATCGCCTGGGGCATGGCGGCGGGGTCGCTTCACGATTGACGCCAACGCGGCGGAGAGATCACCACCTATGCCGGAGCGGCTGGCCATATCCGCGAGCAGCCGGGCGCCGGCATGGCTCACCACGCCGGCGCCGTCTGCGGTCACCTTGAGACTCGGCCGGCGCTGCTCACGCCTGGTCGAGCGAGTGTGCTTGATGCGGCTACGCTTCACCTTCAAGGTGATCCTCCTGGTAGGGGGTTTTTGACTCGGACAAGCCAATTTTCCCTTACCAGGCGGGCACTTTGGTGGATTTCGCAGGCCCGCTACCAGCGCGTTCGTGAATAATCGAGGCTAACGCCCAGGCCATCGACCAGGAGCGCGTCCGGACCCTCGACTTCGCCAGCAACCGCCTGACCTGTCTCCGGTACCCGAGGGCCAAAGTCATCGACATGGTGTTCCTCATCGAGGGAGGCGGCTCGTGACGGGCCTGGGCTGCGGCCTTGCCCGTCTCGAGTAGCCAACCAGGCCCAGCTTCCGGCCGCCTGCCAAAATAGCGTCAAGACCAGCGCTTATCCTCCCCAATCCACCAAGAAAGGTCGCACGATGACTAACGAGGAGACGGACAAGTTCACCTATACGGGACTCGTGCTTCAGCAGCAGCCCGGTTCACCCATTATGTATCTACTGACGGTCGATGCCCCCGACCTCCTCGAATGGGCTGACGTGCCGAACGCCAAGGCCGACTACATGGCGGGTTACCAGCGGGTCTTCAATAAGGACCGAGCGCAGGAGATCAGCGAGTTCCTGGCCGCCGACCCCAAGAACATCGTGCCCGGCGCTGTCATCGTCACGGCTGCTGCCGATGCGGTCTCTGTCGAGGGCACCTGTTGACCGACCGTCTGGACCAGCACGGCGGCGACATTGTGGTCCAGCACACCAAAAGCACCGAAATGCGCTGGTC
>JAVKSL010000063.1:0-16142 GCA_039583695.1 Acidimicrobiales bacterium | reverse complement strand
CTGCGCCGAGCCCTCTGGCCCGGCGCAGCGGCACCGCCTCCCCCCCCCGGGTAAGCAGGGCCGTCAACGTCGAGAAGGGGCGGTCGGGGCGACCTCCCAGCTCGTGGGGCCCCCTGTCCCCGGCGCCACCGGAGCCGGGAGCGCAGTGCGCCGGCGACGCCAGCACCGGCTGGCGACGAGCAACGCCAAGCCCCCCAGGACCAAGCCGAATCCCAGAGCCAGCCACAACAAGCTGTCGAAGCCGGTGAAGGCGAGGGCCCCGACTCCTGCCGCTCCGCTGCCCACGCTGAGCGTGGGGCCGTACACCTCAGGCTCCCCGAGTCCCGGAGTCCCGTTGCCGGGCGGTCACGCCGCCCGCACCATGCGCTGGCGGCGGCGCCTGGCGCCCAACACCACCAGGCCCCCCACGGCCGCAGCGCCAGCCACCGGCCCGACCACGACCGGGGAAGCCACCGGGATGCCAAAAAGGCCCGGCAGCAGGACCACGGCGAATGTCGTGCCGCTGTGGAAGGTGACGTGCAGGCTGAGGAACTCTCCGGCCACCAGCTGAACCGTGAAGGTCTGGCTCTCCGTGCCCGACCCCGCGATGGTGGTCACCGGCAGGCACGGGCCAGCCTTGTGGACCTCGGTGCAGTACTGCACCGAGGTGATCTTGACGTCCAGCGCCAGCACGACCTTGACGGTCAGGTGACCCGCCAAGGTCCCGGGTGAGGTCGTCACGCACGCAGTTCCTACTGTCGTGGCTGGGTGGCCCTGCTGAGTAAGGGTCACCAAGGTGCCGGTGCACGCTGGCGGTGGTGGTCCTGCCGCCGCCACCCCTGGGGCTACGACCGACGCTCCCGCGATCAAACCGGCCGCGCCCAGGCCCACCAGCGACGCAACCCCCAGCGCTCGTGCCCCCAGGCCTCGTGCCGACGCCAAGGCTCGGCGCAACACCTGTTTCATCTGTTTCATCTTTGCCCCCTCGATGTCACCCTGATGAGGGGAAGTTGTATCAGGGCACCGATTCCCGGCAAGGACACCTCGAGGCACTGCTCTGAGCGGCACGCCCTCGCCAAAGTCACGGCCCAGCAGCAACCTCCCCTTCACGGCCGCCGCGATCACGGCGACCGTGCCACTATACCCAATTGACTAGTCATTGTCAATCCCATGGACTAGTCATTTGGGAGCCGAGCGGCGTCCGCCCTCATCCATTCGATGGATAAAACGCCAGCTTGCGGTGGCTCGCGGCGCCCCTCAGCAGGCGGGGAACGATGGGTTCGGGCCGGTCAGGGGCTGGAAGGTGAGGCTGGTCACCGCGGCGCTGTCGTAGCGGGCACCGCCGCTGCGCATCTCGACAAGCACCTCCACCCCCGCCTTGGACCGCAGGGTCGGGCTCGACTCCACCACCTGGGTGCAGGAGGGATGAACGGGCGGGCTCGGCCCGTAGTGCACCAAGCGGGCGTCGGGAGGCAACTCGTCGCCGATCACGTGCAGCGCGCCGGAGACGGGCATCGCGGGAAACAAGTTCTCGGTGTAGCGAAGGGCGCGTCCCCGCACGAATTGCACAGACGTGTAGGTGTCCAGGCCGTTGGCCAGCCTGGGCCAGTAACCCCTGCCGTCCGGATCCAACTCGTGGCCCGAGGCCCACCCCGCCTCGGTCGCGCCGAAGCCGCTCAGAAGGTCGGCGGGCGCCGGTGAGGCCGTGGTGGGCGCCACCCGCATGGCGGCCGGGGCACTGGAGGCGGGGGAAGCGGTGGACCGCGGCGGCGGATGGCCGGCCGGGAGGAGTGTGCAGGCGCTCGCCATCGACGCCACCCAGACGGCGACGAGCGCCACCCCAGCCCCAGCGGGGAGCACGTGTCCGGCCTGCCGGCGCGGCGGCACCATGCGATAGTGCCGCCCCGAGCAGGTGTCGCGGCACGCACACCACGCGCTCTCAGTCACCGGGCTCACCGGGCTCACCGGGCTCACCGGGCGCCGGTGCGTCCCCGAACAGGTGCGCGATCGCCCTGGCCGCCCGGAAGGCCGCATGCCCGTCGCCGTAGGGGTTGCGGGCCATTGCCATCGCCTCGTAGGCCCCATGGTCGTGGAGGAGGTGGCGTACCGAGGCCACGATGGCCCTCCGGTCCAACCCGACGAGGCGCGCGTTGCCCGCCTCCACTCCTTCAGGACGCTCCGTGGTTTCGCGCATCACGAGAACCGGCTTTCCCAGCGCGGGGGCCTCCTCCTGCAGACCCCCACTGTCGGTGAGCACGAGGTGAGCGCGAGCCAGCAGCCTCGCGAACGGGCCGTACGCCATCGGCTCACGGACCAACACGTTGGCCAGGCCCTCGAGCTCCGGCAGCATCGCCGAGCGAACGACCGGGTTGCGGTGGATGGGCAGCACCACCGCCAGCTCCGGCTCCGTGCGAGCAAGCTCGGCGAGCGCCCCGGCGATCTCACGGAGGCGGTCTCCCCAAGATTCGCGCCGGTGCGCGGTCACCAGGAGCACCCGGCGGCCGCTGCGGTCGAGGTCCTCGAGGCAGGCGTCTCGATACGGCGCGCGCCGGGAGGCGGCCCAGGTCAAAGCGTCGATCACCGTGTTGCCGGTGACCACCACCGCCGAGCGGTTCACGCCCTCGCGCAGCAGGTTGGCCATCGCCCTCGCCGTCGGAGCGAGGTGCAGGCTCGTCACCTGGGTGGTGAGGCGCCTGTTGGCCTCCTCGGGGAAGGGCGCAGCCAGGTCGCCCGTCCGCAGGCCCGCCTCCAGGTGGACCACCGGCACCTGGTGGTAAAAGCCGGCCAGCGCGCCGGCCAGCGTCGTGGTGGTGTCACCCTGGACGATCATCGCCTCGGGCCGCTCCGCCTCGATCAGGGGTGCCAGGCCCTCGAGAACCCGGGCGGTGAGGCCGGTGAGCGTCTGGCCTTCGCGCATGATGTCGAGGTCGTAGCGGGGCTTGATAGAGAAGAGGTCCAAGACCTGGTCCAGCATCTCGCGGTGCTGGGCCGTGACCACGGTGATCAGCTCGAAGCCGGACGAACCCTCGAGCGCCGCCAGCAGTGGGGCCAGCTTGATCGCCTCGGGACGCGTCCCGAACACGACCATCACCCGCCTAACATCAGTTGGCCTGCTAGACGGATGGGCCGGGGCAGGGCCATCCATAGGGTGGTCCATCGTCATGCCTTCCCCCTCATGCCCTCCTCAAGCTAGACCCCAGGTGAGGCCGGGCACGTCGTACGCCTTCCGGTCTTGGGGATCGCAACCGTCCCCAGCCCCGAGGTCATGTCGAGGCCGCCTTCGCCATTGCGCGAGCCCCGCGAACAAGTTCAGCTCATCCCGGCCAGCAGCGCGTGGGTGACGCCGGGATGGCTGTACAACTGTCCCAAGCCCGACCTGGTCGCCTGCTGGCCCCGGCGGGCCGCTGTCGAGGTCGCTACCGGCGCGGACTACCTGCAAGACCAGGCGGTCTGAGCGGGGGAGCGCCAGGGCCCCCTCCCGCGCCACGTGCTGCCGCCAGCCGCGCACGGGTTACCTCGAAGCACGCCACTGCGCCGGCCGAGGCCACGTTGAGCGAGCCGATGGGGCCGCGCACCGGCAGCGAGGCCAGGACGTCGCAGCGCTGGCGCGTGAGCCTTGCGAGCCCCGAGCCCTCGCCACCCAGCACCAGCGCCACAGGCTGGTCGGCCAGGCCGAGCTCGAACAAGCTGGTTGGCGCGCCCGCGTCCAGGCCGACCGTCCAGACCCCCGACCGGGACAGCTCGGCCAGAGCCGCGGGCACTCCCCCCACCAGCGCCAGCCGGACGTGCTCGATGGCGCCTGCGGCGGCCTTGGTCGCCGCCGGGGTCACGTGCACGCTGCGGTGACGGGGCAGGACCGCGCCGGTGAACCCGGCGCACACCGCGCTGCGCAGCAGCGCGCCCAGGTTGTGGGGGTCGGTCACCCCGTCCAGGACCACCAGGAACGGCGCCACTCCCCCGCTCCGATGGGTCAGGTCGGACAGCGCGGTCTCCTCCAGGGGTCGGGCATGCGCCAGGATCCCCTGGGGGGCCTCGGTGCGGGCCTCGGCCTCCAGGGCGGATCGGGCAACCCGCCGCAGCGGGACGCATGCGGCCAGGGCCAGCGCGGCTATCTCCTCCAGCAGCGGCGCCGGATCCAAGTCGTCGGCCAGCCAGACGTCGATGGCCCGAGCGGAGGGCCTGGCGAGGAGCTCTCTCACCGCACGGCGCCCCTCCACCTGCTCCCCACCGAGGCTGCGGCGCGTCTGGGTGCTCGCCCGGCGCTGCGTGCCCCAGCCTCCGCCACCGGTGCCCCTGGAATCGTTGGCTCTGTAGCCACCGCGCCCGGCCGTAGGTGCGGGGGCGGTCCGCGGTGCCCGGGCACGGCCGGCGGTGCCGGTTCGCGGGGCAGCCCGGGCAAGGCGAGCAGAGCTTTGTTCCTTGGAATCTTGGTTCCTGGAGGAGGGGCCCCGGCGCTCCTCGGGCTTGCGGGCAGGGGGCGCCGCACGCTGGTCGCCGCCCGCCGGCCGGTCTCGATGCGCGCCGGCGCGCCCGGTAGCCGGCCTGTCCCGGTCCGCACCGCTGCTCCCACGGGGCCGCCCGCCGGGGCGTGCCGGGCCGGGCGCCCTCGGCTGCCGGCTCAAGCCCGCTCCTCGACGAGGGCCGTTGCCCAGCAGGCAATCCCCTCGGCCCGCCCCAGAGCGCCGAGGCCCTCTGCCCTCTTGGCCTTCACGCTGACCGGCCCGCCGGCCGCCTCGCTCAGCAGCGCGGACATGGCCGGGCGATGCGGGGCCAGGTGGGGAGCCTCAAGCACCACCGAACAGTCGGCGTTTGCCAGCCGCCAGCCGGCCTCGGTGACCATTCGGGCCACCCTCACCAGGATGCCCAAGCTGCCCGCACCCTCCCACTCGGCGTCCCGGTCCGAGAAATGAGCCCCGATGTCCCCCAAGCCCACCGCCCCCAGCAGCGCGTCCGCCACCGCGTGGCAGACCACGTCCCCGTCGCTGTGGCCCGCCAGGCCGCGCTCCCCGTCGAAGCTCACCCCACCGAGCAGCAACGCCCTGGACGGGTCGTCGCTGAAGGGGTGGACGTCGAATCCGAGACCCGTCCGGAACCTGGGACCCGCCCGCCCGCGCAGGTACCACTCCGCCAGCGCGAGGTCTCCCGGAGCGGTCACCTTGACGTTGGCCGGCTCCCCCGCGACCGTGACTACGACTCCCCCGATCGCCTCGACCAGGGCTGCGTCGTCGGTGGCCTCGGCGCCGCCCTGGTGAGCCGCCACCAGCACGTCGCGCCTGAATGCCTGGGGAGTCTGCCCGCTCACCAGGTCCTCTCGCGCCACGGTGGCCACGACCTGGGCTTCCCTGACCCGCTTCAGCGTCTCGGTGACCGCCAGGACGGGCATCGCCCCCGCCACCCCGGGCGCATCGAGCGCGGCGATCACCGATCGGAACAGCGCCGGGCTCGCCACTGGCCGGGCGGCGTCGTGGACCACCACCACCTGCGCGTCTTCGGGCAGCGCAGCGAGCCCGGCGCGCACCGAGGCCGAGCGGGTCGGTCCGCCGGGCACCGCCAGCTCGGCGGGACCGGGCCCGACCTCGGTGCCCGCCGGCAGCACCACGACCACCCCGTCGGCTACCGACCGAGCGGCATCGACCGACCAGTCCAGCACCCTGCGCCCCGCAAGCGGCTCGAACTGCTTGAGACCACCGAACCGCCGGCCGTGACCCCCGGCCACGACAACCGCCCACACACTCATGCCCGGAACTACGCCAGGGCTTCGTCGAGCTTGTTCTCCGCCTCTATTTCGCTCACGTTTATGGCGAAGGTGAGCTCGGACACCAGGATCTGGCGCGCCTTGCTGAGCATGCGCTTCTCGCCAGCTGACAGACCCTTGTCCTTGTCCCGGATCGACAGGTTCCGGACCACCTCGGCCACCTGATAGATGTCGCCAGACTTGAGCTTCTCCACGTGGTTCTTGTAGCGACGGGACCAGTTGGTGGGCATCCGCGCCTCCTTCTTGCGAAGCACGGCGAACACCTCCTCGACCTCCTCGTCGTTGATCACCTCACGCAATCCCACCTCGGCGGTGTTGGCGGTGGGAACCATGAGCGTCAGATCGCCGTATGCCAGGCGCAGCACAAGGTACTCCTGGCTGGCGCCAAACGCCTCCTTTTGCTCCCTGCGCTCTACCACTGCGGCACCGTGATGCGGGTAAACAACCTTGTCACCGACGTCGAACGTCATCCTTCTCCAAGCCATGAGACACTGGGGCGCGGCGCCAGTATACACGATCTGGAGGCCGAATGTGCATTCGTGTACCTCGCCGCCGCGCCCGCTCAGGCTGAACTATTGCAGGTGAAGACCGTGCTAGGCAATCCAGTGCCCGCGGAGCTGGAGCAACTCGTCGAGCGGCGACGGAGGTTGGGCCTCGATGTGCACGTCCGTTCAAGCTGGGTCGCCGCTCAGCCCTTGGCGTCGGCCCAGGTGGCACCCCAGGATAGGTTGACCTCGAGCGGGACGCTGAGCGCAGCGGCGCCTTCCATCGCCTCACGGGTGAGCCGGGCCACCTCGTCACGCTCCTTGGGGGGTGCCTCGACGATCACCTCGTCGTGTATTTGGAGGATGAGCCGGCTGGACAGGCCATCCAAGGCGGCATCCAGCCGCACCAGGGCCACCTTGAAGATGTCGGCAGCCAGACCCTGGATACCGGCGTTCATCGCTTGGCGCTCCCCCGCCTGACGTATGCGGTAGTTGGTCGACGACAGCTCGGGGATCGCCCTGCGCCGCCCGAACAGCGTCTCGGTGTACCCGCGATCGCGCGCCTCGGCCACAGTTGCCTCCATGTAGGCCTTCACGGTGGGGAAGGCCTCGAAGAACGCGGCCAGGATCACCTCGGCCTCCTCCAACGGCACGGCCAGGCGTTGCGACAGCCCGTAAGCCTCCATCCCGTAGGCCAGACCGTACGAGACCATCTTGGCCTTGGCCCGCTGGGCCGGGGTGACCTGCGACGTCTCGACTCCGAAGACCCGGGCGGCCGTCGTCGTGTGCACGTCGGTGCCGGTCGAGAATGCCTCGATCAGACCCGGGTCCGACGCCAGGTGGGCGATCACCCGCAGCTCGATCTGGTTGTAGTCCGCCACCGCCAGGAGGTGGCCCTCCGCAGGGATGAACGCCCGGCGAAAGCGGCGCCCCTCGTCGCTGCGGACCGGGATGTTGTGCAGGTTGGGTGCCTCCGAGGAGAGCCGGCCCGTGCGGGCCACCGTCTGGTTGAAGCTGGCATGGATCCGCCCGTCGGGCCCCACCTCGGCCAGGAGGCTCTCTCCGTAGGTGGATCGGAGCTTCTCCGCCTCCCGGTAGCGAAGCAGCACGTCGATGATCGCGTGCTGACCCCGAAGGCGCTCCAGGGAGGCGGCATCGGTCGAGTAGCCGGTCTTGGTGCGCTTCTGAGGCGTCAGGCCCAGCTTGTCGTACAGGATGCGCCGGAGCTGGGTGGTGGAGTTGACCAGGAATGCCTCGCCAGCCAGCTCCTGGACCTGCAGATCGAGCCGGTGGGCCTCCTCGGTGAGGGTCGCCACCAGAGCCGACAGGTAGGGGACGTCGACACGCACCCCGGCGAGCTCCATGCGAGCCAGGACCCGGACAAGGGGTCGCTCCAGCTCCTCGTAGAGCCGGGTGAGGGAGCGAGCCGCCAAGGCAGCACGCATGGCCGGGGCCAGCCGGATCAGCGCGGCGGCCCTGCGTCCAGCGTCGTGGGCAACCTCGAGCTCCGAAGCGGCGCTCGGGCCGAGATCGAGCTGGCCAGCACTGCTGAGGCTCCCGGCCGCCGACCCGGCGTCGAGCCCGGCGCCGATGTCGAGCCCGGCATACCGGCTGGCGAGCTCTGCCAGCGGATAGGTCGAGCCGGAGGGGTCGAGGAGGTAGGCGGCCAGCTCGGTGTCCAACCCCAGGTGCCCGATGTCCACCCCAAGTGGCAACAGCGCCCTCATCAGCTCTTTTGCGCCGTGGGCATGGATCTCGATGCCACCATCGCCGGGGACCGGCTGGCCAGACAGAAGGCGCCCAAGTCCGGCCACCACGGCCGGTGTGCCCAGGAGTGCGGCGTCCAGCCACAGCGCCGAGGACCCGCCGGCCCCCATCAGAGCCATGCCGACGAGCGCCGAGCGCCCCGGGTGACCAGCCCAAACCGGCTCCACCGCCAGCGCCGGGCCGTCGGGCTCAGGAGCGGAGTCCGCCGGAGGGGTCCCAAGCGCCGCCGGAGGGGTCCCAAGCGCCGCCGGAGGGGTCCCAAGCGCCGCCGGAGGGGTCCCGAGGCCCTCCAGCGCCTCCAGCGCCTCGGTCACATTCGCAGGAACCTCCACCTTCACCTCGACAACCTCGCACCGAGAGGCCGGAGCCGTCACGCCCGTGCCCGGCATCCCCGCGCTCAGGGCCTCCACCAGACGGTCCCACAGCGAGCGGAACTCCAGGAAGGCGAACAGCTGGTGAACCTCCTCACGCTCGAACTCCCCCATCCGCAGGTCCTCGAAAGCCACTTCCAGGGGCACATCTCGGATCAGGACAATCGCCTGGACGTTCGCCCGTAGCTGGGCCTCGTGCGCGATGAGGGCAGCTCGGAGCTTCGGCGTCAAGGCGTCCAGGTTGGCAAAGATCCCGTCGAGGCCCCCGAACTGGCGGATCAGCTTGGCCGCCGTCTTCTCCCCGACGCCCGGGATCCCCGGGAGGTTGTCGGAGGTGTCGCCCCGCAGGGCGGCATATTCGGGGTACTCAGCCGGGGTCACCCCGGTCCGCTCCAGGATCCCGGCCTCGTCGTACAAGACGTAGTCGCTCACTCCCCGGCGGTTGTAGAGCACCTTAACCAGCGGATCCTCCACCAGCTGGTAGCAATCGCGGTCCCCGGTGACCACAGTCACTGGCATGCCCATGTCTCGACCCCTGGTTGCGAGCGTCGCCAGGATGTCGTCGGCCTCGAAGCCAGGCGCCTCCAGCATGGGGATGCGCAGGGACTCCACCACCTTGCGGACCAGGCCCAGCTGCTGACGCAGGATGTCCGGTGCCTGGGCCCGGCCAGCCTTGTAGTCCGCCACCAGGGCGTGGCGAAACGTGGGAGCCGGCAGGTCGAAGGCCACCGCTATCCCGGACGGTCGGTGATCGCGCAGGAGGTTCACCAGCATCGAGGTGAAGCCGAAGACGGCGTTGGTAACCTGCCCCGAGGCGGTAGCCATGTCTGTTGGTAGCGCAAAGAACGCCCGGTATGCCAGGTTGTTCCCGTCCAGGACCAGGACCGCCACTGCCTAACTCCCCTCGGGGCGCAAACCCTCCTCGACCACCCGGCGGGCGATCTCGCGCATCATCACCCGCTCGCTCATCGCGCTTCGCTGGATGAACTGGAAGGCATCCATCTCGCGCATCCCGCACTCGTCCATCAGGCGACCCTTCGCCCGATCGACCATCCGACGGGTCTCGAGGGCGTCGGTCAGGCGATCCCGCTCGCCTTCGAGGGTCTGGTTGGCATCGGCCAGCGCCTGCATCTCCACGTAGCGCCCAAGGGCCATCTCGATGGCCGGCACTAGCTCGCTGGCCTGGAACGGCTTCACCAGGTAGGCCATCACCCCGGCGTCCCGGGCCTCCTCGATGAGATTGCGCTGGCTGAAGGCGGTGAGGATCAGCACAGCTGCCAGACCCTCCGCGGTGATCTCCCGCGCAGCGGTGAGGCCGTCTACCCCGGGCATCTTGACATCGAGGATGGCCAGATCCGGGCGGTGCCGACGGACCAGGGCGATGGCCTCGTCACCCCGCCCGGTGTCGCCGACCACCTCGTATCCCTCCCCTTCCAGGATCTCCCGGAGGTCGAGCCGGACGATGGCCTCGTCCTCGGCGATCACGACGCGCAAAGCCACGGAGCCGACTCTACACTCACAGGGCAGAGGTACACCGGGCGATCAGGCGCTCCTGCTTGGCCTCCATCCGCGCGATGCTCCCACACAGCATCTCTCTGGCCTTGCGCATCGCCTCGAGGTGACGCCGGGCCTCCGCATAGAGCGCCCGGTCGTCCCTCACCACCGAGCTCACCTGCGCCTGCGATGCCATGTCGTCGAACACCTCCAGCTGCTCGTCCAGGACCGCCAGCTCCTCCCGGGCCTTCGCCAGGCGGGCCGACAGGTCGAACAGGCGGCGCTCGACGACTGCCTGACGCATGAGCCCCGACCTTACCAGCACCTGACTAGTCATTCTGGCCAGGCAAAATAGGCACCACTGACCATGCTCGGCGGTGATCGAAGGGTCGATACCACACACGTGAACCCAACCGGCCGTCCCGTCACTGGGTAGGCCCTGACCACCGGAGGCATCGGCGTGGCAGTCCGCCGCAAATCCACCACTCTCATTCTCGTGGGTGTGCTCGTCTTCATCTTGGGCGGCATAGGCGTCCTCATCGCCCTCACCAGGGGCACCAACAAGCCATCGACGGTCGCCACGCAGCCAGCGCCGGCGACGGCACCCGTGGCCAGCAATGGAAGTGGGAGCCCGGGCACGCCTATAGGCGCCGCATCGCTCCACATCCCCACCGGCATGGTAGCCGTGGCCCTATCGCTCAACTCGACCCAGGCAGTTGATGGGTACCCAGTAGTGGGTGACAAGCTGGATATCTACGGGACCTTCAAGAATCAGCCGGCCCACACGTCACTTGCCGCACCACTGGCCAAGCTTGTGCTGGGCAACGTGAAGGTGCTGGCGGTCCAGGAGCCCGCACCCTCCACCACTGGCGGCAGCGCCGAGCTGGTGCTCGCCGTCACCCCAAGCCAAGCCGAGGCCTTGATCTACCTGACCAGCTCCGCGGCCATCTACACCGCACTGGTCCCGCCGGGGACCACCTCTATACCCTCGACCCCCGGACATAACGCTTCCAACATCCTGGCGACAGCGCCATGACCCCGATCTCGATGCTCACCTACAGCCCCCCCCGAGGCAGGCCTTCACCCGGCCCCCTCCCAACGGGTTTTGGCACCCCCAAGCTCACCCAGCCGCCACGCCTCTTGGTGATCAACGACGACGAGTCGCTGGCCATGGAGGTTCGCGTAAGCTTCGCCACCCGGGCGGGCGGTTCCGCCGCCCTCAGAGTCCTGGGCCCCGGGCCGGGGGGTCCCGGGGCCCGGGGACCAGTGACGATTGCCAACGGGACCCACAGCCTCGGGTCTCAGGCTGGCTACCCGGTGATGCAGACCTGCGCCGACGCCAACGAAGCCGTGGTCATCATGGAGAGCGAGGCACCGTTCGACCTGGTCCTGGCCGGTCCCAGCACCGCCACCCCGGCGGGCTTGGAGCGCCTTCGCCTGATGCACGAGACCGCGCCGCGGACCCCCCTGGTGCTGGCCTTTCCCAAGGAACACCGCCTCTCCATCCCCTCCGTCGTGCGAACCGGGGCCATCGACTTGGTCTACTTGCCCTCCCTTCCCGGTGACCTGGTTCGGGCAATCGAGCGCGCGACGGAGGTGGGCAAGGCGGCCCGGCAGCTTGACTCAATTTCTCAAGATGCTGGGCCGGCCAAGGCTGGGACGATGGGAACGGTCATCACCATCGCGTCGGCCACCGGGGGCTGCGGCAAGACGTTCCTGGCCAGCAACCTGGCTTGCTTCTTTGCCGGGCACGGGCGGAGGACCTGCATCCTGGACCTCGACCTGCAGTTCGGAGAGGTTTCGACCGCTCTCCAACTGAAGCCACATTTCACCATCGCCGACGTGCTCGAACTGCCCGGCGACGACCCGGGCGAGCTGGCCGCCCACTTCGAGGAGTACCTGGTGCGCCACGACACCGGCGCCTGGGTGCTGGCCGCGCCCCGAGACCCCTCCCAGGCCGACAGGATCGCTCCTTCGGAGGTTGGCAAGGTGATCGAGGTGGCCATGGCATGCTTCGACATGGTCATAGTGGACACCCCGGCAGCGCTCACCGAAGTGGTGCTGGCGGCGTTCGACCGATCCGACTTGCTGTTCGCGGTGACCACGCTGGACACGCCGAGCATCCGCAACCTGGGCTTGTTCGTGCATACCCTGGACAGGCTCAAGATCCCCTCCGAGAACATTCGTCTGGTCCTCAACAAGGCCGAGCGCGACGTGGGCATAGACGTGAACCAGGTGGTCAAGCTGTTCGCCAAGGAGTTCTCCGCGGTCCTTCCCTACTCACGCGAGGTCAGCCGTTCCATCAATATGGGCCAGCCGGTGATCGCCTCCGATCCGGGAGCGGAGATCAGCAGGCTCTTGGTCTCGACGTTCACCCAGCTCCTCGGCTCTGAGGAACGCTCAGCCGTCGAGTTCTCGACCCCCGGCAACCGGCGCCGCCGGTTCTGGCCCAAGTGGCTTCGAGAAGGTGGAATATGAGACTCTCAGACAAGCTCGCCGAGATCGAGGGCCGGCGCCCCGCTGGCACCCGTGGCCGACTCGGAGCAGGACAGCCCGCCCCGGCTCAGCCCGCGGCCAGGTCCTGGCCCGCCCCCGCACCCGGCGAGCTGACCGCCGTTGGGACCGCCCGACCCGACGCCCGACCCGACGCCCGACCCGACGCCCGACCCGACGCCCGACCCGACGCCCGACCCGACAACCGACCCGACAACCGACCCGACAACCGACCCGACAACCGACCCGACAACCGACCCGACAACCGACCCGGCAACACCCCGGGCCGCCCACGGGTCCCTCGCCCCGGCGGGGCAGCGGTCGACGGCTCGGCCTGGGAACGTTCCAAGAGGATGGTCCGTGACCTGGTCCTCGCCGACGTGGCACCCCGGGTCCAGGGCCTAGCTGGCGATGCGCTCGCCCGTGAGGTGCGAGCAGCAGTTGACCGGATCCTGGCCAGGGAGGACGTCAAGGTCTCTCCCGTGCAGAGGCGCAGGTTCGTCGAGGAGGTCATCCAGGACACCCTTGGCTACGGCCCGCTCGAGACCCTTCTGGCTGATTCCAGCATCACCGAGATCATGTGCAACGCCTTCGACGACATCTGGGTCGAGCGGGCGGGCCGCCTGGAGCCCACCGACGTGGCTTTCGACAACGACGCCCAATACCGCCAGATCATCGACAAGATCGTCACCACCGTCGGGCGCCGCCTGGACGAGGGCTCCCCGATGGTGGACGCCCGGCTCCCTGACGGCTCCCGGGTCAACGCGGTCCTCCCTCCTGTCGCTATCCACGGGGCGATCCTCACCATCCGCCGGTTCCCCGAGGAGGCCTACACCGTCACCGACCTGATCAATTTCGGGTCGCTCACCGCGGACCTGGCCCTGATCCTCGAAGCCTGCGTACGGGGGCGCCTCAACATCCTGGTGAGCGGGGGCACCGGCACCGGCAAGACCACGATGCTCAACGTGCTGTCGTCTTTCATTCCGGACGGTGAGCGGATCGTGACCATCGAGGACTCCGCCGAGCTCCAGCTCCAGCAGCCCCACGTGCTGAGCCTCGAAGCCAGGCCCCCCAACGCCGAGGGAGCGGGCGAGATCCGCATCCGCGAGCTGGTGCGCAACACACTGCGGATGCGCCCTGACCGCATCCTGGTCGGCGAGGTTCGTGGTCCCGAAGCCCTGGACATGCTCCAAGCCATGAACACCGGGCATGAGGGCTCGCTCACCACGGTGCACGCCAACAGCCCCCGCGACGCCATGAGCCGCCTGGAGACGATGGTGCTCATGGCTGGATTCGAGCTGCCGGTGAGGGCGATCCGGGAGCAGATCGGATCCGCTCTGGACCTGATCGTGCATCTGGAGCGCCAGGCCAGCGGGGCCAGGACCGTGGCGGCAGTGACCGAGCTGCAGGGCCTGGAGGGAGACGTGATCCTGTTGCAGGACGTCTTCAAGTGGCAGCACACCCCCGGTGGTGGCCACCTCGAGCCATCCGGCTTGCGCCCGAAGATGCTTGACCGCCTGGCCCAGCGGGGCATCGAGCTCCCCGCCCGGCTGTTCCGCCCGTCGGTGGAGCCTGCGGCGCCGGCGAGCACATACACAGGAGGGCGGAGGATGCGGCTGCCCACCCAGCGAGAGCTCATCGAGCGCGACCTCGGGCGGGCTGAGCCGCGTTCTGAGCACAGCTCGAAAGAAATGGAGGAAATGCGATGAGCCTGACCCATGTCCTCTTGGCAATGGGCGTCGCCCTCGGGCTGGCCCTGATTGTCGTGGGACTGCTCATGCGGGAAAGAGAGCGGGACAACGCTTTGGCCGCGGTGCTCGACCTGCCCTGGGGCGAGAACGACGTCGACGTGGCCACGGTCACCGAGTCCAGCGCCGGCCCGTTGTCCGCCTCTGTTGGCTTTGCCAACACCGTCGTCGGGCGCCTGGACGCCGACGGGAAGCTGGCAATGCGCCTGGAACGGGCCCGCATCCTACTCCGGCCCGGCGAGCTGGTGGTCTTTGTGGCCTCGCTGTCGGTGATCGGAGGAGTGGTGATCGCCCTGGTGACCAGCCACGCCTTGCTGGGCGTCATCGCCCTGCTGGCCGGTCCGGTGGTGGCCAACGTGGTCATCAACCGCCGTATCGAAAAGCGCCGGCGGGCATTCGAGGCCCAGCTGCCCGGGGCGCTCTCCCTGATCGCGGCTTCCTTGTCGGGGGGGCACACCTTCCTGCGCTCGATACAGATGATGTGCGAGGAGGCTAGCGCCCCCCTGTCGGAGGAGTTTGGGCGGGTGGTCAACGAGACCCGCTTGGGCGACCCGCTGATGGACTCGCTCCGACGGATGGCTACCCGCATCGGGGTCAAGGACCTCGATTGGGTCGTCCAGGCGATCGCCATCCAGCAATCCACGGGAGGGCGCCTGGCCGACCTGCTGCACACCCTCACCGACTACATCCGGGCCCGCGAAGAGGTCAGCCGGGAGGTCCGGGTCCTCACGGCCGAGAACCGGATGTCGGCCTGGGTCCTGGCCGCGCTACCTGTGTTCTTGCTGCTGGTGATCAACATCACCGATCCCAGATATATGGCGCCGATGTTTCACGGTATGGGCCTGCTGGTGCTGGGCCTCACCGCGGTCCTGGTGATGCTGGGTGGGTACATAATCCTACGCATGGCGAAGATCGAGCTATGAGCTTGACCATGACCATCGTGCTCGGAGTGGCCTGCGTGATCGCAGTGACCGGGGGCGCAGCGACTGCACTTGGAATCATGCGCTGGCGGATGGTCCCCAACAGCCCGTCGGAGTACCTGGCCCAGCTGGACGCCGAGGAGGACTGGTCAGCGGGTGGCAGCCAGTTCGAGCGGGACCTGCGCGAGTCGGTGAGCCTGCGGATGGTCGCGCCGCTTGTCGCCAGCGTGGTGACCAAGGTCCGCGCTATGGCGCCCAGCGAGTACGTCGAGCGAATCCACAACCGCCTGGTTGTCGCCGGCCTGGCCGGACGGGTGAGGGCCGAGGAGTTCATCAGCCTGCAGTTGCTCTCGCTCGGGACCGGCTTGATCCTGGGTATCGGGGTGGACGTCCTGGGCAGTGTCAGCACGGCCATAGGCATCGTAACGCTGCTCCTGCTGATCGGGGTGGGAGCCATCGGGCCCCGGGCATGGCTCAGCCGGGCCACCCGCCAGCGCCAGGACGCCATCCGTAAGGATCTCCCCGACGTCTTGGACCTGCTGGCGATAGCGGTCGAGGCAGGCTCGGGATTCGAAGGTGCGATGGCGGTGGTCTGCGACACGTTCTCCAGCCCTCTCGGACTGGAGCTGGCTCGCACGCTGAAAGAGATGGAGCTAGGGCTGAGCCGCCGGGAGGCCCTGCACAACCTCAAGAGGCGAACGGAGGTGCCTGACCTGTCCGCCTTTGTCCTTGCCCTGGTGCAGGCCGATGCCCTCGGGATGCCGATCGGGCCGGTCCTGCGGGCACAAGCTGTCGAGATGAGGCTGCGCCGGCGCCAGTGGGCCCGGGAAAAGGCGGCCAAGCTGCCAGTCAAGATGCTGTTCCCGATGGTGATGCTTATTTTCCCGGCGATCATGATCGTGGTCATGGGGCCGGCAGTTGGCTCGATATTCAAGATCTTCAAGGACCTGCATTGAGCAGGGTGGCATCCCCCCGGGACCGGTCCACACACCGGCCCTGGGGGGCGACACTCGGTTCCGGAGGTGCCGGGGCCGAAGATGCCGGTGCCGGAGATGCCGGGGCCGGAGGTGCCGGAGGTGCCGGGGCCGGAGGTGCCGGAGGTGCCGGGGCCGGAGGTGCCGGAGGTGCCG
>JAVKSL010000062.1:0-16983 GCA_039583695.1 Acidimicrobiales bacterium | reverse complement strand
GGCCAAGCGGCCACCACTGCCCCGATGCCGCCGACGCGACGGCGAGGAGGCCCACGCCCGGGCCGTACAGCGGTCCGGTGACCCGGTTGGGGACGCGCCGGGCGGCGAGGTCGGTCACCGACACGGCGGTGGCCGCTGCCCCGAACACGAGGTAGGCGGGCAGCGCCGGGGTGGCGCCGAGCCGCCAGGCGAGGGCGGCGTCTGCCGCGACCGCGGCGATGACGGCTCCGGCAAGCCGACCCGGCGTGGCCAGCAGGATGGAGCGGTAGACCGCGCTCATCGGCGGAGCCCGGCACGGCGAAGTCCTGCCGTCGGCTCGTCGATGAGCTCGCGATAGAGCCGGGCGGTCCGGGGTTCGACCTCGAGGTCCAGTTCGGCCAGGCGGTGGTTCAACAGGAGCCAGGTCTGGCGCAGCGCGTCGGGGCGGGCGGTGGCTGCCTGGAGGGTCATGAGGCGTCGGGAGGGGTCTTCGGCGTAGCGGTCGAGGTCGATGGCTCGTTCCAGGAAGGCTGCGGCCGCGTCGGGCCGGCCGGTTGCGGCTTCGAGCTCGGCGAGGCGCAGGTGGGCGTCGATGGCCCGCCGGTGCAGGTCGGCACGGACAGGCTCGACCCACAGCCAGTCAGAGCCGTCCAAGAGCTCGCCCTGGTAGGCGTCGATGGCGCGGCGGAGCGCGGCGCGTGCGGTGTCGTCGTCGGGGGCGCCTGCGGCGTCGGTGAGCGCGGTCTGGAAGTCCCATAGGTCGCAGGCGATCTCTGCGGTTGCGGGCTGGTAGTGGTCGCCGGTTTTGACGAGCACTCGAGGCCGTCGCCGCCTGCGTCGCGGAGCCGGGTGCGCAGGTCGCCGAAGGCCCGCCAGAACTGGCGGCCTATCTGGTCGGGGGTGGTGTCGGGCCACAGGGCGTCGACGGCTTGTTCGCTGGTGGCGCCTTCGGGGCGCAGCAGGTACCAGGTGAGGAGCATCTTCGCCCGGCTGCGCAGCCCGTCGGCGACCGCCTCCCCGTGCACGCAGAGGGCCAGGTGACCGAACAGCTGCACCCGGATCGGCCGGCCCCCGGGCGTCTCGGCGCGGGCCGGTTCGGGCCACGGCTCGCCGACACCGTCACCCGCCGCCTCCAGATCGGGGTGGCCGTCGAGGACCGTCATGTCGGCGTTTCCGTCGGGTTCGCCGCCGGGCTCGGGCTGGTCGGCGAGGCTGTCGGTGACGGCGTCGAGCAGTTCGGTGGCTTCGGCGGCGGAGAGACCGAACAGCTCGGCACCAGAGAGACGCCCGGCGAGGGGCGAGGGGGTGGCGGAGCTGACCTGGCGGTGCTCGTCGGTGGCGAGGCGACCGGCTGCAGCAGGGGTGTCGTCGAGGTAGGCGACGGCGATGCCGAGGCGTGGCCCGCTGGCGGCGAGGGCGGCCCAGCGGGCGGCGGAGTCGGCCGGTGGCGGATCGCAGAGCGCGAGGAGGACTGGGAGGGGGTTCTCGGGGTTGTCGCGGCGGAAGCACTCGGCGTCGGCGGCGTCGGCGGCGTCGGCGGCGTCGGCGGCGTCGGCAGCGGCGAGGCGGCGGCTGCGGGCGATGCGCTCGGCTTCGAGGATGCGGGCCGCGGCGTCGGTCGAGGCCGTCCGGCGGATGGCGGGGTTCGGCGTGGCGTCGGGAAGGAGGCGGCTGGCGGCATCGCCGGCGAGGAGCACCTCCGCCTGCCCCGATCCCGAGCCGACCACGACAGCCGCCAGGAGAGCCCTGGCCACGTCGTCTGCGGCGGGACTGGCGAGGGCGAGCCCCGAGAGGTCGCCGAACGCGACCGCGATCGTCTCGGCGCCGCGGCGAGCAAGATCGACGCGTCCGGGAGGCGTGGCGGCCGGGGCGGCGACGGGCTCGGAGGGGCCGCATGTGGCTGGCTGGTCGCCTGCTGCTCTCGCAGTTCGTTGACGGCGTGGACGAGGTGGGCGAGGGTCGGGCGCGCCGGGGCGGGGCTGAGGGCTCGGCCGGGGCGCGGCGGGCGGTAGCGGTAGGTGTGGCGGCGGCGCAGCCGGCCGGCGGCCAGCGCTGAGAGGACACCGGCGGCGAACGAGCCGGCCACGACAGATCCCGACGGCAGCGGCACGGGGTCGCCCGGCGCGCCGGTCTGGTGGTACCGGTCCGGCTCGTGGGGGCCGCCAGGCCCGTGGCCGTTGGCGTGCGCCGGCGCTGGCGTGGCGGGGTTGGTGACCGACGGGGGCGGCGTGGGGACCTGCGGTGCCGGGACAGGCGGGGTGGGCTCGCTGGGCGCCGCCGGTGGCGGCTCGGGCTGGGTGGCGGGCGGTGCCGGGACAGGCGGGCCGGCGGGTGTCGCCGAGGCCTGGGTTGGCAGCAGCAGCGTCCAGCCGGCGTAGATCCAGTGCGGGTCGGCGAGGGTGGCGCCGCCGGGCTGGGGGCGGCCGACGTTGAGCTGGTAGATCTGCGACCAGGCGAGCGGGTCGCCCAGCTCCCGCTCGGCGATCCCCCAGAGCGTGTCGCCGCGCTGGACGACGTAGACGCGTGTCGTGCCGGCGCTGTTCTCCGTCGGGCGGTGGCCGGCGTGGAGGTGGCGGTGGATGCCGGAACCGGTGACGGCGCGCTCCTCGTGGTGGTGGTCGTGGCGGCGGCGAGTACCAGGGCGGCGGGCGGGCGGCAGGGGCCGGCAGGCGGGCTGCGAGGGGGGCGGTACCGGGGTGGGATGCGGGGCGGGGGGCGAGGCTGAGGGCGGCGGCGACAACCGCGGCGACGAGCCTGCCGGCCGCGGGTTGGAAGATGCCGGCGACGGGGAGGCGGCGGGCGTGGCGGCCGGCGAGGACGGCGGGGATCTCGACCGCGACGGAGGCGACCAGGCTCGCCCATGCCAGCCACACCACGACCGCCAGCGCGTCGACGAGCGCTTGGGCGGGGATCCCCTGGCGGTCGAGGGCTCGGCCGACCGCGGCTGCGCTCGGGACGTGGCGGGGTAGCGGCCAGCCGACGAAGTGCCACAGGGCGAAGGGGATGGCGCCCACCAGTACGACCAGGGCGGCGAGGGTGGCGATGCCCTTGGCGACCCGCAGCGCTCGGGTCATGGCCCTTGCTCCGCGGTGGCGCTTCCGGTGCCCGAGACGCCCATGGTGTCGACGCCGACGATCGAGAGGATCTGGGTGGGTTGGGTGAGCCGTACGGTGACGGTGACCTGGTTCCCGGTGACTGCGACGGTGCCGGTGTTTCCTGAGACAGCGAGGTAGTGCTCGGCGTCGGCGACGGCTTGTTGGGGGTCCAGGGTGATCTGGCCGGTGGCGCGGTAGAGGGGGATGTCGATCGCCTGGGCGCCGGCACGCGCTGCGGCCTGGGCGTCGTCGATGGCCCGGACCTTGGCGGCCAGGGTGAGGCCACCGTCAAGGACCAGACCGGCCATAGCCAAAAGCGCCAGGGCGAAGATGACGACAAAGGCGGTCACCATCCCCGACTCGTCGGCACGGGCTCGGGAGAGATGCCGGCGCAGGGTGGTGGTCACGACGCCGTCCGGTAGGTGTCGACCACCGAGGTCGACGTGGAGGAGATGGACTCGGCGGGCGGCAGTCGTATTCCGGTCAGGTCGCCCAGGTCGACGGTGCAGGTGACGGTGACCGCCACCTGGCCGCCGGGCGCGAACCCGGCGGTGTTCGTGGTGACGGTGAGGGTGGCGCAGGTGACGTGGTCGGAGCTGAGGGCGTCGGCGGCGGTCTGGCGGGCGGCGGCGGTGGCGCTCTCTGGGGGTCCCGGGCGATGGATGCGGCCCGGGACGCCTGGGCGGCTGCGCCGTCGACGTCGATACCGGCGCCGGCGAGGCGTCCCAGGGCGACCACGAAGAGCAGCATCACGAGCAGCAGCGGGGTGAGCAGGACCAGCTCGGTCGCCACCGCACCTTCTTCGCCGCCGGCACGCCGCAGCACTGGAGCGGCCGTGGCGGTCATGGTCCCTGCCCGGGGGTGGTGAGGACCTCGCTCGGCCCCGAGGCCACCGCCCGTACCGGGAGGCTGAACAGCCCGATGATGCTGATGGCCCGGCCGGTCACGACCACGCTGGTGACCGCGGCGGTCTTGGTGGCGGTCACCCTCGGGGCGGCGAGCACCCCGGCTCCGACTTGGGCGAGGACCGCCTCGCCTTGGGTCTCGCTGGCGGCTGGCGTCTCGCCCTGGAGGCGGCCGACCGCGAGGGCCTGTTGGGCCGCGGCCTCGGCGACGTGGGTGGCGTGTTGCCACAGGGCGAACTGGATCACCCCCATGATCAACAGCAGCAGTAGCGGGGTGGCGATGACCAGCTCGGCGGCGACCGCACCCCGCTCGTTGCCTACGGCCCGGCGACGGCCGCACCGGCGGCGACAGCGGCGGTGTGACGCGACCAGCCGACCTCGGGCGGATACCGGGCGCGCCGGGGCTGGCGCGATGCCGGTAGTGGCGGCGGCGGCCATGGCCGGATGGCTCAGGGGCCGGTGGTGATCGAGTTCGCCTTGGCGAGGACCTTGGCGACGATGATGCCCACCGCGGTGAGCGCCAGGGCCGCGAGGAGGGCGGTGACGATGACCGCCTCGGTGGAGTAGCCGGCGTCGGGGTCGGCTCGAAGCGCCTGCCAACGCGCCGCGAGGACGCCGAAGAGGTGGCGCAGGACGATCAGCTCTGGGAACACTGCCGGGGTCCTTTCGTCGGTCGGGTCATGTCATGGGCCTTCCTTTCTTGGGCTGGTCAGGATCCGGTTGTGAGAGACGGGGGGGTCAGAGGCCATGGAGGACCCGTTCGACGGCGGGGAACCCCAAGAAGAACAAGAACCCGGCGAAGAGCATCACGACCGGGAGGCTCATCTTCTCGGTGGCGGCCTGATCTCCGGTCTCTGCGTCGGCCAGCTCGTGGGTGCGCAGCGAGACGGCTTTGGCCTGAAGGCTGGCGCGCACCTTGGCGCCCTCGGTGCCGGCCAGGGCCACGTTGGCGGCCAGCTCGGACAGCTCACCGACCCCGAGCTCGTCTCCGAGGCGTCCGAGCGCCGCCCAGGGGGTCTCCCGGGCGAGGCGGGCCTGGTCGAGCGCCCGGCGCAGCGCAGCGAACGCCCACCCCTCCCCCACCCCCGCCGCATCGGCGAGGGCGGTCTCGACGCCGCCTCCTCCGGCGAGGGCGATCACGACCAGGTCGAGGAAGGAGCTGAGGGCGTGACGGAAGTCCCGGCGGCGCCGGACGGCGCCGGCGTTGACGCCTGCGTCGGGGACGAAGAACCGCCCACCATGAGCACGAGCGCCCCCCACACTGGGACCACCACCGGCAGGGCGGCGCCGCCGAGCGCGAGCAACCCGTCGACGGCAGGGACAAGGAGCAATCCGACGAGGCCGAGGGCTGCCTTCTCGGCCAGGTGGCGCTCGGGGCGCCGTCCGAGCACGGCCAGGTCCCGGCGGATGGCGGCTGGCACCAGCCAGCTGGCGCCGGCCCGGGTGAGGGCGTCGGCTGCGGGCCGGCCGAGGCGCGCCGCGAACCCTCCGAGGTCGTCTTCGGCGAGGACGGGGGCAGGCTGGGGCAGCCGGCGCAGCTGGGCGAGCGCCTGGGAGAGGGACGGCCGCGGCGGGAACAGGCCCCGGACGACGAGCACCAGGCCGAGCCCGCACCCCGCCCCGAGCACGAGGGCGGCGGTCACCGCTGCGCCTCCTGGGCCGCCTTGGATGGCGCCGGGCCGGTGCCGGCGCTGGCGCTGGCGAGGAAGCGTTCGGCGGCTTGCGGGCGGGTCATGCGGGAAAGCCAGGCGAACGCTGCGGTGAATGGCGCCGACCAACATCAAGGCGGGCTGGCCGGTGGCGGTGTCGTAGGGGGCGAGGTAGCCGCGGTTGAGCACGGCGAGGCCCGCCACCAAGGCGCCGGTGGCGCCGACGATGACCCCCACCGAGGTGCGGGTCCGGGCCCGGCCCGCCTCGACCCGCAGGCGCATGGTGGACTGGTCCCGGGCCGCGTGGGCGAGGGTGCCGAGCAGCTCGCCGAGACGCTGCGCCTGGTGCCCGGCAGCCAGCACCAATGCGGCGACCACCAGGTCGCAGGTCGGGTCGGCGACCTCGTCGGCGAAGGCCCGCAGGGCGGGGGCGAGCCGCTCACCTTCGAGGCGCAAGGCAAGAGTGACGACCTCGACCCGGATCGGCGCCGGGGCCAACGGGGCGGTGGCGATGATGGCCTGCTCTAGGCCGGCCGAGCCGGCCATCGTGTCGCGCAGCATCTCCGCCCACGAGGCGATCGCTTCGATCCGGGCCACGGCCGCCTGGCGGGCCCTGGTGCCGCCGGCCAGGCTGGGGGCGCCCCAGCCGGCCAGACCGGCCAGCAGGGCGCCGACGGGCCACCCGGTGGCCGCCCCGACCACCACCGCCGCCCCGGCGGCCAGCGCGACCCGCAGGTTGGCCCGCTCCACCTTCGGCACGAGCCCCCGCCGGACCGTGTGGGGAGTCGGTGCCGCGCCAGCCGGCCCAGGTGGCCACCAGGCCGACACCGACGCCGGCGCCGAGGAGGGCGGCGAGCGAGGCGGTCACCGCTCCCCCCAGCCCTGCGAACGTTCCAGGAGGCCCGGGTCGAAGCCGACCGCCGCCAGCTCGTCGAGGGTGTCGTTGCGCAGCGGGGCGCCGGGAACGGCCCGGCCGTCGGGGCCGGGGCGGAAGATCTCGTTGGAGACCACCATCGGGCCTTCGGCGTCGACGACCTCGCGTACCGAGTCCACGAACCGCCGTTCGCCGTCTTGGGCGAGGTGGATCACGAAGTGCACGGCGTTCGCCACCAAAAGGTTCGTCGCCTCCAGCGGCAGGCGCTCGGGGGCCTGCACGGCATAGGTGGCGAGCTTGGAGAACGCCCCCTTCGAGCTCGACGCGTGCAGGGTGGCCATCGACCCGTCGGTCCCCTGGCTCATGGCGTTCAACAACGCGAGAACCTCTTCGCCTCTGGTCTCGCCGACGATCACCCGATCCGGGGACATGCGAAGCGCCCATCGAACCAGCTCGGCCAGGCTCACCCCGCCTTCGCCTTCGAGGTTCGGCTCGCGGGCTTCGAGGGCGACGACATCGGGGTGCAGGTCGGGGAACCGGTCGAGGCCCAGCTCCAGGGAGTCCTCGATCGTGACGAGCCGCTCGGCCGGCGCGATGTCGGCGGCCATGGCCCGAAGCAGCGTGGTCTTGCCCGCCCCGGTCCCCCCGCAGATGATGCAGGACTTTCGGGCCGCCATCATCGCCCGCACCAGCTCGCGCAGCGCCAGGTCCAGCGTGCCCATGCCGACCAGGTCGTCGCAGGTGACCTTCAGGTAGCGGTGCCGGCGGATCGACACACACGGCCGGGCCGCCACCGCCATCAACGCGAACAGCCGCGACCCGTCCGGCAGCTGCAAGGAGAGCCTCGGCGAGCCCCGGTCGAAGCGCCGCTCGCCGATCCCGGTACGGGCCGCGGCGGTGCGCAGCATCTCCTCCAGCTCAGCGTCGGAGGCGGCGATCGGCGCCACCCTCTCCCGCCGGCCGTCCGCGTAGCGGACCCACACCTGGTCGGCGCCGTTGGCATTGATGTTCTCGATCGCCGGGTCGTCCAACAGGCGCTGCAGGCGGTTCAGGCGGAACAAGGCGTCGAAGACCGCCCGGGAAAGCTCGTCCTCCTCGCCGGCCGACAGCACCGGGCGCCCGGCCCGCAAGGCGTCGTTCGCCCGCCGCTCCAACACCTCGGCGATCAGCTGGCGGCCGAGTGCCTGCTCGTCCGCCGCCCCCAGCGGCGGACGGCCCGACGCCGCCAGTGCACGTTCGCGCTCGGACAGCCCGGCCAGCACCTCGGCCCGCAGGTCGGCCACCACCGACGCCTCGACGCTCACGAGGTCGATCCCTCCGGCGAGCTGCCGTTCACCCCGACCGCTACCGGCTCGGCCCGCCACGGGGCGAGCACCCGGCGCCGGAGGCCGACCCGGCCGCCTGAAGACGGAGCCGGTGACTCGATCGCCGGAGCCGCATCGGAGGCGGCGGCGAGCCGCTCGGCCAGGGTGCGGAGCGAACGCACCAGCGGCGCCGCCCGCAGTGCACGGGCCGACGCGGGCAGGCTCGCCAAGGCTTCGGCGGCGCAGGGATCCCACGGCAGGCGCCCGGCGACCTCGACGCCGAATGCTTCGGCGGTCTCGGCGTCGGGGTAGGGGCCGTCGCCTACCGCCACCAGCGCCACCCGACCCTCGCCCGGCGGGTGCGCGGCCAGCCAGGTAGCCGCGGCGTGCAAGTCCGAAAGCCGGGCCGCACCGCCACCAGCACCCGGCCGGCCCGCTCCACGATCGTCAGGGCCGGCGAGCCCGGGGCAGGCGGCCGCAGTCGACCAGCACCTCGGCGTCGAGGACACAGAGACCGCCGAGCAGCGGTCTGAGCATGGCGAGGGCGGGCCGGGTCTGCTCAGCCGAGGCCGGGCCGGCCACCGCCAGCGCCCTGCCGGGAAGAGCCTGGCAGTGCTCGAAGACAAGGCCGGGATCCCCGCCGTGGCGAGCCGCCGCGGCCAGCGAAACCAGGCCCGGCTCCGCCGGCCACCCCGCCGCAGCAGCCAACGTGCCGCCCGCCGGGTCGGCCTCCACCAACAGCGCCCGCCGGTCGCCCGACGGCCAGGTAGCCGCCAGACCGAGCGTCAACGTCGAGCACCCACACGAACGGACCGAGCCGACCGCCACCACGCTCACCCGCCGCTCCCCTCTTCGACCAGGGCCACCTCGCCGGCCGCCGCCAGCGATGCCACCTCGCCCGCGTCCGAGCGGGGCACCTCGAGCGAGATCACCGCCGGGGAACCCGAGGTGGCAGACGGTGGCTGGACTCCGAGCACCGTCGCCGCCACCGGGCTCGACCCTGTCGTGGCGGTCGACCCTGAGCCCGACGAAAAGGCGACCGGGACCACCTGCACCCGGGCCCCCGGCGCCAGGTCCGGCGGGTAGGCGCTCGGCTTCAACGCCACCGCCACCACGTCGAAGCCCGCCCCCACCCCAGCGACCGCGCCCACGTCGTCCCGGGTGAGCACCGACCCGGCCGACAGCGCCACGGCGGCAGGCTGGCCGACCACCGCCTGCTCATCGCCGGCCGGCACGCTCGCCACCCCACCAGTGGCCGACAGGCGCACCGCCCGAAGATCCCCCGGCGTCACTACCTGGCCCGCCGCGACCGGCTGGGCGACCACCAGCACGTCCTGGCCGTGGCCGGTGCGCAGCGAGATGTCGGCGAACACGAGCGCGCAGCCGACGACCAGCAGCACCCCCACCACCACGAGCGGCAGCTGGCGGCGACGACCCGAACCCGGCCGATCGACGCCGGGCCGGGCGGCCCCCCCGCCGTCCGGCCGTTGGTGTGGGTGGGCGCCGCCGTGGTCGCCATGGGCCGCTCCTTCAGTCGCCTCCGCCACTCGGGGTGTTGATCGCCTGTGACTCCTCCACCTGCACCGTGACGGCCGAGGCCGGGCCGGCCTGGACCCCGAGCGTCCCCCCGCCCGGCGCGCCCTGCGCCGTCCAGGAGACCGACCAGTAGACGGTCGCGGTCACCTGGAACGTGCCGGGTGCCGGCCAGGTGGTAGGAGCAGTTCGTCGTGGCGTTCGGGGTGCTCGGGTCGTACGGGGTGCCCGGGTCGTACGGGGTGCCCGGGCCGTTACAGGTGACCGTGTCACCGTCGCCCATGTTCCAGACCACCTTGGACGGCGTCGCCGTCGCGGTCGTCGTCACCGGACCCGCCGTGGCCGACGCGCTCAACGTCCGCCACGCCGCCGGGTCGATCCACAGCCACGTCGCCACCCCCACCAGCTGAGGGCGCCCCGCCGGCGGGGCCATCCGGATGACCGGGGAAGAGAGACTGAGGTGCTTGACCGCTTCCTCGGCCACGACGACTGGGCTCAGCTGGACTGCGGCCACGACCGGCTGGGCGCCGGTGACCCAGATGGGCGGCATGGGGTCGATCGCTCCGGGACCGGCGCACACCGGGAACACCCACTGACCGGGTTGGGGGCCCCCGACACCGAGCGACGCGGTCGCAGACGCACCCAGGGCGCTGTAGGTGCAGCCGTAGGGCTGGTTCGGGTTCGGCTTCCCCGGCGGCGGGTCCGGCTGCGCCGCGTTCGCCCATTCCGAGCCCTCCGGCGGGGTCCACGTCGTCACCCCCGCCTGCACCGTGATCACGCCCCCTGAAGCCTGAGCCCCTGCCGAGTTGTCCTGGCCGTAGCCGTCCCCGGCCGAGGCCGGGGTCTCCCCAGCTACGAGGACTAGCGCGCAGCCGAGCGAAAACGAAAGGAGACTCAGGACCCGGGCGCGCATCTCCCGTCCGTCACCGTCTGCTCGTCGAGCTTCCAGATACCTCCGCTGAGCACCAAGGTGGCCCGCACCCCGTCGTTCTCCGGGGGACTCACCGGCGGCACGGGCTTGCCGGTCGCCTGATACACCAACTCGACCGCGCTGTAGACGCAGTCCACCACGGTCGCCTTCGTCGACGACACGGAGGCCACCCTCGGGTGCAGCGTGACGGTGCCCCGGCCAACAATCGCCTCCCGTTGGTCCGCCAAGAGATTCGCCTTTACCCCCTCAAGCTGCGGTCCCGTCATCGTGACCGCCAGCGCAGGATCGTCAGGGTTGGCAGCCGCCAGCGCTTGTTGAAACACCGTCGACGCGGCGCGGTAGGCGGCAAGGACGGCCGCGTCGGCTGACGCTGTGCTCGAAGGCGAGCGTTGCGACGTGGAGGTGGTTGAGGCTGCAACCGTCGTGCGTGTGGTGATCGACGGGGCGCTGTTTGAAGATCCTCCCCCACACCCCGCAAGCAGCCCAGCGCCAGCGACGAGCCCGGCCATGGCTCTCCCGACCCGAGGCCCATGAGCACGTCTGAGGCGCAGCTCTGGACGCGCATGACGAGGAGGCGGTACAGGGGCTGCCGCTCCAGGCGGCTCGGGGGCGAAGCGGGCGAGGGAGCCAATGGGGCCAGCATGCATGCCCCTATTCGATCTGTCTGTGACCCCGGTCATCCAGCTCTGTGACGAGCATCACAGAACATGACCTGGCCCGCTGTCCCGTCAGGAGCCCAGTTCCCTCCGAAGTCGCTGAGGATCGGGGATGACCACGCAGCCGTGGTTCGGCTCCACCAAGCCGTCGCTCTTGAGATCGCCGAGGATGCGGGTGACCGTCTCTCGGACAGAGCCGACCGCGTCCGCCAGCTCCTGGTGGGTCATACGGCATGTGATCGGGCCGTGCGGGTCGATGTCGGCGCGGGCAAGGAGGTGCCACAGAACTCGTTCGCGGACGTGGCTGAACGCGGCCAGGGCCGTCTCGGACAACGTGTCGTCGAGGTGACGGTTGAGCTGGTCGGTGATCGCGACGCCGATAGCGGCGTGGCTACGGCGCAGGTCGTCGAAGGTACCCTCGTGCAGGAAGAGGAGCCGGCAGTCAGTCACCGTCTCGAACTCCAGCGGGGATCGCCGCCCGGTGAGCCGGGCCAACCCGGCGATGTCACCTCGATGCAGGTAGGCGACTGCGAATCGGTGGCCCTCGGAGGAGGCGAGGGCGACGCGGATCAGGCCGGTGACGACGAGGCAGAGCGGCGGCCCCTCCAGGCGCCGTCCCTTGGGTACCTCGCTGCGCACCGCGCCCACCAAAGCGGCGTCGCGAAGCGTTGCCGGCAAGACAGCGAGGACACTTGCTCGGACCGCTGCGCCGAGCTCTTCGGTAGGGAACGGGTCAGGAGCGGGCATGGGTCAGGCGATCGCCGCGCCGGTTGCTCCGCCATCCACAGGTGGGCTATCGGCAGCCACGGTCAGCAGCTGAACGACCTGACCCCTCGTTGAGTTCGGCAGCAAGATGACCTGTGTGGGTAAAAGTCCGCCGGGCAGGGGGTTACCTGACGAGCTCCCTGGCCCGGTCAGGCGCTCAAGTGAAAGGAACCCCGGTGTTGGCCGAGGCTCCTTTGTTCCGTGGTTGTAAGCCTATGGTCGCAGCAGAGCGTACAGGGCCATGTCACGACGCTCGTCACTGACGACTGCCTTGCTGCGCAGCACACCGACGTGTGTCGAACGCCTAGTCTGCCAAGAGTCGAGTTGCTAGTTGGGCGACACCCTGCCCTTGCGCCCACCCACTACCCAACTTCGGCCACCAAGTTCCCGTCGTCTACTGCAACGAGGCCGCAGGCGCCGAGGACTGAGTCGGTTTCGGCTTCTGTCGCTGCAAGGGGTGCACCCGCTCTGTCAGCCCGCCGGCTCCGGGCGAACTCACCTACGAAGCTGGACGCGTGTTATGGTTCGTTAGGGGGCGGGACGGTTGCCCACCGTTGGATGGCTGGGTCCAAGCAGCCGGTAAAAACAACGTCCGCGTCCTTCGGGAGGCTTCGAAGAGCTGTTGTCAGCCGGACCGCCGCAGGCAAAGATGCTCGTGTCGGATCTGAGAGGAGTACCCGTGGCCGCTTCGTTGTCGTCTGTGCTGGCGAGACTGGGCGAGGTCCGCTCCTGGCAAGAGGGTTTCTACCAGGACCTCCACCGCAACCCTGAGCTGTCCCACCAAGAGACCGGGACCGCCGCGAAAGTGGCCGATCGGCTCGGCCGCTGTGGCTTCGAGGTGCACGAAGGCGTCGGCGGCACGGGGGTGGTCGGGATTTTGCGACGCGGAGACGGCCCGACGGTGCTTCTGCGGGCCGACATGGACGCCCTGCCCATGAAGGAGACCACCGGCCTGGCCTTTGCGAGCACGGTCACCACGACCGATGCCGCCGGCAATCAGGTGCCGGTGGCTCATGCGTGCGGTCACGACATGCACGTCACGTGCCTGCTCGGCGCGGCCGACCTGCTCGCCGCAGGCGCCGAGCAGTGGCACGGCACCCTGGTGACGCTGTTCCAGCCGGCCGAGGAAACGGGAGACGGTGCGAAGGGGATGGTCGACGACGGGCTCGCCGACCTCATCCCGGCGCCTGACGTGGCGTTCGCCCAGCACGTGCTTCCGGCACCGGCTGGCAGGATCGGTACCCGTGCCGGGCCGACGCTGTCGGCTGCCGACAGTATGCGGGTCACGGTCCACGGGCGCGGCGGGCACGGGTCGATGCCCCAGGCGACGGTCGATCCGGTGGTGCTGGCAGCGATGATCGTGGTCCGGCTCCAGACCGTCGTCTCCCGAGAGGTGGCTCCGACCGAGACGGCAGTGCTCACGGTGGGCAGCATCCGGGCCGGCACCAAGAGCAACATCATCCCCGATGAGGCCACCATCGAACTCAACGTACGTACCTACAGCACCCAAACCCGGACCACGGTGCTCGACGCCATCCGCCGGATCGTCACCGCCGAGTGCCAGGCGTCGGGTAGCCCGAAGGATCCCGAGTTCGAGCTGTTCGACCGCTTCCCTCTCACCGATAACGACGCTGCCACCACCGAGCGGCTGGCCGCCGCTTTTTCGGGTTTTTTCGGCGACCGGGCGGGCGATCTGGGCCAGCAGACCGCCAGCGAGGACTTCAGTGACATCCCCGCCGCTCTCGGGGTGCCCTACACCTACTGGGGTGTGGGCTGCACCGACGCGGATGCCTACCGCAAGGCCGTCGACGCCGGCCGGGTGGCGCAGGACATCCCGGTCAACCATTCGCCTGCCTTTGCCCCGGTCATCCAGCCGACCCTCGACACCGGCACCCAGGCGCTCGTGGTCGCCGCCCTCGAATGGCTCGGGTCATAGCGGGCTCTCCGGGCGGTGTCAGTCGCTGCGAGGCGTGCCGCCCGGCGGGCCGGGGGCGTTCAGCCCGAAGCGCACGCCCACCATTCGGATCACGAAGCAGCTGAGCGCGGCACCGATGGCCGCGGGCGGCCCGTAGATGTGCTGCGAGCTCGTCGCCACCGCCACGGCCGCAGCGACCAGGGCGGGGATGGCGTACAGCTCGCTGCGCAGCACGGTCGGCACCTCTCTCAGCAGGACGTCGCGAATGGTGCCACCGCCCACCGCGGTGATCGCCCCGAGGATTACCGCCTGAGGCGCCCCGAGCTTGAAGGCGAGGGCCGTGGTCGCACCGGTGACGGCGAACAGGCTGAGACCGGCCGCGTCGAAGATGGTGATGAGCCCTGCCACCTTGTCGAGGCTCCGACCGAGGAAGAACGCCACCAGCCCACCGCCGGCCGCGACCGCGAGGTACCGCCAGTCCCGGAACGTCGCCGGGGGCAGGTCGTTGATGAGGATGTCGCGGATGATGCCTCCACCCAGCCCGGTGATCATGCCCAAGGTGACGACCCCGACGATGTCGAGCTTGGCGTGGCGCACGGCGGTGAGCGAGCCGTTCAGCGCGAAAAAGAAGGTCCCGGCCAGGTTCAGGCTGAGGAGGAGCTTGGCGTCGGTCGGCATCAGGTGCATGTCTACAGCGCGGACCTGGCCGTCAACCGGCGCAGGCCGCGGTAGCCACCCCCCGCCACAGTCGGTTCGGTCCTTTCAGGGACCAGCTGGTGCGAGCCGGTAGAGGTCCTCCCCGGCGTTGGCTACGACCAGCGTGCCGGGATCGGAGGCCCAGATTTGTGGGTCTATGCCGGCGGGGTCGAGGTAGTCGAGGTTGACCGAGCGGACGACGTCTTCGGGGATGCCGGTGGCGAGGGTGACGGTGACGCGCGGGTCCTCGCCGGTGCTCGGATCGTAGGTGCCGGCGCCGCGAAGGTGGGTGGAGTGCGCCAGGTCCCCCCAGTGGTAGCCCTTGAAGCGGTCCCATTGTTTGACGAAGTAGTCGCGGCAGTGGTAGCCGATCTCGGTGACGGCGGGGTGGGTGGTGCTGATCTCGGTGATGTGGGGGCCGTAGATGACGACTTGGCCGCCGTCGGCGACAACGGGCTCGACCTTGTAGAAGCCTTTGGCGCCGGTCCACATGTCGTCGTACTTGTCGGGCAGCAGGGCCAGCACCCGGCGTACCGGGGCGTCGAGGTAGCGGATGTGGGAGCGGGCTGACACCTCGGCGGCGGCCTGCCAGGCCGAGGCCGGGTCGCCGAAGGCCGCCGCGTGGAGCCGCGGGCTTCCCGACGCGGTGACCACGCACAGCGCGAGGCGTTGGCCGGGGAGCATGGCGGCGGCATCGTCGATGAGGGCGCGCACCGGGGTTGTCCCGAGCGTGCCGATGATCCGGGCGCTGGTGATGAGCGCGCCGAGCCAGTGGGAGACGTCGATGAGCTCCCGGCCGGACACGCCCGGAAAGAGGTACTTGTTCCCGCCAGAGAAGCCGACCACCTCGTGGGGGAAGACCGGCCCGACGATGAGGGTGAGGTCATGGTCGATCACTGCCCGGTTGACGCGCACGTCGACTGATTGGCGCAGCATGCCGTCTGACAGCTCGGCCACCCGCTTGGCGGTAATGGTCCCGACCTCGGCGAAGGTGTCCGGTTCCCACCAGGCGTGCTCGACGATGGCGGTCCCGGGGTAGCGTTCGTCTGGCCGTCCCGCCTGGTAGCCGAGGTGTGCGGCGCGCGCCGGGTCGCTCATGGAGGCGTGGGTGCCGAGCGCGACGAGCACCGTGAGGCGCGACACCCGGCCGTGCAGGGCGCGGTGGACCGCTCCGAGCAGCAGCGGGAGCGGGCAGCTGCGCGTGCCGTCGGGCACCAACACACAGACGCTTCGTCCGTCGAGGGGGACTGCGTCGAGCTGGTCGGCGATAAAGCGCTCGACTGCCTCGTCACCGAGCAGTTCCTCGGGTCCGCCGATGCTGGCGGGCCCATCCACGAGGGTCGTGTCGGTGATGTGTGAGGTCATGTCCAACCCCCTGGCCTGGATCCCGGCGGGAGAAGGTTGCCGCTTCGGGTGCCTGGTACCACTATAGGGAGGTGTCATCGGAGAACTCCCTGCTGAGACTCCATCCGGATCGGCTGTTCCCCGCCGAGCCGCACCAGCTGGGAATCGCCCGGCGGCTGTATGAGACCACCCGGGACCTGCCCATCGTCTCCCCCCACGGCCACGTCGACCCGAAGGTGCTCCTCGACGACGCGCCGTTCGCGGACCCGGCCAGCCTGCTGGTCACCCTCGACCACTACGTCACCCGGCTCTTGCACGCAGACGGGGTCAGCCTCGAGGAGCTCGGTGTCGGCAAGGAAAGTCTGAGCGAGACCGAGGCGCGGCGGATGTGGGCCCTGTTGTGCGAGCGGTGGTCGGTTTTCGCCGGCACTCCGGTGCGGTTCTGGCTGGAGGCGGAGCTGGCCGACATCTTCGGGGTGACGCTGCGGCCGTCGGCGGAGTCGGCTGACGCCATCTTCGACCAGGTCGCCGCCCGCCTCGCCGAGCCGGCCTTCTCGCCTCGCGCCCTCTACCGGCGCTTCGGGATCGCCGCGCTCGCCACCACCGCCGACCCCTGCGACGACCTGTCCGCCCACGCAGCCCTGGCCGCGGACCCCGACTGGGACGGACGGGTGGTCCCGACGTTCCGGCCCGACCGCTACCTCGAACCCGTCCGGCACGGCTGGACGGAGTCGGTGCGCCGCCTCGGCGACGCGGCTGACGTCGACATCGGCGACTACCCCGGCTACCTCGCCGCGTTGGAGGACCGCCGCCGCTACTTCATAGCCCATGGGGCGACGTCGAGCGACCACAGCCACATCGACGCCCGAACCGACCCGCTCGAGCCGTCCGAGGCGGCCCGCATCTACCGCGCCGCGCTCGCCGGGGACGCCACCCGCGCGGAGTCGACCGCGTTCCGCCGCCACATGCTCTTGGAGATGGCCCGCATGGCCTGTGACGACGGGCTGGTTATGGCGTTGCACTGCGGAGTGCGCCGGGACCACCACGCCGGCACCGCCCTCAGGTACGGCCCCGATGTCGGAGCGGACATCCCGGTCGCCATCGAGCTCACCGACGCGCTGCGCCCCCTGCTGGGGCGCTTCGGCACCCACCCCGGGTTCCATCTGGTGGTCTTCAGCGTCGACGACACGATCTGGTCCCGTGAGCTCGTCCCCCTGGCCGGGTTCTACCCTTCGGTGTACGTCGGGGTGCCCTGGTGGTATCTGTGCCACCCAGGACTACCGAGCCGGCCGCATCGACCAGGCCTTGTGGAGCTCTCGCATCGAGGCCCGAGCGGT
>JAVKSL010000061.1:0-17683 GCA_039583695.1 Acidimicrobiales bacterium | reverse complement strand
GTCCAGCCCGTGGCGGGAGGCGAGCCCGTGGCGGACGAGCCCGTGGCGGGAGGCGAGCCCGTGGCGGACGAGCCCGTGGCGGGAGGCGAGCCCGTGGCGGTACTCTAAGGGGATGGGATCAAAGGCACCAGCCACCAACAGCGCCAAGAAGCCGGGCAGGACAGTCAAGGAGAAGCGCGCAGCCAAGGCAGCCAAGGCCGCGGAGGGCAAGAAGCCCAGCGCCGGGTAGCCCGCCGGTCCGCTCAGTGTCTGGGGACGTAGCTGCCCTTGCCCAGGGTGACGCTCGTCTCGTAGGGAACCGAGGCGTCCACGTCCCCCCGGACCTCGGTTACCCAGTCCAGCCGGTCCTTCAGGATTCGCTCCACCCCGGCCTTCAAGGTGGTGGCGCTGATGGCACACGAGCTGCACGCCCCTTGCAGCACCACCTCGATGACTCCGGTCTCCACGTCCGCGCCTACCAGCATCAGGTCGCCACCGTCCACCTTCACCGCCGGGCGCATCACCTCGATGAGGGCGTTCAGCCCGGCCAGCCGCTGGGTACGCTCGTCCTCGCTCAGATTCAGGGTGGTCTCCGTCATTGCGATGCCTCCTTGTGTAGGTGCCACGATACCCGTCGGTGGTCCCGGGTGGTTACGGTTGTGGTCGAGTGCCGGTGCCCCCCGCCGGCCAGAATGCAGGGCGCTTAGCTCAGTTGGTCAGAGCATCTGGCTTACAACCAGAAGGTCGCCGGTTCGAGCCCGGCAGCGCCCACCAATCAATCGGACGGCACGGGACCAGCCTCGACCAGTTGCCGGCGCGCAGCCCGGACCTTCTCCAGTACCTCCAGCTCAGCGCACACCTGCGCCATATCCACTTTGTGACGCCGCCGCCCCACCACGGCCCGGCTACACGGTCGTACAGGGGAGGGGCAACCCAAGGGCCAAGTGCGCGGCTCGGCTGACCTCGGCCATCCGCCGAGCACTCAGCCTGGTGATTGGAGACCGAAGGATGCTGCGCGGCACAGTCGCCAGGTTGTCCAGATTGACCACGCAGGGCCGGGGCATCCCGTCGTCCTCGTTGAGCGGCACTTCAGCGTCGAGCCCTCGGACCCGAGTGGTGATGTCGGCGACAGTGACACGGTCCCGCCAGCTGCCGTGGGCGTCCCAGGAGAGCAGAACAACGGGGTGGCGCTGGCCGGGCGGTCGTTCCGCCCACCAGACCTCAGCTCGTCGCACCGGCAGGGCGGTCGGTGTGGCTCCAACCGGTGTCGTCCTCGCTAAACAGTTCTTCTGCTGCCTCCTCGGCCCAAGCGCGTTCGGCGTCGGTTTCAGGCTGCGCCTGGTAGGCGGACCGGTAGCGTTCCTCGCGCTCTTCGGCCTCTGCTTGGCGCCAGCCGCGCCACAGCAACTCGGAGACAACCTCGGACCGACTTATCTCCCGGTCGTGGCGCCGGTGCTCGATCCGGGCCAACAGCTCTGCGGGGAGACTTATAGTCACCTTCTCGGCGTGGCTCATACTTTTAGCCTACCACTTCTCTTACCGCGGTCGGGTTTCTTCGAAGTGGTGCCATCGGCCGACACTGCCATCCCGCGTTGCCTTCGAAGTATCGGACGGCCCTGGCCACGGACGAGTGGTTACAGCCGTCGAGGATCACGAGTCCGCCCGGGCGCACGATCTGGCGCAAGAAATAGAGGTCTACGAACACGTTGTGGAAGGTATGGCTGCCATCCACCAACGCCGCATCTGCGACGAACCCGTCTCGGCGAGGCGGGGCAACGCGCGCTGTGATCGCTCGGACAGAAGCGTGCACACCGCCTCGACTCCTGCCGCGTCGGTATCGGGCTCCGGAGGCCCGAGATAGCCGAAGAAAGCCAGAGGAGGCGAGTGTGACAGGGATGAAGGCCTGCCTTTGAGCCCCTTTTTCAGGAGGAAGCACCTACATCCGTTCCGAGACAAGCTCGGAACGGATGGCCCTTCGGGCAGTTGGGGCCTTGGGCGGGTGGTGCCGATCGGTCACGTGGTGGCGGCGCTGGCACGGCGGCAGCGACGACGAGTTGGACAACAACCATCTGATGCGCCTGGCGGGTCGTTTCGCCCGGCGAGTCCGGGCGTGGGGAAACGCGCACGGCGTGGAGATCATCGACTGCAAGGCCGAGGAGCGCAAGCACCGCATCGCCGAGGACTACCTGGCCAGCCATGACGTGGGCACCGGCGTGTTCTTGATCTTGGTGGCCAGGGCCCCGGCAACGGTGTGGGATGTGCGGCGCTCGAAGACCCGCGGCCACATCGGGAACCTGGCCAAAAAGAAGTCCTACGTCAACCACTACTCGTTCCACATCATGGACCCCGAGTTCGGCCATGTGACGATCAAAATGTCGGGACATGCGCCGTTCTCCGCCCAGGTCATCGTCAACGGCCACGAGTTCGTCGCCGCGCAGGCGGGCGCGGCGGGGATCGGCTACACCAAAGAGGGCAACTGCTTCACCGCAACAGCCGACCCCGTGGGCCTGGCCCGGATCGCAGACACCTGGTCGACACCGTCGATCGTAGGGCGACTGGGCCAGGTCTGCGATCGATGGATCTACACCGCCTGTTTGTGCTTCGGGCTCGACCTCACCGATCAGGACCGCTCGGGGTTCCGTTACAGCTACTCGATCTACCAGGTCGAGTACAGCCGGAACCTGATCTTCGCCTCCGGCGCCCGGCTGGATAGCGTCTTCGAGTCGATGCTCGATCGGACCCGGTCGCGCCTCGATGTCCCCAAGGTGCGGACCATGTTCGGCGCCAAGGGCCGCCCACACCGCAAAGGCGGTGACCTCTCCCCTCGACAAGGCATGGTGATCGAGACACCTCGCTGGGACCTGACCATCTTCAAGGTGCATTTCGGCCTGCTGACGCTCAAGGCCTACAGCAAAGGCGAGCACGTGCTGCGCTTCGAGGCGGTGGTCCACAACACCCGCCAGCTCGGGACCGGCCGGGTCCTGGATCGCTTCCCGGTCATCGTCGACCGGCTCCGGTCCATGGTCGAGCGTTTCTTGACCATGCTCGACTGTGTCGATGTCGGCTTCATCGCCGACGGCACCTTGGACCAGCTCCCCTTCCCGTCCCGCCTCGGCGCCACCCGCGTCGGAGGCATCGACTTGAAACAAGCCGCGAGCCCGAGCTGTCCTGGCCGCCACCACCGCCTTGTCGGTCGCACCCGACGGGTTCACCGTGGCCGACCTGGCCACCAAGGTCAACGCCATGGGCGCCCTGGCCGGCACCGACTACACCGTTCGCCAAGCTGCCTACGACATCCGAAAGCTACGCGCCAAGCAGCTCGTCATCAAGCCCGACCACACCCGGCGCTATCAGGTCCCACCCGACGCCGCCCGAACCACCAGCGGCGTCGGGGTGCTCCGGGACCAGGTCATCGCCCCCATCCTCGCCGGGGTGCGCAGCCCCCACCCCGGACGTCGACCGGCCACCTGGACCCAGATCGACCGCGACTACGAGACCCTCCGCATCGACATGCAACACCTCTTCAACGACCTCCGCCTGCCCACAGCCGCATAGACAACATTTTGTCGATGGAGGAGCCTCAAGCGCCTAGCGAAGCTTCAGTAGGTCTACCACGCCCTTCGAGCGCCTCTGGCGGTGTTGCCCCCGATCCCTGAAGGTGTTCCTCGGATCTCGCGCGTGCCACTTTCCGGGCGTAGTGTGGTGGGCGATGAGAACCGGACCCGGGAATGACGGGCGCCAGCGTGACCAGATCTTCGTGGACTGGACCGGGCGGCGCTGGCGGTGGCTGAACGGCGCGGGCAGGTTCTTGGGTGTGGTGATCGTGGTCTATGGCATTCTGCTGGGCGCAAGCCTGGCCAGGGCGTCCTGGGCCCCCCGAGTCCGGCTCCCGGGGATTGGTGATCTGCTGGCTCCACCCTCCCCCAAGCAGCCCCCCGCCCTCGGGCATCGTGCGGTTGTGACGCCATTGCCTGCGTCGATCTCCGACGGCGTCCCTTCCTCTGCTCGAGCCGGGGGTGGGGCTCAGACGGGAGGCACAAGGTCTAACCTCTCGGCGGGGTCCACGACATCAACCCTGGCTCCGGGCAACAGCGGGGCGGCCCCCGGGCGTACCACCACCACGACGGCCACGGCCTCGACGACCACGGCCTCGACGACCATGGCCTCGACGACAACCACGGCGGCGGCCTATCCGGGCAACAGCGGTGCGGCCCCCGGGCGCACCACCACCACGACGGCCACGGCCTCGACGACCACGGCCTCGACGACAACCACGGCGGCGGCCTATCCGGGCAACAGCGGGGCGGCCCCCGGGCGCACCACCAGCACCCTGCCCGCCAGATCCAAGCGCTGATGGGCACCTCGGTGCACGGGAGCCAACGCGCACCGTCTCCGGGCACGTTCGTCACGACAGCCCGGTGAGCACACCCACCGACGAGGCTCCTGCTCGCCCACGGCTCCGGACCCAGCGGGCACGTCGGCCCCACGGGCACTGGATGCTCTTCTGCGCCTGCCTGATCGGCCTTGTCGCCGCCGTGGTGTTGCAGGGCTATGCCCACCATGAGATCGGAGGCTCATCAACCGTCTCAGAAGGTCGTTCGATCCCTCCGCTTCCCGGCGTCGGGCCCCTGGTTGACTTCTCCGGCCCCGAAATTCGCTCGGTCACACCGCCTCCGGGCGAGGTGGCCCTCACCTTTGACGACGGCCCCTCACCCGCGTGGACACCCAAGCTGCTCGCGCTCCTCCGGCGCGAGAATGTGCCGGCCACGTTCTTCGTCGTGGGAGCCAACGCCGCCACCTACCCCGCCCTGGTCGCCGACGAGCTGGCTAATGGCGATGAGGTTGGCTCTCACACTTTCACCCACGCCGATCTGTCCAGGGTCAGCCCCCTGCGCCGGCACTTCGAGCTGTCGCTTACCCAGACCGCCCTGGCCGGCGCAGGAAACGTGAATACAGCCCTTCTGCGTCTCCCGTACTCCTCGACCCCCGCCGGTATCACCGCGGGGGAGCTACGCGTGGGCCGGAGCGTGGCCCACCTCGGATATCTAGTGGTCTTCGCCAGTCGCGACAGCGAGGATTGGCGCCGTCCGGGAGTCGCGCGCATCGCCGCGAATGCCCTGCCTCCAGGTCGCCAGGGCGCCATCATCATGTTTCACGACGCGGGAGGCAATCGAGCGCAGACGGTGGCTGCCGTACCCCAGGTCATTGCTGCCCTTCGGGCGCGGGGTGATCATCTCGTAACGGTCTCGGCGCTGGCCGGAATCCCCAGGTCCAGGGTGGACCCGCTCGTCGCCCTCGGTCCCCACCTGCAGGGCCTTGCACTGATCTGGTCGTTGCGGGTCGCGGTGTGGGTGGTCCGGGCACTCACCCTCATGCTCCTTGTTGTCGCTGTCCTGGCCCTGGCGCGCGCGGTCCTCGTCGTGGTGCTTGCCCGGGGTCATGCCCGGCGTGCTCGGGTCCCCCTACACCATCGGTCCCCGCAGGCCTGGACCCACCTCCCATCGGTAAGCGTTATCGTTCCCGCCTTCAACGAGGAGGCCGGAATCGCCGCCACCGTTGCCTCCCTGGAGGCCAGTCGTTACCCAGCCGAGCTCGAGGTGATCGTGGTCGACGATGGCTCCACCGACCGGACCGCGGAGTCGGCTGCCGCGGCGGCCGGATCTCACACCATGGTGCTCAGCCAGCCAAACGGCGGCAAGCCGGCGGCGCTCAACGCTGGTCTGGCCCGGTCCCGCCACGAGATCGTGGTGATGGTAGACGCCGACACTGTCTTCGAGCCCGACACCATCGCAGCCCTAGTGGCCCCGCTGGCTGATGCATCTGTCGGGGCGGTGAGCGGCAACACCAAGGTCGGCAACCGGGGTGGGATCCTGGGACGCTGGCAGCACATCGAGTATGTGATGGGCTTCAACCTCGACAGGCGAATGTATGCCGCGCTGGGGTGCATACCGACCGTGCCGGGTGCCATCGGGGCGTTCCGCCGGAAGGCTCTGCTCGACGTGGGAGGCGTCAGCAACGACACCCTGGCAGAGGACACCGATCTCACAATGGCTATGCAGATGGCGGGCTGGAAGGTCGTGTACGAGGAGTCGGCCCGGGCATGGACCGAGGCGCCGGCCACGCTGGGAGCGCTGTGGTCCCAGCGCTACAGGTGGTGCTACGGGACCATGCAGGCCATGTGGAAGCACCGTGGTGCGCTGCGGCAGGGCCATTCACTCGGGCGCTTCGGTCTGCCTTACCTACTCTTATTCCAGGTCCTGCTGCCCCTGGCGGCTCCTGTGGTCGACATCTTTGCCGTCTACGGCCTGATCTTCCTTCCACTCAAACCCGTTGCCGCTTATTGGCTGGGTTTCAACGTGCTCCAGATGGTGCTGGGAGTCATCGCCTTCCGCCTGGACGGAGAGAAGCTCGCACCGTTGTGGGCGCTGCCGTTACAGCAGCTCGTCTATCGCCAGCTCATGTACCTTGTGGTTTTCCAATCGGCCATCAGCGCCCTGGGGGGCCTTCGCCTACGCTGGCAGCGCATCGTCCATAAAGGCCTGGCTCAGGCTTCTTGAGATGCGGGCACTTCGCGCCCTGGGAAAAACCACACGCCAACCGCCCCCGAGGGGGCGGTTGGCAGGAGG
Organism: Acidimicrobiales bacterium; assembly: GCA_039583695.1. GTDB lineage: Bacteria > Actinomycetota > Acidimicrobiia > Acidimicrobiales > JAJPHD01 > JAVKSL01. The sequence continues at coordinate 11,078 of JAVKSL010000061.1, read as the reverse complement.
GGCGGGATGTGGGACGCTCAGGCGCAGATCAACATCACCGGGTGGGGACGTGGCCGGCTGCGGGGGTGGAGCTCGCAACCCCGAGGCCGTAGGCGCTCTGCGAGGAGCCGGCGCTGGACGAACCTGTGGAGGCGGACGAACCTGTGGAGGCCGAGCTGGTCGTGCTCGCTGTCGGCACGGAGGTGGGGACATGGCCGGCGGCGGGGGTGGAGCTCGCAACCCCGAGGCCGTAGGCGCTCTGCGAGCCGGGGCTATCGCTACTGGCTTTGCCTGTGGAGCTGGACGATGCGGCAGAGGAGGACCCTGTCGGCACGGAGGTGGGGACGTGGCCGGCGGCGGGAGTGGAGTTCGCAATCCCAAGGCCGTAGGCGCTCTGCGAGCCGGGGCTGGCCGGCCGGCCGGTCGTCGCCGTGGTCTTGTGGGAGCTGGCCGTCGCGGTCGCATTGGCGGACTCCGTGGCCCCCTGCTTCTTCGCTGCAGCGCTCTGCGCAGCGCCGCTGACGCCGTGGTTGGTGACCGCCGAGGTGGCAGTCTTGCCACCGAAGGCGGCATGGCTGTTGGCGGTGGTCGGGAAACTGAACGGGGTGACGGTGCTCACCACGCTCGCCACAGCGCCTTGGACCGGCGCTGGAAGGGCACCTGCAGCTCCTGCCGCGGTCATGCCAACGGCGGCAAGGGCGACGGCGCCGATGGTCTTGGCAGCCAATCCGAGGGCGCCCAGCTTGGTAAAGATTGCAGCCAACATTGAGGACAGTGACATTCGGGGTCTCCTTTTCAACACGGGGGTTGCCTGAGGTGCAGGCTTGGGCAAGTTTTGAGCCGCCATCTCTGGCAGCACACCCAGGTGGGTGTCGAGACCGCTCACCAACACCGCTGCCAGAGCGCCCGTGGGCACTGGGGGAGCCTGTTGGGCGAGCGACCGAACGCTTTGGGCGAAGGCGACCAGGGCGGCGTCCGCCGGATCAGGCATTGCCTGTCCGGCGAAGAACGTCTCGATGGAGCGCTCTTCTAGGTGTCGGGGCTTACGCATCTCATCCTCGTAATCGCCGGGGACCGCATCCGGGATACCCCTTTCCGAGGCTGTGATTGACTCAGCTCAGCGCGCAGGGCGTCGAGCCCGCGCCGCTGGAGGGCCTTCACCGCTCCGGTCGACTTGCCGAGAGCCTCCGCTACCTGCTCCAGGCTCATATCAGCAACCAGCCTCAACAGCACGACGTCGCGCTGGTCGGGAGAAAGACGCTCACATGACGCGCGTAGGCGGCTCAGCTCCACACGCCCGAGGGCCGCACCATCGGCCCCCGGATCCATCGGCTCCCACTCGCCGAGGCACTCGAGCGAAGCTGTGCTCACCCGGCGCGAGCGCTTCCGGCGGTCGTCCACCAAGCGGCGATGGGCGATCGCGAATACCCAGGTCCGCCACGCAGTCTCATCCCCGGCGAAGCCTGCCAGGCCGCGGAAGGCTCCCAGGAGGACCTCGTTGACCAGGTCCTCGGGGTCCTCGGCTCCCTGGAGACGCAGATAGCCCGCAACTGCGGGCGCGATGCCCGTGTACAAGCGCTCGAACGCCCATGCGTTGTTGCGCCGAGCAGCAGCGAGGATGGTGGCAAACTGCCCGTCAAGGAGCAGGGGCTGGCGACTGGACATGATCTTGTTGCCTGTATCGGTTCCGCCGACCGATCCCTTGAGCCTCATTCTCGGCGGGTCGAGGTCGCGTCATTGGAAGCCAAGCTGACCTGGGCGTCCACGGTGGACAGCCGGTGGTCAATGCGCTCGCCGTCACGCCATGCGGGGCAACGCCACGGCGCCAGCATGGTACCAATGGCCTGGCCTCACCGGGCCAGCTACCGTAGGTTGGCATGGACGCCGAGGCCAGTAGCATGGGAGGCGCCCGTACCATCCTGGCGGACCGCTACGAGATGGGAGCCCTGCTCGGTCGCGGGGGAATGGCAGAGGTATTCATGGGTCAGGACCTGCGGCTGGGCCGCACCGTGGCCATCAAGCTGCTGCGTGGCGAGATGGCAGCCCAAGAGCAGTTCCGAAACCGTTTCGAAGCGGAGGCCAGGTCGGCTGCAACGCTCTCGCACCCCAACGTCGTGGCGATCTACGACACGGGGGAGGACAACGGCCGGCCCTTCATCATCATGGAGTGCCTTCCCGGCCAGACCGTGGAGAATCGGATCGACAAAGGCCCGATGAGCGAGGCGGAGGTGACCGCACTGGCAATTGCAGCTCTCGCGGGCCTCCAGGCCGCCCACGAGGCCGGGCTCGTGCATCGTGACGTCAAGCCGGGCAACATCCTGGCCACCCCCCAGGGGAGCTGGAAGGTTTGCGACTTCGGCATTGCCAAGGCTCTCGATGCCCTCGATCTGGGGCTCACCACCACCGGCCTGCTCGTTGGGACACCTGCCTACCTGTCGCCGGAGCGGATCGCCGGGGAGCCCGCCACGCCGACAAGCGATATCTACTCGCTCGGCACAGTGCTTTACGAGGCCCTCACCGGAACCAAGGCGTTCGGGTCCGCCAGCAGCACTCACGCCCTGGTTGCAGCGATCCAGGCCGGGACTCCAACCCCCCTCCGAATGTTGCGACCGGACGTGAGCCCTGGGCTCGCGTCAGTGATTGAGCGGGCCATGTCCAAGGAGCCACGTGATCGCTATGCGAGCGCCGCGGGCATGGCCGAGGCGATCTCCCCGAGTGCGAGTACCCCCTTGGCTGGCGCAGCTCGACCATCCGATCCAACCGAGGTGCTGGTCAGCCAGGCGCTGGCCAGCCAGACCGAGACTCCGGGCGCTGGGCCGGCATGGGATCCTCAACACGCCGAGACGGTGGCGATGGGCATCTCCAGGGGCGATTCTCGCCCCTCTGACGCAAGCGTTGCTCGCATGGGCCCCCGCAGGCATGCGGTCCGCAGGTCGGAAAGACTTTTTGTCCCGCTCGCCGTGCTCGCGGTCCTGATCTTCGTGGTTGTGTTCGCTCTGACACGGGGCGCTGCACCTCCGTCGACACCGTCCCCGAGCACGACGCTTTCCACCTCGGCCGGGTCCACCACCTCCAGCCTGCCACCCGCGCTCAGCCAGGCCTTGGACAACCTCTCCAACCTGGTCCGCCAATGAAAGCGACTCGCGGCGTGATGGCGGCCGTCGGCATGGTGATCGCCAGTGAGCTCGCCGCCTGTGGCACCGCTCCCCCGATCACCTCGAGCGCGGCTGCTGAGCTATCCGGAGCCGTCCAAGCCGTGCGCTCTGCAGCCCTGGCTGACAACCCGTCCCTGGCGGCGACCGACCTCAGCGCCCTAAAGAAAAAGGTCGCTGCGCTCGAGAAGGCCGGCCAGCTGAGCCCCGCCCGTGCGAGGGCGGTCCTTGCCGCCGCGAGCACCGTCCAGACGCAGCTGGCGCTGCTCACCACCACGACCACCTCCACCACGACCACCACCACGACTACCACCACAACCCTCCCCACCCCTACCACCCCTACCACCCCCACCACTCAGGCGCCGCCTGGGCCCCCTGGTCATCCGAACGGCCCCACGCCAGGCAAAGGTGGACCCGGAAAGCAGGGCTCTGACAACTAGACCAAGGCTGGGTCCTCACGCTCCAGCACGCGGCGGCTTCGAATACGAGCTCGATTGCCAGATCATGGGCCCGTTGAGGACGCTCGCGCCGCGCTCAGCCCCTCGCTCAAAAGCTCGGTGCCGTCAAGCAGGATGAGATAGGCCTCATAACCCTCGATGCCGGTCACGATCTCCAGTGCCGCAGGACCCGCCACGGCCGCTGCGGTAGCAAGGGCGTCTGCGAGCGCAAGGCTGGGACCCGTGACGGTGGCAGAGGCCACAGAGCAGCTCAGCTCCCCGCTGAATGGGTCGATCAACTGGAACCCCCGCTCGTAGTGTCCCGAGGTGGCCACAGCCACCTGGCTCAGGATGACCCTTGCCAATGCATCTTCCCGCCATGGATGACGGATCCCCACCCGCCACGGCTGTCCAGGGGACGGCTCGCCGAGGACGCCGACATCGCCCCCCGCGTTGATCAGAGCAGCAGTGATCCCCCGACGCCGGAAGAGGTCGAGGCATCGCTCGACCGCCCAGCCCTTGACCAGCCCGGTCGGATCCACCCCGCCTGGCATCGCCCACGGATCGAACCAGCCCCTTGATAGCGCCCGGGCATGCTCGCAGCACGCCAGGACCTCGGCGAGCTCTCCGGGTGCCTCGGCGAGGGCGATCTCGCCCGAGCGGTATCGGCTCATCGGGCTGTGCTCGACCCAGGTGCTGAAAGTGCTGTCCAGCTCGTGAAGCAGACCACAGGCCTCGTCTATCGCCCCCAGCGCGTGTTCGCTCGACGGGCTCCCAGCGAGGACCGAGAGCGACACCACAGTGCCCATCACCGGCTCGACCCGGGTAAGTGGGGCGCGGTAATAGCCAGCCACGGACCCGTGTTACTTGATGTTCAGCGCGTCGAGCGCAGCCTGCAGCGAGCTGGCATAGGCCTGCGCAGTGTAGGTGGCGCCGGATATGCCGTTGATCTGCGCGCTCTGGGCAGAAAGGACCTCTGAGTTGAGAATGGGAATCACTTGTGCCGCGAGCTGCTGGGAGTACGGGTCAGCGGTCTGCAGTGTCGGGACGGTGACCGCTTGGATCTTCCCGCCCTCGACGGTCACCTTGACGGCGAGCTCTCCGTAGCCGTACTGCACGACCGACCCCGTGGCGCTGGTGATGGCTCCAGATGCGCCAGAGCCCGTCGTTGCCGGAGAGGTGGGAGCTCGGGATCTCGACGTACCTGAGGCGGGCCGGGCAGCTCGGGGTCCGGAGGTACCTGAGGCTGGCGTGACCGCTGGCGAGGTCGAGGTGGCTGAGTGAGACCCGAGGACGCCGAGCAGCCCGGCGACTGTTCCGATCAGGACAAGGGGCGTCCTTCTCATGTCGCGTCCTGCTCATGTGGTCTGCCGGTGGTGCCAAAACCGGTCCGGCTACCAGGCAAAGGCTTCATGGTGGATCGACTCATCGGGGATACCGAGCATCCTCGCTACCGAGACCAGCTCCTCGACGAAACCCGGCGGCCCACACACGTACAGATCCCGCGTACGAAGATCGGGCACGAGGCGTCTCAGGGTCTCGCAGTCGAGTCGGACCTCGTGGCGCGAGCCCACCAGCTCGTAGAGTCGGCCTCCGTTACGCCTCACGAGCGTTCGAATCTCCTCGCGGAACACCAGATGAGCCTCGCTTGTGGCCCGGACGATCACAGCGGGACGGGAGCGCGACGGCAGATCTTCGAGCAGCGAACGGATCGCAGTGATCCCGATCCCGCCAGCGACCAGCAGCACCCGCTCGAGACGCCTGGCTTCAGCCGTGAACGCACCGTAGGGACCTTCGATCGCCACCCTCGTTCCCGGACGGATCCTGGCGACGGCCGCCGAGTGGTCACCGACCTGCTTGACGGTCAAGCGAACTGTCGGAGGCTGAGGAAGCGCTGAGAGCGAATATGGGTGAGCTTGCCACCAAAGTCCGGGGGTAAGGAATCGCCATGAGATGAACTGGCCTCCCGCCACCGCCAGGCGCTCCAGCTGGCGGCCCTCGCAGACGACCGATACTACGCCGGGAGCTTCTTGGTATACAGACACGACCCGTAATCGGTGGCGCAGTGATCGGGCCAGCGGTAGCCCGACCCGGAACACAAGAACCAGGCCGGCGGTGGCGATCCACGCCAGCGACCACACGACCTGGGTGAATGGGTGCCCGACGAAAGACGGCCCAAGAGCGATGATGTGCGCGAAAGAGACAGCCAACGCCAGGTAAAGACAAAGGTGGATCATCCACCAGGTCTCCCGCTGGAGCCTGGTCCGGATCGCGCGGATGGAAGCGATACCGGCGACGATCATGAGGATCAGCCCGACGGTGGCGGTGAGCATGCCCGGGTAAGAGTTGATAAACACATCCAGCTCATGGGCAAATCCTGTCTTGGCCACCTCGGCATAGCCGATGGTGGTCAGGATGGCATGGGCGACGAGCAGGCTTATCGGCCACGGCCCCAGCCTGCGGTGCCAGCGAAGGAGCCCATCCTGGCCGAGGACCCGCTCGACGAACGGCAGGCGGCTCACGAGCAGGACCATGACCAGTGCCAGATAGGTCCCGACAAGCCCGGTGAGGTTACCGAGGAACGTCATCCCGCCACCAGGGGCAACCAAGGCGCTCCGGGTCTCTGCGGTGAGCGCCAAGCCGACCGTTGCCCCAAGGCCGAGCCCGACCAGGACTAGTGCTATTTGCAGATTCGCCAGCCGTGGCGGCCTCGCCAACCTCCCGGGCCGGACCGGACGCTGATTGCCTCCTCCGGCAAGCGAGAAGCTTGCTGGCCCACAGCCGACCGCTTTCATGGACCACACGGTAAATTGAGTGTCCTTAAGATCGGCTGAGAGGCGACTAGATTTGAAAGCTCAGCCGCCTGAGCCCGCACGGGGAGGGCCGGCCGCCGCCGCTGGTGATGCAGCCAAAGCTGCCGGCACCGCTGGCGCTGCACCAAACGCCGTCGACGCCGCACCCACGATCAGGATCGCAACCTGGACAACCACAATTCGCCCACCCCGCCCATTGGCGAGGACCGCCAGGACGACGAACAGGAAAGCCAAGCTGTAGAGCGCGACCGGGAAGCGTCGCAGCACTGCGATCAGCCCGCTGGCGACTGACCTCCGAGATGGCATCTCCCACACAGCGAGGCCGAGTACCAATACTGCCACCGCCGTGCCCACGAACGCCTCGGGCAGGGTAGCGCGGTAAGGCGTGTAGCGCAGCCAGCTCCCCACATCGAAGACACCCAGGAGGGCCAGCCTGGTCGAGTCCGTGGTGGCGGCCAGTAGCAGCGAAAGAGCCAGCAGGAGCAGGTAGTGGCTCCACAGGATCGGCATCGCGACCAGGGCGGCGACCAGGGCCCCCGTGAGCCCCACCGGGCGGCCGGTGCGGCGCTCGACCACGACGGCAACCCCCAGGACAGTCAGCGCAGCGAGGACCGCGAGAGCGCTCGCGTAGATGGTTGGCAGGCCAGCGTGCGTGCCGAGCGCGAAGAGCGAGACACTGTGCGAGCCCTCGTGGCGGCCGAGCTCGCTCAGGGACCGAAGGTAGCTGGGAAGCGGCTCCCCCACCGCCGAGCCAGCCAAGATCACAGCGGCACTGAGAAGACCACCCAGGACCGCGGCCCGCCTCCTCCTCGTAAGCCAGGCCCACACCAGCAACGGCCACATGAACAGCTCACTGACCACGAGGCCAGCCAGGACAACCGCCAGGAGTGCCGGCCGATCGCGCAGGCGCCAAGCCACCACGACGCCCATGAACAGCACGGCATCGAGGGTTCCCCGCTGGAGACCGAGAAGAGATACCGAGCTGCCAACCACGGCGAGGACGGCCAGAGAGCTGCGCACCCCGGCGAGCCGGCATCCGATGACGACCGCGGCGATGCTCGCGACCCGAAAGACGGCCACAGCCGCCACCTTCGGCAACACGCCGAGACCTGCGAAAGGCAGGGCGACTACCCATGGGTACACGAATGCCGAGCCCGACCAGACGGCCGGCGTGCCCACCGTGGGGTACGGATTGCGACCGGCGCGCACGTCCCCACCGGCCCGCAAGAACACCGAGAGATCCAAGGGATGGGCTCGCAGGAGGACCCAGGCCAGGAGGCCTGCCGTCGCCACGCCCAGGGTGATCACCGCTGCGCGCGGCATCCAACCTGTGTGCCGGGTCGCTGCTCGCCACTGATCTCTCGTCCTGCGCAACTCTGCAGTCATGCGCCATCCTGGGGGCGGCAAGTCCTACATCGTCTGTTCATTGCGCGGCTGCCCATCGCGCCTCGAAGACGCGCTCCCATTCGAGGTAGCGGTCGTGGGACCCGCGGACGAATGGCGAGCACCCGATTGCTTTGATCACGCCCCTGTTGAGCCATGAGATCGGGGGACGGAGAGGGCGCAGCACGTCTAGGAGCAGGACGACGCGGTCCGCCTCCGTGTCGTTCCAGGCCTCGTGGGGAACAGAGTCGTCGAACACCAGACACTTGCCCTCCTCCCAGTGTGCCGTCTGTCCCCCGACGGATATCCCACAGGTACTGGCCGGGTCAGGAACGACCAATGCGAGGTGGCAGCGCAGCACCCCTTTGTACACCCCTCGGTGCTCGGGCAGTCGCTTATGCGGCCCGAGCACCGAGAAGAGAGCTGTCGTCACTCCGGGAACGCTCTCCAACACCCGGGCTGTGCGGGGACAGCGGGCGCAGTTGCCGTCCGCTCTAAGGCCGAACGCAGAGAAGAAGTACGCCTTCCAACGATCATCGGTCGTAAGGCCCTCCTGATCTGGCGAAAGATCCTGGATGTTGGGGAGATCGTCGCGAAATCGCAGGACCCGGTCGAGCTCGTCCCGGATGACGAGCCAGTTGGCTTCAAGAACGGCGGTCCACGGTAGCTCGTCGCGATCGAAGAACGCCCGGTTCTCCACCAGGGAGTATCGAGAGACAAGTCGTTCGAGCAGTTGGATGACCTTGAACCCGAACTCGACAATCAGCTGTTGGGTACGGCTACGGCTCTTTGTGCTCATGACTCATCATGAAGCAGGCTCCCAGACCGTCGCCCAGGCCAACCGGGGCGTTGCGCTGGATGCTGAGGTCCGCGGCATCGGTGGAGGCACCGGGCATAGCCGATCGTCAGTGCTCCCACGCCGCCAGTCTCCCACATCGTCCGCCATCACCGGGCAGATGGCCGGGGGTCGTTCGAAGCCCCGCGGCCTACCAGCACCATTATTGTGGTCGGGACCGGCGTCGATCCGGTGACCTCGCGCTTTTCAGGCGCGCGCTCTACCAACTGAGCTACCCGACCCCTGGCGGACCTGACGGGATTTGAACCCGCGACCTCCGGCTTGACAGGCCGGCGTGCACTCCGAGCTGCACCACAGGTCCAGATGGTGTTGCGTGCAGGACCCTAGCAGCCCTCCGGGCAAGGGCCCTCTCAGCTCGAAGCCTTCCGGGCGGCGCGCCGGCCGACTGCGGTCCCCAGGCGGCGCGCTCCCCTACCCAGCAGCTCTTCCGCGACTGGCGCAGCCTCACCCGCCCGCCTGCGCACCCGAGCGGTCACCCGCCCGGCGACCCGGGCGCTGCTGCCCAGCAGCGAACCGACCTTGGGTGCGACCGTCTCCGAGCCCGACGCTGCGCTCGACTCCGACACACGAGACACACTGGCCACATCCGCGGCTATCAGAGCCGGTCCGTCCTCCACCCGAACGATCTTAGTCCCAGCGACTCGACGTGGCGGGCGGGGCGGGCGGGCGGGGCGGATACCAACGTAGGCCAGGCGCAACAGCACCAGGCCCGACAGCTCCAGCAGGGCGATTCCCACCGGGCTGGGATGTCGCAGGCTGGCCAGGGGCGACAGCACCAACGCCGCCCCCACCGCCACCTCGAGCACCCGGTGAGGTCGCGCCCCCAGGATATGAAATGCAACCAGTGGTCCCTTGGTCATCGCCGCCAGGCCAGCCAGGAGCACAGCCCCGGCCAGCATTGTCAGCTCGGCCCGCCCCGAGATGTGAATCGCCGTGATCGCCAGTGCGATGGCCAGGGCGTACTCCAAGCCCTGGTGCATCCACAAGGCCAGGCGCCTGTCGGTCTGGCTAGGTACCGCTTACCTCCTCGGCCGAGGAGGCGCTGGCCTGTGCCTTGGCGGCCGCCGCCTTAACGCTTGCGCCCTCCTCCGCGCCCTTCTTGAACTCGTGACTGGCCGACCCTAGGGAGCGAGCAAGCTTGGGCAGCTGGCTCCCCCCGAACAGCAGCGCGATGATGCCGAGGACGATCAGCAGGTCGTACCCTTCCAGCAGGCCCAACAGCATGGGCGCCTCCTTGTCGCTCGTAACGGTTGTCCCCTGAGATTAGAGGGCGCGCCGGGGCTAGCCTGCGCAGCATGGGCGCGCTCCACGAGGTGACGGCTGAGCTGATGGGGGTCCTTCCCCCCGGCGCGCTGGTCACCGACCCGGCTGAGCTGGTCACCTACTGCTGCGACGGGCTGGCCGGCTACCGGGTGACCCCGGGCCTGGCGGTGCTGCCCACGACCACCGCCCAGGTGGCAGCCGTGGTGCGGGCCTGCGCCCGGCGCTCGGTGCCCTTCGTTGCCCGGGGCTCGGGGACCGGCCTGTCCGGCGGGGCCCTCCCGGTGGCCGACGGGGTGCTGGTCGTGCTGTCGGCGATGCGGCGAATCGTTTCGGTCGACGTGGCCAACCAGCGCATGGTCGTCGAGCCCGGGGTCACCAACCTGGCGATCTCCAAGGCGGTGGCGGCGCATGGGCTGTATTTCGCCCCTGATCCCTCCAGCCAGGCGGTCTGCTCGGTCGGGGGCAACGTTGCGGAGAACTCAGGCGGGGCCCACTGCCTCAAGTACGGCTTCACCACCCACCATGTGCTCGGCCTGGAGGTTGTCCTTCCAGACGGCCAGGTAATAGAGCTGGGTGGCTCCTCGTCCGAGGTGCCCGGGTACGACCTGCGAGGGGTGTTCGTGGGCTCGGAGGGCACCCTCGGCATCGCCACCCGGATCACGGTGCGCCTGCTGCGCGTGCCTGAGTCGGTGGCCACGCTGGTCGCCGACTTCGCCGATACCACCGCAGCCGGCGAGGCGGTGAGCGGGATCATCGCCTCGGGGATCGTGCCAGCCGCGGTTGAGATGCTGGACAACCTGGCCATCGCCGCCTGCGAGGCGGCGACCGGCGCGGGGTACTCCCTGGACGCGGGCGCAGCCCTGGTGGTGGAGCTGGACGGGCCGGCAGAGGAGGTGGCGTGCTGTTTCGACGCGGTGCGCTCGACGTGCGCGGAGGCGGGAGCTACCAAGGTCCGCATCGCCGCAGATGTGGCTGAGAGGGCGCTGGTGTGGAAGGGAAGAAAGGCTGCTTTTGCGGCAATGGGGCGCATCTCCCCCGGCTATTACATCCAGGACGGGGTAATCCCCCGGACCATGCTCGGCCCGGTCCTGGCCCGCATCGCCCAGCTCTCGGCCGCGGCTGGGCTGCGAGTGGCCAACGTCTTTCACGCCGGGGATGGCAACCTTCACCCGCTGGTGCTCTACGATCCCGCCGT
>JAVKSL010000060.1:0-17814 GCA_039583695.1 Acidimicrobiales bacterium | reverse complement strand
GAGGTGACCTCGGTGAGGCGATAGTCGGGGCTCGGGAGCCAGATCCACGGGACCTGGGTGACCAGGTAGTTCTCGTAGGTGTAAAAGGCGCCGGGGCTGGGGTTGTGTAGTGTGGCGGTGATGTTGGCCGCGTTTGTGGAATTGTTGTAGCCCCCGATGTCCCCAGGTGATCCCTTCAGGAACAGGCCGCCGCCAGTTGGTATGACCTTGAACGGATATCCCTGGAAGGTGGCGAGCTGCCAGGTGCACGACGACTTGCACGAGGTGACGGTGGCGGCGAAGACCTTCGGCGTGACGGGTTGGAGGTTGATCATCACACCTGCCTGAATTGCCGCGGTCTTGAACAGCTCCAGCTCCTCGGCGAGGTCCTGGTCCCCGGCTGGATAGGTCACAGTCAGCGCTAGGGCTTGGCCCTTGGAGATCCCCGGCCCGCAGGCCTTGGGGTTGGTGCACACGTCGGGAGCAGCGGTGCTCCAGCCGTGTGCGGACAGGGTCGCCGCGGCTGCCGAGATATCGAAGGGGTATGGATTGGCCTTCTCGGCTGGGGAGGCGTACGGGTCCGAGGGATCCAGGGGAACTGGTCCGTAGGCCGGGTTGGCGAACCCGTCGAAGATCGAGCTGACCATGGCGGCTTGATCCACGAGCTGTCTGAGGGCCTGGCGCATGTAGGTCTGGTCCAGGATCGGACCCACCTTGGTGTTGGTGAGGTTGGGGATCATCCCGGCGAGACCGAGCCCCTGCCAGGCGGTGAGCGAGAATCCGGCCTTGGCCAGCACGGGTTGGTCGGCCAGGAGGTCGTACGGGAGATAGCCCACGTCGACGTGCCCCGCCGCCAGCGCATTCAGCTCTGCTGTGCTGTTGGCGAAAGGCAGCTCGACGAACGCTGCGAGGGAGGCTTTGTCGGCTCCGGAGTAGGCCGGGTTGGGCACGAACATCGCCTCTCCGTTGCTGGCGAAGCGCTGCAGCTTCCAGGGCCCGTCAACCACTTTCCACAGGGGGTTGGTGGCGAAGGTCGAGGTTTGCCTGGCCTGGCTGGTGAGGAAGGACCACACTGCGCGTGCCCCGGCAGGGGTCTGGTCGTAGTTGCCATCCTTGGAGGTTGCCGAGGCCTTGTCCCAGGCCTGCTGGGGGATGGGAGTGATGAGTGACAGCTCGTTGTCTGTGAACCAGAACGGGGACCAGGCGCCCTTGAGGTCGAGAACGAGGGTCTTTGGGCCGGTGATCCTGAAGCTGGCGATGTTTGACGGGAGCTGTCCGGCGACCGATCCGCTCCACTGGCTCTCGTTGGCCTTCACCAGGTTGAGAAAGAAGGTGATGTCCCTGGCGGTCACTGGGAGGCCGTCGGACCAGTTCCAGTCCTTCAGGGTGATGGTCACCTGGGTGTCGGCGGCGTTGTAGCTGATCGACGAGTAAAGGCTGTTCGTGGTGTTCGGCCCGAGGGTCTCCCCGATGCCTGGCCACATTAGCGGCCGCCACATGAGCGAGGAGAGCTGCGCGGTGTTGGCGGTGGTGGCGTAGCCGTTTGGCGTCAGCGGAGCGATGTAGCTCGGTGGCTCTCCGGGCGTCTCGGCAAAGGTTGCGACGTTGCGGTTGGGAACGGTGGTTGTGGTGGACTTGGCGGTGGTGGTGGTGACCCTTGCGCCATGGGGCGTGGTGGAGGTGTGGGATGTCGTGGTGGTCGTGGGTGGCTTTGGCGGGGAGCCGCAGGCGCTGAGTGCCAGGCCAAGGACCGCCACGACTGACGTGACCACAAAGGACCCCGTCCGCAGCCTCATCTCGGCTGGAGACGCAAGTGTGAAGAGTCCAATGCAATTCCGATGTGGGTGAGGTTACCAGGGCGGTGGCGCATAGGGTGGGAGATATGGCTATCCACACCAAGCTCACCGTGAAGGAGCCTCCTGGCAGGCAACCGGTTGGGACGAGCACCCACGGCGCCAAGCGCGAACCGACCGAGGAGGAGCGGGCTACCCGCAAGGCGAGAGTGGCCGCGGCCAAGGATGCCCTCGCTCGGTCGGTCGGGTTGCGGGGAGATCACGTGCTCCCTGCCCGGGCAGCGCTCAAGAGCTACCTGCGACGGCTCAACGAGCCCAATCAACCGGGCGACGACCAGTTTCAGGCCTTGGTCGAAGGCCCCTTCCGGGTGCCGCCAAAGCCCCGCGGCGAGCGCCGGTAGGGGCCTGGCGTCCGCAGCTCGGGGCTGCGTGGGGGCATCTCAGGGGCGACAGGGCGCGGGTCGTGCGCCTGTACCTGTGCCAATTTTTTCTGTCAAAGCTTTACGGGCGGACCAGCCGAGCTGGTCCAACGGTCCGGCGCCGGTGCCGAGCGACCATGATCTGGCACCTTGGATTGCGGCGGTGACGTAGCTTTTTGCTGCGGCGATGGCATCCAGGGGCGCGATACCCAAGGCCAGGTGTGCGGTGATCGCGGCCGAAAAGGTGCACCCGGTGCCGTGAAGGTTGGCGGTCTCGATCCTCGGAGCCGTGAGCCGGGTCACGTCGTGGCCGTCGAACACCACGTCGATGGCGTGGGCGCCCCCCTGGAGGTGCCCACCTGTTATCACCACGACCCGGGGGCCGCTGCGGTGGAGCTGGCAGGCGGCTTCGACCATGTCCTCGATGCTGGAGATCGTTGTGCCGAGCAGGAGGCCAGCCTCGATCGTGTTTGGCGTCACCACCGTGGCCCAGGGGAAGAGCAGGTGCAGGTAGGCGTCTCGGGCGTTCACATCGAGGAGCTCGGCCCCGGTCGAGGCGGACATTACCGGGTCGACCACCAGGAAAGGGAAGTGACTGCTGGTGGCGTGCGCGGCTACGACGGCCATGATCTCGACCGACGCGAGCATCCCGGTCTTGGTCGCGGCCGGGGCCAGGTCAGCGATCACCGCGGCGATCTGGGCGTCGACCATCTCGGGGGGAACCCGATGGATGGACAGGACTGTCGTGGTGCTCTGCGCAGTCACCGCGCTCAGGGCGCAGGCACCGTGGACGCGCAGAGCGGCGAAGCACCTGAGGTCGGCCTGGAGGCCTGCGCCGCCACACGAGTCTGAGCCGGCGATGGTGAGGGCGACGGGGGGAGTGGTCAACTCGGCGCGGGTCCGGCGGGGGACAGGCCCGCAGCGGGGACGGGTCTGGCGGGGGACAGGCCCGGAGCGGGGTACAGGTTCGCGCGGCCGTCGGTGGGGGAGGACGCCTGGGCGTGGTCGCGCTTGGGTATACGCCCAGCTTTTCGAGCCAGCCGACCGGCCTCGATGGCGCGAGCGATGGCCTCGGCCATGAGCGGGGGGTGCTTGGCCCTGGTGATGGCCGATGCCACCAGCACCGCGTCGCAGCCGAGCTCCATCGCGAAGGCGGCGTCGGAGGCGGTGCCGATCCCGGCGTCGAGGACTATCGGGACCGACGCGGCCTCTGTGATGAGGGCGATGTTGTGGGGATTGAGGATCCCGAGGCCGGTGCCGATCGGTGAGCCCAGAGGCATGACTGCGCTGCATCCTGCCTGTTCCAGGCGCCTGGCAACGATCGGGTCGTCGTTGGTGTAAGCCAGCACCACGAACCCGTCACTCACCAGGGTCTCGGCAGCGTCGAGCAGCTCGACTGGATCAGGTAGCAGGGTCCGGTCATCGGCGATCACCTCGAGCTTCACCCAGTTGGTGGCCAGGGCCTCCCGAGCGAGGCGGGCCGTCAGGACGGCGTCACGGGCCGTGAAGCAACCGGCGGTGTTGGGAAGCACCCTGATCCCGAGCTCGGTGAGGACGTCCAGGATCGAACCGGGAACGCCGGAGTCGATCCTGCGCATGGCCACGGTAGCAATGGTCGTGCGTGACGCCACGAGCGCATCACGAAGGCCGTCCAAGCTGGGCATCCCCCCAGTGCCCATGATCAGGCGGGACTCGATGGGGGTGCCGGCTATTACCAGGGGCACGGTCTTAGCCTCCCTGGGTGGGGACGAGCACTTCGATACGGTCGTGGTTGGCGAGCTCGGTGCATTCCCAGCGGCTGCGGGGCACCACCTCCTCGTTGAGCGCGACGGCTAGTCCAGCGGCGTTGGGTCCCAGCTTGCTTACCATGGCTGCGATCGTCGTGCTTGCCGGAACCCGCTGGGTCGCGCCGTTCAATCGCACCTCGACCAGGTCGGTGGCACTCATGGCGCGCTCGGGACCCGCCGCCATCGCCTAGGCGAGAACGACTCGATCAACTCTGGCGTCGTGCCATCTGTGAGTAGCTGGGCTATCGAGTCTGCGGTTGCCGGGGTGAGCAGCACACCATTGCGGTAGTGCCCAGTGGCGACCACCAGGCCGTCCAGATCAGAGCGGCCCAGCATGGGGGCGTTGTCCGGGGAGCCAGGACGCAACCCGGCGTGTGCCTCGACCAAGGCGAGCTCGTCGACGGCGGGCAGCATGACGCGGGCGTCTCTGAGCAGGTCGGCAACCGACCCTGCCCTCGTCGTGGTATCAAATCCCTGCTCCTCGACCGTCGCTCCGACGACCACAGTCCCGTCAGCCCGGGGCACCAGGTAGATGCTGGCGCCCCCCACCAAGCCACGTAGGTTGCGAGCGAGGATCGGCTGCCCCCTCAAGCGGAGGATGACGCCCTTGACCGGGCGAACCGGCGGGACGGCCTGGGGCGGCAGCCCTGCTATCTGGGCACACCAGCACCCGGCGGCCAGCAACACTGTCCCAGCACCGAGGCGGGCGCCGTCCGCCAAGCGAACGCCGGTGGCTCGCTCGTGGTCCGTCGTTACCGCGGTCACCGTTCCGGCCACAAGGCTGACACCCGACTGGCGGGATGCAGCGAGGAGCGACTCGACCAGCAGCCGTGGACGGACCTGGTGGTCGCCTTGGGCGAGCAATCCACCCCGTATGCCGGGCGCCAGCAAGGGTTCCAGCTCTCGCGCCGGCCCGCGGCCGATCATCTCGCTTGGCAGTCCGACGGAGCGTTGGAACTCATACAGCGCTTCGAGGGTCGCCATGTCCCCTCCATCGACGCCTACTGCCAGGGTCCCACACCTGCGGTAGCCGACAGTAGCCCCACTGGCCTCCTCGAGCTCGGCCGCAAAGGCGGGCCAGGCGTGAGCCGAGGACAGGTTGAGGGCGATCAGGGCCTCTTCGCCGTACTGCGCCTCAGTGACTGGCGCCAGCATCCCGGCTGCGGCCCAGCTGGCGCCCTTGCCTGGGGTTGGGTCCACCACGGTGACCCGCAGTCCGCGCTTGGACGCTCGCCAGGCGCAGGCCAGCCCGATCACGCCGCCGCCAATGACGATCACGTCGGGATTGCCGGTTGTCGTGCCCATGCGTTCCTCGTTCTTGGGTCTCGGAATGAGGAGTGCTTGGCAGCCCAGCTTGGCCTCCCTGCGCCGGCATTACCCGGATCAGGTGCGGACGGTCGGAAGCTGCTCAGC
The DNA here is from genome assembly GCA_039583695.1 of Acidimicrobiales bacterium. GTDB lineage: Bacteria > Actinomycetota > Acidimicrobiia > Acidimicrobiales > JAJPHD01 > JAVKSL01. The sequence continues at coordinate 12,423 of JAVKSL010000060.1, read as the reverse complement.
TCACCCTCTCAGCCTGATCTCACCAGGCTCCCGTGGTCAGCTCAGCTTAGCTGGGGCTATTGCTTGTGCGGTCGCAACCTCGTGCCTGGCGGCTGCCACCCGCGGCTACGCCGGTCCGGGCACAGACCCGAGCACCAGATGGTTCGGGGCCGCCCAACACAGCGGCCGCGCTACCCTCAGCAGGGCAGCACATATCCCACCGTAGCGAGGGGGAGGCCAATGTTGAGCACCATGCAGGATGGCCCGCTGACGATCTCTGGGATCTTTCGCCATGGTCTGTTTGCCCACCCAGGCAGCGAGGTCCTGAGCTACGCCGGTCCGGGGGTCCCGGTCCAGCGAGCCACCTTCACCAAAGTCGGCGAGCGAGCGAATCGCCTGGCTCACGCGCTGCATACCATGGGAATTGGCGAGAGTGACCGGGTAGCGACCTTCGCGTTCAACCACCAGGAGCACCTCGAGGCCTACTTCGCAGTGCCGTGCATGGGCGCGGTGCTCCACACCCTCAACGTCCGTCTGTTTCCTCCCGAGCTCGCCTACGTCATCAACCACGCCGGGGACCGGGTGATCCTGCTCGACGCGGTGGTCGCCCCGCTGCTGGCACGTGTCATCCACGAGGCCAGGACCGTCGAGCACCTGGTAGTCATCGGTGAGGGCGACACCACGAGCCTTGGCGGGGTCTTCGACGGCCCGATCACCCGCTACGAGGACCTGATCGCGGCCGCGAGCCCCGAGCAGTACCCCTGGCCAGACCTGGATGAACGCGCGGCTGCGGCCATGTGCTACACCAGCGGCACCACTGGGCGACCCAAGGGCGTTCTTTACAGCCACCGTTCCACCTGGCTCCACGCGCTGGCATCCACCTCGGCAACAGTTGCCGGGGTAAATCAGCTTGACCGGCTGCTGCCCATAGTGCCGATGTTCCACGTCAACGCGTGGGGGATGCCTTACTCGGCCTGGCTGGCTGGGGCCGACCTGGTCATGCCGGGCCGGTACCTTCAGGCCGCGCCGCTGGTCAGCATGATCATGGAGCACAAAGTGACCCTCGCGGCTGGGGTGCCGAGCCTGTTCAACGACATCCTCCGCTTCTGTGACGCCAACCCGGGGGTCGATCTGTCCTGCCTCCGGGCGGCGCTGGTCGGGGGCTCAGCGGTGCCTCGGTCCATGATAGAGAGCGTCAAGCAGCGCTGGGGCGTGAGGCTCATCCAAGGGTGGGGGATGACCGAGACCAGCCCCATCGCCGCGGTTTCCTGGCCAGATAGGGACACGCCACCCGCCCACGAGGTGGACGACCAGTGCAAGGGTGGGAGGGTGGTGCCGGGTGTCGAACTTCGGATCGTCGGCCCTGACGATCAAGTGATGCCGCGAGACGGGTCGTCTCAGGGCGAGATCGAGGTCCGAGGACCCTGGATAACTGGGTCGTATTATGGCGAGGACGACGCTGAGCGGTTCCACGACGGCTGGTTGCGCACCGGTGATGTGGGTACCCTCGACTCGAGGGGGTTTGTGGAGATCACGGACCGGATCAAGGATGTGATCAAGTCGGGAGGGGAATGGATCTCGTCTGTGACCTTGGAGAACCTGCTCATGGCTCACGCAGCGGTGTTCGAGGCAGCTGTGGTCGCGATCCCCGACGAGCGCTGGGGCGAGCGACCCCTGGGATGCGTGGTCCTGAATGCCGAAGCCAGCGCCGATCCGGCCGAGCTGACCGCTCACCTGGCTGGAAAGGTCGCTAAGTGGTGGCTCCCCGATCACTGGGCTTACCTGAGCGAGATTCCCAAGACGAGCGTGGGCAAGTTCGACAAGCGGGCCCTCCGGGCGGCCTACGCAGCTGGCTCCCTCCCGGTCAGGACCGCCGTGGACGCCGGGCAACGGCGGGACTGACGCAGCTGTGGCCGGTGAGCTCGACGACATCCGTAGGCGCCTTGAGTCGATCTCCGAGGAGCTGGCCGACCTGGCAATCCTGCGCCTGAAAGAGTGCATCGACGCCGGGGGGACCGAGTTGCCCTTGGACGAGCGCCGCCTCACCAGGGCCCGTCGGGCGGTGGAGCGGGCTGCGGCGATCCTGGCCCAGCCCGACGATGCCGCCCATGGGCTAGGCTAGGAGCCCGTGGGCGCCCAGTTCGAACGCGCGCTCGGGAGGCCGTTGAGGGCGTCGATTAACAGGCGCAACCGGCCTTGTTTGACCGGGTTGGGGCAGAGGGCGATCCTGGGCAGGTCCAAGGCGTCGTGCTCGCCGCGCTCGGCGGGAAGGGGGTCCACGGCGCGAATCCCCTCTTTGGCGCACAGGTCTGCGAAGCTCGCATTGAGCTGGGCAAGCTCATCCGCGCTCGGAGCCACCCGCAACCGGACAACCAAGACGTCACCCACGAAACGCCGGGAGTGGTAGTTGCGGTAGAAGCCGAGAATCTCGGACGAGGCCTCGTGCACGTCGTCGGTGATCCGGTACAGGTAGGCGTCCTCCGGGGAGACCAGGCCCCGGGCCATCACCTCCTCGGTCACGAAGCGCTGCCAGCCTTCCCAGTACGTCCCCCCGGGCACGTCCAGCAGGACCAGGGGCGACGGCTCGGCCTTGCCGGTCTGGAGGAGGGTCAGGAGCTCGAAGGCCTCGTCCAGGGTCCCGAAGCCTCCTGGTAGCACCACGAAACCGTCGGACTCCTTGAGCAGCATCAGCTTGCGGGTGAAAAAATACTTCATCTCGACCAGCTTGGGATCGTCCGCGATGAAGGCGTTGGCTCCCCCCTCGAAAGGCAGCCGGATGTTTATCCCGAACGACATCTCCCGCCCAGCCCCCTCCAGCCCGGCTGCCATGATGCCGGGCCCCGCCCCGGTCACGACCATCCAGCCTGCACTGGCCAGCGTGGACGCCAGGTGCCGGGCCTGGCCGTAGAGGGGGTCCAGGGGCAGGGTGCGGGCTGAGCCGAAGATCGTGACCTTGGGGACGTTGCGGTAGGGGGCGAAGACTCGAAAAGCTCTCACCATCTCGGCGAGCGCGGCGTTGGTGATCTTGAGGTCGAGCCGTTCGGCGTGCTCAGCAGCCAGCTTGGCCGCGCTGGCCAGGATCTCCCGGAGCTGGTCACGGTTGGCGTGGGCTCCGGCGGCGTCAAGGAACGCCTCGATCAGCTCCTTGAGCTGCACCGACGCCCCAGGTCCGGACCCGGGCGAGGGCCGGCTCACGCCAGCGCCACGCGCCCGTACACGCTGGTGCGCTGCTCCAGGCGTCGCCCAGCCAACCCGGCAACCACATCCGCGAATCCAGCTTCGTCCATGCGCTGGCCGTGCTCCGCCCCGGCCGCCCGGGAGATGTTCTCGTCCATCAGCGTGCCCCCCAGGTCGTTGCACCCGGCCAGCAGCAGCTGGCGCGCCCCCGCCACGCCCATCTTCACCCAGCTGGCCTGGATGTTGTCGATGGAGCCAGCGTAGGCGATCCGCCCCACTGCGTGCATGAGCAGCGACTCCCGAAACGTCGGCCCCCGCCTGGCCCGGCGCTGGAGGTAGATCGGCGCAGCCATGTGCACGAACGGCAGCGGGATGAACTCGGTGAACCCGCCGGTCTCGTCCTGCAGGGCCCGCGTCCGGAGGAGATGACGAGCCCATGACCGGGGCGTCTCCACCGAGCCGAACATGATCGTGACGTTGGAGCGCAGCCCGACCGAGTGCGCCACACGGTGAGCTTCCAGCCACTCCTCGGTGTCGACCTTGTCCGGGCACAGCACGGCGCGCACCGCATCGTCCAGCACCTCGGCTGCTGTCCCGGGCAGGCTGGCCAGGCCAGCCTCCTTCAAGCTCGAGAGGTACGTCCCCAAATCCACTCCAAGCCGCCGCGCCCCCTCGGTCACCTCCAGCGCGGTGAACCCGTGAAGGTGGATCCGAGCCGAGGCGGCTCGCACCGCCCGGATCACCGCCAGGTAGTAGTCCCCGTCGAAGCTCGGGTGGATGCCCCCCTGCAGGCAAACCTCGGTGGCTCCGAGCGCCTCGGCCTCCACGACCCGACGAGTGATCTCCTCCAGGCTCAGCAGGTAAGGCTCCCCCCGCAGGTTGAGCGACAGAGGCCCCTTGGAGAAGGCGCAGAACCTGCACTTGAAGGTGCAGATGTTCGTGTAGTTGATGTTGCGGTTCGCCACCCAGGTCACCACGTCCCCGACCAGGCGGCGGCGCAGCTCGTCGGCGACGTCGGCAACGGCCCGCACCTCCGGGCCCCGCGCTCCGAACAGCGTGACCAGCTCGTCCTCACCCACCCGCTGGCCGGAGGCCACGCCGTCCAGGACTTCGCCGACCGCCCCTTTTGGAGGAACATGCCTGGTGGTTCCCCAGGTCCCGTGCCCACCAGCCACCACCGAGCCCCCGACGAGGTCCGGTGGTTCCAGCGACCCCCCCGACACCCACGGGTGGTCCCGGGCCAGGCCCTCGGCGTCGGAGCGGTCCAGCACCGCGAAGCGCATCGAGGGCGCGAGCCAGCGCTCTGGCTCGGCGACGAAGCTCGGGTAGATCGCCAGACGAGGCGCCAGGACGAATCCCCGGGCCTCGGTTAAGGCAGCCAGCTCGGAGACCGCTGGCCAGGGCCGCTCCGGGTTCACGTGATCCACAGTGACGGGCGAGACCCCTCCCCAGTCGTCGATGCCCGCGTCCAGGAGCGCTCCGGGGTCGTCTGACAGGTTGGGCGGCGCCTGCACGTGCACCTCGGGCGGCAGGATCGCCCGGGCCAGGGCTACAGCCCGCCGGTGCTCCCCGGCACCGCAGGCCGGCGAGGAGTGCATGGCAGTGCCCGCCTTCGGAAGGAAGCCCTGCACGATCACCTCCATCACGTGCCCCCAGCGCCGGTGGGAAGCGGCGATGGCCTCCAGGGCCACCACCCGGTCGGCCTCACCCTCGCCGATCCCCACAAGTATCCCGGTGGTGAACGCTATCCCCAGCTCCCCGGCTGCCTCGAGGGTGGCCAGGCGCCGCGCAGGTGCCTTGTCGGGCGCGCCCCGGTGGCAGGCCAGGTCGTCCCGCAGGGACTCGAGCATCATGCCCTGGCTGGCGGAGACCTCCCGGAGTGCGGCCAGCTCGGCAGGGCGAAGGGCGCCAGCGTTGGAGTGGGGGAGCAGGCCCACCTCGTCGCGGACCGCCGCGCAGGCAGCCACTAGGTACTCGACCGTGGAGCCGTAGCCGTGGGCGGTCAACCACTCCTGTGCTGCCGGGTAGCGCTGCTCGGGTCGCTCGCCCAGCGTGAACAGCGCCTCGTGGCACCCGGCCTCCGCCCCGGCTCGGGCGATGCCGAGAACCTCGTCGAGGCTGAGGTAGGGAGCCGCCATGCGGGCGCTGGGCTTGGCGAACGTGCAGTACCCGCAGCGGTCCCGGCATGCCATCGTGAGGGGTATGAAAACCTTTGGCGAGTAGGTGACCCGCCGCCCGTGGGCAGCGTCGCGCACCGCCGAGGCCCGCTCACAAAGCTCCTCGGTCGGCAGGGCCCTACGCTCGGCGGACATCCCGCCACCTTAGGACTTGGGTGCCCCTACCCCCACAGGCGGGGTGGAGGGGTGACGTCTCCGGCGCTACGTCGGGAACCACAAGGCGGCCGTGGGATAGGTGCTCAGAGAGCAGTAGTGGCCTCCATCGCTGCGGGGTCGACGAGCCAGACGATGCGCTCCGCCCTAACCCGAGAAGCGGGCACGTCCTCCCCGTGGATGACCGCCCGCATGGCGGCCGCTTTGGATGCGCCGCTGACTGTGAACACGACCAGGCGGGCGCGGGCGATCCCGGCCAGGGTGAGGGTCATGCGCCGGTGGGGGTTTCGCCCGTGGGGGTCGGTGTTGAACGCCACGAGGCGCCCGGGCTCGGCGTCCAGGGCTGCCGAGTCGGGGAACAGCGACGCCGTGTGGCCATCGGGTCCCAGGCCCAGGTGCACCAAGTCGAACCAGCCCAGCTCGCCCACCTTCATCTGGTAGGCATCAGTGCCGTCCTCGCAGCGCATCGGGTGGACCGAGTTGGCGGCTCCCACCCTCTCCAGCAGCGCCCGGCGCACCAGGAGCTGGTTGGAGTCGGGATGGTCCGCCGGGACGCAGCGCTCGTCGCCCCAGAACACGTCCACCTCCCACCAGTCCATGGAGGCAGCGGCGTCGGCGGCCAAGCGCTCGTAGCACTCCCGAGCCGTGGATCCCCCGGACACCGCCAGGGAAAAACCCCACCCGTCTCGCCTGGCGAAGGCATCGACGACCGTGGTCGCGAATGCACCGGGCACGTCGTCGACGACGCGCAGCTCCCCCTCCATATGGCGAGGATACCGTGCGGGGGCCCGGCGGGCCCGACCGGGTTCTGCGTGGGTGGTGGTTCTCGGGGCGCGGGAACGTTATTTCTCGAAGATCAAGGCGGCGCGGATGGCGGCGTCGTAGCGGGGGTCCCTGGCGAGCCTGGACAGGGCTTGGGCCAATGACCAGGTGAGACCGTGCTCAGGCAGCTTCACCGACTCGTGGCGGCTCGGACCCCCTTCGACCTGGACGGCGCCCAGCACCAAGGGGTCGTCGCTCGGGCGTTCCACCGAGAACCTCGCCCGGTGGCCAGCGTGGGTGGCCCAAAGGTGGATGGAGGCGTGGGTCGCCGCCTCGAGGGTCACCGCGGACCCGGGCACGCCGATGCGGTCGATCAGCCACCCGGCCAGGAGGCGCCCGGGGCCGGGGTTGGCGGCGATCCTGGCGGAGGTCACTCCCCGCAGGTAGGGGCGCAGGGCCTGGGGCTCGAATAGGGATGCGAGCAGGCGCCGCCAGGGCGTGAGACGGCACCAGGACAAATCGATCACCTTGTGGCGCCGGCTCAGCTCGACCAGGGCGGCCAGACCCGAGCCGGCCTGCAGCGCCCAGCGGGCGTCCACCAGGACAACGTCGGCGAGGCCGAGGAGCGGGGCGTCGGGCGGCGGCAGGGCCGAGGGAAACCACACGGCCGTCGGGAGCCCGGCCAGCAGGAGTGGCATGATCACCGAGGCCAGGTGGGTGCAGAGCCGGCCGCCCAGCTCCAGGTGGACCTCCTCCCACCAGATGGGGGTGCCGTCCGTTGTGGCCGAGTGGAGCTCGACGCTTGCGTCGATCCGGTCGGTGGCGCCGGAGCGGCAGACCAGGGCGAGGGTACGACCCGGGTGTCGCTGGCCCAGGCGGCGCATGGCGCTCGCCGCCCTGGCGGCGGCTTCGGGTTCGTCGCCGGCCACCACCAGGTTGAGGACGCTGGTGCGGGTGGCCGTGGTCTCCTCGTTGTGGCGGAGCTCGGTGAGGGCCGCGCACACCTCCCCGATGCTCACGGAGCGGGCCTCCCAGCGGGCCAGAGGCACCGTGCCCGGCGCCGCGTCAGAAGTCACCCCAGCGCCTCCCGTCGACTCCGAGCAGGTGGTCGGACTCCGCCGGTCCCCAGCTGCCGGCTTCGTATCGGGCCAGCGGGGGCTCTCCGTTGGCGAAGGCCTCCAGCACCGGGTCCACGATCCGCCAGGACTGGTCAACTTCGTCGGCCCGGATGAACAAGGTCGGGTCCCCGATCAGGGCGTCGAGGATCAGGCGCTCGTAGGCCTCCGGGCTCTGCTCGAGGAACGCCGCTCCGTAAGAGAAGTCCATCGAGACCGAGCGGACCTCGAAGGCCTGGCCAGGCACCTTGGCTCCGAAGCGCAGGGTGATGCCCTCGTCGGGCTGGATCCTCACGATCAGGGCGTTGGGGCCGAGCCGGGTGGCCTCGGAGGTGGAGAACGCCAGGTGAGGCACTCGCTTGAACTGGAGGGCAACCTCGGTGAAGCGCTTGGGGAGGCGCTTGCCAGTCCTCACGTATATGGGCACCCCGGCCCATCGCCAGTTGTCAACGCTAAGGCGCATCGCGATGTAGGTCTCTGTCTGGCTGGCGGGGTCTACGCCCTCCTCCTCCCGGTAGCCCGGGACCAGTGATCCCTCCACCCACCCCGCGTCGTACTGCGCTCTGACCACCTGCTCCGCGACCGACTGGGCGGTGGGGATGACGATCGAGCGCAGCGCCTTGACCTTCTCGTCCCGGATTCCCTGGGCGTCGACCGTCGCGGGGGGCTCCATGAGGGTGAGGCCGAGCACCTGCATGACGTGGTTCTGGACGATGTCGCGCAGCGCCCCGGCCGTCTCGTAGAAGCCGCCCCGGTGCTCCACTCCGAGGCTCTCGGCCACGGTGACCTGTACGTGGTCCACGTACTGGCGATTCCAGATCGGCTCGAATATGGCGTTGGCGAAGCGCAGGGCCAGCACGTTCTGGACGGTCTCTTTCCCCATGTAGTGGTCTATCCGGTAGAGCTGGTCCTCGTGGAACCTGGCGTGCAGCGACTCGTCCAGCGCCCGAGCGCTTTGGAGGTCGCGCCCGAGCGGCTTCTCGATTATCAGCCTGACGAAGGCACCCTTGCGGATGGGACGGGCTAGCCCCTCGGCACCCAGCGCCTCGGCGACGACGCCGAACATGGCGGGGATGGTGGCCAGGTAGTAGATCCGGTTGCCCTCCGTGCCCGCGCCCTCGTCTACCTCGGCGAGGACCTCTCGCAGGCGGGCAAAGGTGTCAGGGGAGGAGTAGTCTCCCGCCACGTAGCGGAACCTGCCCACCAGCTTGGTCCAAGCCGGGTCCGTGCCCGCTGCCGCCGCCATCTTGGCGAAGCCGGCATCGTCGATCTCGGTGCGGGCCACCCCGACGACGACGAAGCTGGCGGGCAGGGCTCCGCGGGCAGCGAGGGCCGCCAGGGCAGGGAGTATCTTTCGGCTGGTGAGATCCCCCGAAGCCCCGAAGATGACCATTGCCACCGGTGGCGAGCGCCGGTGGGTGTCGAGGCCTTCGGACAGCGGGTTGGGGATCACAGCCCGGGCTGCGCTCTTTCGGCCGGACCTTGGGCGACCGTTCGAACCTAGTCCTGGCTCCGCGCGGCTAGGGCGTTGGCCTTGTCGGTGAGCCTTTGCATCATCTCGTCGAAGGACTTGGCGAAGCTTGCGACCCCCTCGTCCTCCAGCACCTTGGTGACGTCGGCCATGTCGACACCGGCGACCTTCAGCGCGTCCAGGGTTGCCTCGGCCTCCTCAACGCCTGTGTCGACGGTGCGGGCGAGCACGCCGTGGTCGAGGAAGGCCTCGACGGTGGCGTCGGGCATCGTGTTGACCGTGTCCGGCCCGATCAGGTTGTCCACGTAGAGGAGATCGGGATACGCCGGGTTCTTGGTGGAGGTGGAGGCCCACAGGGGTCGCTGGACCTTGGCTCCCCTCGCGGCCAGAGCCTCCCAGCGAGGGCCCGAGAAGCGCTGCTGGAACAGCTTGTAGGCCAGTTTGGCCTGGGCCAGGGCCGCCTTTCCGCGAAGTGCCAGGATGCGCTCGGCCTTGCCCGGGTCGCTCGCTTGGGCGGCGAGGCTCTCGAGTCGGCGGTCCACCTCGGTGTCGACTCGGGAGACGAAGAACGAGGCCACGCTGCAGACCCCGGTGAGGTTCGAGACCGGAGCAGGTCCTACGTCGGGGCCAGTTATCTGGCGGTAGGCCAGCTCCTCCAAGCCCGAGATGTACGCCTCGATGACCGCGTCGTAGCGCTCGATGGAGAAGATGAGGGTCACGTTGATGCTGTGGCCCTCGGAGATCATCTTGCGGATCGCCGGGACCCCCTTGGCCGTGGCGGGGATCTTCACGTACAAGTTGGGGGCGGCGATGCGCTGGTGGAGATGCCGGGCTGCGTCGATGGTGCCATTGGTGTCGTACGCGAGGGAAGGAGCCACCTCCAAGGAGATGAACCCATCGGTCCCGCCGCTGCCGTCGTGAAGGGGGCGAAGGATGGCCAGCGCCCTGGTCACGTCGTCGATGACCAGCTCCCAGTACGCATCCTCTACGCTCATTGTGGCGACCAGCTTGGCGAAGTCGGCGTCGTAGTCCTCGCTGCCCTGAATCGCCTTGGCGAAGATGGTGGGATTGGAGGTGACCCCTCTTATGCCCTCGCCGGCCAGCCGGGCCAGCTCGCCGTCGGTCACATACGAGCGCTTGAGGTTGTCTATCCAGGGACTTTGGCCCTGCTGGTCGAACAGTTCGTGAAGCTTGGTCATCTCAGGACTCCTGATTGGGAGGGTTGGGGCTGCGTTGGGTCAACAGATCGGTTGCTTGGCGTACGACGTTGTCGGCGGTGAAGCCGAGCTTTTCCATCAGCACCGGGCCCGGTGCTGATGCCCCGAAGCGGTCGATGGTGACAGTGGCGTCTGCCCAGCGCTCCCAGCCGAAGCTGGACCCGGCCTCGACGGCGAGCACTGGCACACCAGGCGGTAACACGGTGGACCGATAGGTTCCGTCCTGGTTGGAGAAGTCCTCCCAGCAGGGCATGGAGACAACTCGGGCGGCGACGCCGCCGGCGGCGAGGGTCGCTGCAGCCTCCAGGCACAGATGGACCTCGCTGCCGGTGCCGATCAGGACGAGATCGGGTTTCCCGGCCGTCTCGGCAAGCACGTAGGCACCCCGGGGCAGGCCTGCCGCGCAGCGCTCGGCCGTCTCGGCCAGGATTGGCAGGCCCTGGCGGGTGAGGATGAGCGCAGTTGGTCCGTCACCGTCAACAGCGTGCAACCAGGCCTGGGCGCATTCGTTGGCATCGGCCGGGCGCACCACGCGTAGGCCGGGCATCGCCCGCAACGACGCCAGGTGCTCGATCGGCTGGTGGGTGGCACCGTCCTCGCCCAAGCCAATGGAGTCATGCGTCCAGGAGTAGACCACGTGCGCCTGGGTGAGGGCGGCCAGGCGCACCGAGCCCCGCATGTAATCGCTGAAGATGAAGAACGTCCCGCCGACTGGCAGCACCCCACCGTGCAGGGCCATGCCGTTCATGAACCCGCCCATGGCGTGCTCGCGGATCCCAAACAGGATCTGGCGCCCACCGGGGTGCTCGGTCGTCTGGTGCCCTTCACCGTCGAGCGCGGTGCCGGTGTTGCCGGTGAGGTCGGCGCCACCGGACATGAGCCCGGGGATCACCTCCAAGGTGGCGTTCAGGCACGCCTTGACGGCTTGGCGGGTCGCCAGTGACTTGCCCACCTCGAAGGTGGGAAGCTTGGTGTCCCAGCCGTCCAGGCCCCTTCCGGCCAGGGCCGCCTCGAGCTCGGGGCTGGCCGGGCCTTGGCGGGCCTCCCAGGCGCGGCGCAACGCCTGCCCACGGGGGATGCACTGACGGTACATGGCAACCACCTCGTCGGGGACCCAGAAATCCTCCTCGGGCGGAAGGCCCAGTATCTCCTTGGTTGCCCGGATCTCAGCTGCTCCCAATGGGGAGCCGTGGGCTTCGGGGGTGTCTGTGGCGTTCGGCGCAGGCCAGCCGATGTGGCTGCGCAAGACGATCAGGGACGGCTTGTCCTCGACGGCCATTGCCCGTCGAAGCGCCGCCTCCAGCTCGTCGCAATCGTTCGCTGCCTCGCCTACGTCTTCGACGTGCCAGTTGTAGGCCCGGAAGCGTCCCACCTTGTCGTCGGTGTAGGACAGCTCGGTGGGCCCGTCGATGGTGATGTGGTTGTCGTCGTAGATGTAGATCATGCGACCCAGGCCGAGGTGTCCGGCGAGAGAGGCTGCCTCGTGGCTGACGCCCTCCTCGAGGTCGCCGTCACTGCAGATCACGAAGGTGTGGTGGTCGCAGGTCTGGGCGCCGAAGCGCTCGCGCAGGTAGCGCTCGGCGATCGCCATGCCCGCCCCGTTGGCGAAGCCCTGGCCAAGCGGGCCGGTGGTGACCTCGACTCCGGCCGTGTGGTGAACCTCGGGATGCCCTGGGGTCAGGCTGGCCCACTGGCGGAATGCTTTGATGTCGTCGAGGCTGAGCCCGTAGCCGGTCAGGTACAGCATCGAGTAGAGCAGGATCGATGCGTGCCCGCACGACAGGATGAAGCGGTCCCGATCTGCCCAGTGGGGCTCGGATGGGTCGTGACGCATGATCCGGGTCCAAAGCACGTGGGCCAGTGGGGCCAAGGCCATCGCCGTGCCGGGGTGCCCCGAGTTTGCCCGCTGGGGCGCGTCCATTGCCAGGCCCCGGATCACGTTGATCCCGAGCTGCTCTAGGTCTTTATCGCTCACGGTCCCAGCCTACCCAAATCTGTGGGTCTTGTGGCAGGGGCCGGCCGGGGATCCCTCTGCCCCACCGGCGGGGGACACTGAACCTCCCCGAGGGACTCACCGAGGTCAGGTTGGGGGGTCTCCGGATCATCCTCGAACAATGCGACCGAAGCCGTGAAGCTGTGAAGGAAGTTGTGTCCCCTTACCGGACCCAGCTCGCCAGCGGCAAAGAAGCCTCCGGTCGGTATCCCCCCCAGAAGCTCGGCGATCATCGAGGCGTCATGGTGGGGATGGGGGAACAGCCTCGTGCCCCGTCCGTTGCAAGTGAACAGCAGGGCTCCATTGGCCGTGAACCCGCCCCTGCCGGGCGCGGCCCCGGCCCCCCCGGCCCCCCCGGCCCCCCCGGCCCCCCCGGCCC
>JAVKSL010000059.1:0-17936 GCA_039583695.1 Acidimicrobiales bacterium | reverse complement strand
GGCGCGTCACAGCCTGATGCCATGATGACACCGGCCCAAACGTGAAGATGAGGGCTCCCGAAACGTGAAGACCTCACATGGTGGGCCCGGCAGGGATCGAACCTGCGACCAAGGGATTATGAGTCCCCCGCTCTGACCACTGAGCTACGGGCCCGCCGGGCTCCGGGGGAGAGACTCGAACTCTCAACAAACGGATTAACAGTCCGTTGCTCTGCCAATTGAGCTACCCCGGAATGACCCACGAGACGCTACCATCCGCACACCGATCCTAGCCGGTCGACCGCAGGACAATCGGATGGTAGAACAGTGGTGATGAGGATGCGCATGGGGTTGGCCGCTGGCTTGATCGCTGGCTACTACCTGGGCACCAGGGCGGGTGAGGAACGCCACGAGCAGCTCAACCGTGCCGTGAGCTACGTGAGGCAGTCACCAGTCGCCGGCTTTGCAGCGGGGGTGGCTGCCGACAAGAGCCTCGCCTTGGTGGGCCTGGCCGCCGAACGGGCGCGCCGGTTGGTCGAGAATCGCCTGGGTGACCTACCCGGAACCCGCTGGTCGAGCCAAGCTGGCAGCTGAGCTGGAGACGCAACCCGCGCCGGTCCAGGGCAGGGCGACGCCCCCGCTCGCTACGCCTCGTCCAGGTAGTCCCTCAGTGGCTGGCAGTTGACTGGGTAGCGCAGCTTGGCGAGGGTCTTCACCTCGATCTGACGAATCCGCTCTCGGGTCACCCCGACCACCTTGCCCACCTCCTCCAACGTACGCATCTGACCGTCGTCCAGCCCGAAGCGCAGGCGCACAATCTCCTGCTCGCGGTCGCTCAGCTCTGCCAGCGCCTTGTTCACCGCTTCGTTGAGCAACGCCCTCGCCACGGCGTCGGCCGGCATCGTGGCGCTCGGGTCCTGGATCACGTCCGCCAACCTGAAATCGTCCTCGTCGCTGACCGGCTGGTCAATCGACACCGGCTCCTGGTTGAGGCGCAGGATCTCCTGGACCCGCTCCACGGATAGCTCTGTCTGTGAGGCTAGCTCCTCGATGCTCGGCTCGCGACCTGCTTCTTGCAAGAGCTGATGCTGGATCCGAGTCACTCGGTTGATCACCTCGACCATGTGAGCCGGAATCCGGATGGTCCTGGCCTGCTCCGCAATCGCCCGGTTGATGGCTTGACGAATCCACCAGGTTGCATAGGTGGAGAACCTGAATCCCTTGGTGTAGTCAAACTTTTCCACCGCCCGGATCAGACCGAGATTCCCCTCTTGAATCAGGTCCAGCAGGAGCATCCCGCGGGCTCGGTAGCGCTTGGCAATCGAAACGACCAGCCGAAGGTTAGCCTCTACGAGGAGTGCCTTTGCCTTGAGGCCATCGGAGAGGATCTCGAACTCGGCGTCCAGCTCGTCTCTGGGCGGCGGGCCGGGGGCATAGCGGTTCTGCATCTGAATTATGTTCTCCCCGGCTCGAAGGCCCGCTGAGATCCGCTGCGCCACAGCGACCTCCTCACGCGCCGAGAGCAGGGGAACTCTACCAATCTCCCTGAGATAAGCGTGAACCGGATCGGGGGCAGGACTCGATCCGTTGAGGTCACTGGGCGATGTCGGCGCACGGGCGCCGCGGCGGCGGCCAGGCGGGACCTTGTCGTCGTGAGCCGAACGGGCTCGCCCGTTTCGTACCACCGCGTTTCGAGGCAGTGCACTTGGCTTTGGCGCCCTCACACGCTGTGCCGATCGTGACGGTGCCTGAAGAGGTCCACCGGTTACACCCGACTCCGTGGGTTCTGGTAGAGGCGTCGGGAAAGTCGCTTCGGGAACAGGATCGGCATCCCCAGCCGACTCGTCACCGGGCACCTCGTCCCGATACTCGATGCCCGCCGCGCGGATGCGGGCAATCACCTCGTCGATGAGTCCGGTGGACAGCTCCACCGGACTCATCACCTCCATCACGCCCTCGGGTGAGAGCCATCCTCGCTGGCGACCCTTGGCCAACATCTCAGCCAGTCGATCCTCGAAGAGCGCATCGAATGTCATCAATCCCGTGACCCCCATCGCCCCCGGCGTACCTGCTTGCTACCCTCCAGATAGAGCGTCTCCCGGCGCCATCCCACTCATCCAGGCTAGCAACTGCGCCGCCGCATCATCCGATGTCGCCGGATCATTCAGAGCCTCGATCCCTTGCCTGAGCCAACCCGCGCTCGGTGCCAACTCTGGAGCCCGCGAGGGCTCAGCCCTTATCTCGGCGCCGACCCAGTTGAGAAAACGGCGAGCCGCGGCACCCACCAGGCGAGGTAGCTCAACCTCGGGGTCAGCGTTGGCCTCCTCGACCGCCAAACGTGAGAGCAGGGCACCCACCGCGGGCTCTGCACCGGCGATCGCCTCGGACAGCGTCGCCGAGCATCGAAGGCCTCGGAACGCGGCTCGATGAACCGGATCCTCGAAGCACACCTCGTCGAGACGTCCGGCAACCTCGTCAGGATGATGTACTGCAAGCCGGAGGCACTCCAGCTCGAGACGCCCCGACCCGGTGGGGCCATGCCTATGCGAGGGAGAGGGCGGAACTGCGACTGAACGACCCGTGAAGCCGGGACTGGGGCGCCTGAGGCCAGACGGCCCGGGCCCGGGTCCGGGCAACTCGGGCAGACCCGCGCCGGGCATACCGCGCGCGGCAGGCGCGGCAGGCGCGGTGGCAACAGGCGCGGTGGCAACAGGCGCGGTGCCGGTGGGGGCGGCGGCGGCAGGTGGACGGACCCCAGGCGGGGCGGCGCCCGGAGCGGCAGCGGTTGGCGGATCCGTCGAGCTGCGACCAGATCGGCGAGGACTATCACCGGGTGCTCCGCCACCTCCCGGCGCGGCGCCAACCTCGCCAGATCGAGCTCCGCCACCACGGAATCGGCCGGCCGAGCCCCCCCGGCGGAGCTGGGCAAGCGCCGTGCGAAGCTGGTCGGCCTCGATCCGGCACCTAGCCCCGATCTGCATCACATACTGGTCCCGCACAAGAAGATCCGGGTGCTCTGCGACAGCCGCCAGGGCCTTCGCCGCCGCCCTGGCCCGACCCTCGGCTGAGCCCAGATCGGCGCCCGCAAGGATCCGTTCCACCCGAAAAGACAAGAACGTCCGTGCTCTGCCGACTGCCGCGCGCAGGGCGTCGGGGTCGCGCTGGCCCAGCTCTGCGGGATCGCTACCCGCAGGCAGATCGGCAACGGCAATCTCCAGCTCGTGCCGGCGCTCCCACTCGTAGAACCGCTCCGCGGCAGCCTGTCCGGCGCCGTCCGCGTCGTACGCCAGCACCACCCGCCGGGCAAAGTTGCGCAAGACACCGAAGTGCTCCTCTGCCAGGGATGTCCCACAGGTCGCGACCGCCCGGTTCACGCCAGCCTCGGCCAGCGCTATCACGTCGGTGTATCCCTCACACACCACTACCTCGCCGGTCCTCGACACCTCGTCCCGGGCCCAGTTGAGCCCGTAGAGGATCTTGCGCTTGGAGTAGATCGCGCTTTCCGCCGAGTTCTTGTACTTGGGCTCGGTGCCCGACGCCCCAGGCAGGACCCGACCACCGAAGGCCACTGGCCGCCCTCCGGTGTCGAAGATCGGGAACATAAGCCTGGCCCGGAACGCGTCCTGGCGGCGCCCAACCTTGTTCACGAACCCGAGCCCCGTGTCGCGCAGCACGGAGTCGGACAATCCCAGCGCCTTGGTGAGCCCATCCCAGTCGTCGGGCGCCCAACCCAGCTGGAACTGACGAATTGTCTCAGTCCCATAACCACGGGACGCGAGGTATGAGCGGGCCGGACCGGCATCGGCCCCGGACGTCAGCCTCTCGTGATACCAGCTGACCGCCCTCTCCATCACCTCGATCAGATCGCCCCGCTTCGCCCGCCGAGCCCCAGCCCTGGGGTCGACCTTCCGCAAGGTGATTCCCGCCCGCTCCGCCAGGCGCTCGACCGCTTCCACAAAGTCCAGGTGCTCCACGGCCCGAAGAAAGTCGATCGCGTCCCCAGAGGTGTCACACCCAAAGCAGTGATAGCGCCCGAACGCCGGGCTCACGTAAAACGATGGCGTCTTCTCGGCATGAAACGGGCAAAGCCCCACCCAACGCGCCCCGCTCGCCCGCAGGGCCACGTGCTCACCAACCAGGGCAACCAGATCCGTCGCCGCGGCGACGGCAGTTACGTCCTGGTCGTCCACGCGCACAGGTCCTGACCGTACCCGCCGCGCCAAGGGCGGACCGTCGCCGGAATCGAGTGGGCACGGGGCCGTGGCGGGACCAGCCCAATTTCTAAGCCGAACTTACGACGCTCCGGCTGGCAGAACTAGGTGCTGACCTGCGCTGTTGAGGTTGCAGGGTCAGCTGGTCTGTCTACATCGGGCCTAGCCTGGTGGGTATGGGCTTGCCGATGAGCTCAAATGCACGGCGCTGTAGTGCAGTCGGCTGTGCCAGCTTTTCGATGCGGATATTGTCCCCGAAGACCACGGTGTTGCGGGTCAAGGTGGCCAGGTGGTTGACCAAGGTGGCAAAGTTGTGGATGGGTTCGCCATCTTCGTCATGCTTTCGTGAAGCCTTGGTCAGCGCTTCATCCGAACACACTGCGGGAGCGACGGGATCGGCGCGCTTGGGGGGCATCTCGTCGGTGAAGCACAATGGCGCCCAGGCCTGGCGTAGGTGCCACACGAGGTACGCGGCGAGCATGCAGATGAACACGTGTGAGCGCACCCGCTCCTCGGTGTAGTGATAGATCGGGCGCAGGTCCAAGTCGAT
Organism: Acidimicrobiales bacterium; assembly: GCA_039583695.1. Lineage (GTDB taxonomy): Bacteria > Actinomycetota > Acidimicrobiia > Acidimicrobiales > JAJPHD01 > JAVKSL01. Next base: position 13,196 of record JAVKSL010000059.1, on the reverse strand, counting down.
GGCCTTGAGGGATCTGAAATCCCGCTCCACCCTGGACAAAGACTTGTAGGCTTCAACGGCGCCCGGCGCATCAAGGGAGGTCGCATCCACGCTGGTGCGAATCACGTATATGCCGTCCAGGGCCGCCTCAACGGCGATCTCGGGCTCTCGGCGGGAGTAGGAAAATGTGGTGTCGGTGATCTTTAGCTCGAAGTGCTTGGCCATCTTGTAGCGATTGATGTGGCGCCCCACCCGAAGCCCGATCTTGTCGGCACCAACCAGGCGTCGCTCACCCACCGCTGCCACGATGGGCGCAAGGATGACCTCGGTGGCGTCTAACAGCTCGTTGCGCTTGCGGGCTCGCTCGGTGGCCAACAAAGGGTTCCTACAAGCCACGAGACGTTCGTTGGGGTAGTCGGGATGGGTGATGGTGGCCAGGTTGGACTCATCGAACAGGGAAAGCTGTATGGCCCCCGAGCTGGCCAGAGCTTGGACTGCAGGGGCTCGCAGGGAGGTGATCCAGCTCAGCCCCCCGATGTCGGCCAGGGCCTCGATGCGAGCGGCGGTGATCATGCCCCGATCTCCCACCACCGTCACTGTCCCCAAGCCCAAGCGTCCTCGCAGAGCCTCCACGGCCGAGATGAACGCCGTGGGATCTGCGGTGTTGCCGGCAAAGACCTCCACACAGATCGGTCTTCCCGCAGCGTCGGTCATGAGGCCGTACTCGATTTGGGCCTTACCCCCCTTGTGACCCCGGGAATAGCCCCGCTTTGCCAAGGGGCAGTGGGTGCCTTCCATCCACGACGAGCTCAGGTCATACAACACCATGGCGTCCTTAGCGACGTGACGGTGCGCCAGGGTGGCCTCGACGCTGTCCTGGCGGGACCTGAGCCAGTCCATTGCGCCATAGACCTCATCGGTGGACGCATCGGCGACGCCGAGATCGAGCCCCAAGGTGGTGTCAGCCCACCATCGCGTGGTGGCGAGCTTGGAGGCAGGGCGAGCTGCACGAGCGATTATGAGTGCCAGGGCCAGGTTGCGCTGCGCACACGCTGGACCCAACAGGCCAGGGAATCCCAGCTTGGTGGCCATTGCCCAAAGCGCTGCAACGTGGCCGTGAGCCAGGCTGGCCTCGATCTCAAAGTCGGCTCCCGCTACGACATGGGACTTTCCCGCCAAGGATTCCCGGATCAAGGCGATCGTCCGGGCTGGCAGGTAGGACAGATTCGCCAGGGTCTGGTTCTTGACCTTGCCGCCCTCCCGATAGGAATGGCGGAGCAGGTGGGTCTCGTAGACCTTGTCTCCATGCTGACGACGTGTAGTAGCTACATGCATGGCGCCTAGCTGCCTGGTCACTGCACCACCTTAGCACATGATGGCCGTCGGCACAATGATACTCGTGTCTACATTCTGAGCCAGTTAGAACCGGTCATCCCTGCTCAGCCCACCAAACTGGTCTCCGAGCCGTCGTAAGCTCGGTCTAAGAAACCCCCGCCAGCACTGCCTGGGCCGCAGCCAGCCGGGCGACCGGCACCCGGTAAGGCGAGCAGCTCACGTAGTCGAGCCCTGCCCGTGCGAACATCGCTATCGAGGCCGGGTCGCCGCCGTGCTCACCGCAGACGCCGATCTTGAGGTCGGCTCTTGTCGCCCGGCCCCGCTCCACGCCGAGACGAACCAGCTCGCCAACGCCGTCGGGGTCGACCGTCTCGAAGGGGTTGGCCGCCAGCAAGCCGGCCGCCAGGTATGCCGACATGAGACGACCTTCGACGTCGTCGCGGCTGAATCCGAAGGTCATCTGAGTCAGGTCGTTGGTGCCGAAGGAGAAGAAGTCGGCCTCCGCAGCGATCTCCCCCGCTACCAGCGCGGCCCGGGGAGTCTCGATCATCGTGCCGATCGCCACGTCGAGCCCGCCCGCCTCAACCTGCTCCACAGCCTCGGTGACCCATGAACGGGCCAGCGCCAGCTCGGCCCGGGAAACCGTGAGCGGGATCATCACCTCGACCTTGGGGTGCCCGCCCGCAGCTGCCCGCAGCGAGGCCGCCTGCATGAGCGCCCTCACCTGCATGGCGTAAAGGCCCGGCTTGATGACCCCGAGACGGACGCCCCGGGTGCCCAGCATCGGGTTGGCTTCTTTCCACGCCAGCGCCGCATCATAGAGGCGCTGCTCCCCGGCGCTTAAGCCCTCGGCGGCCTGCTTGACCGCCAGCTCGGTGGTGTCCGGAAGGAACTCGTGCAGCGGCGGATCCAGCAGCCGCACCGTGACCGGCAGGCCGTCCATCGCCTCCAGGATCTCCACGAAGTCGTCCCGCTGGGCGACCCGCAACTCCTCCAGCGCGGCGACTTCCTCCTCCGGCGTCGAGGCCAGGATCATGCGGCGCACTATAGGCAGGCGTTCCTCCCCCAGGAACATGTGCTCGGTGCGGCAAAGACCGATGCCCTCCGCGCCGAAGCTCCTTGCGTTGGCCGCATCCGCGCCGGTGTCGGCGTTGGCCCGCACACCGAGGTGCCCAGCTCGGATCTCGTCGGCCCAGCTCAGCAAGGTCGACAGCTCGGGTGAGGCTTCGGCTGGCGACATCTCGATCTCGCCGACCATGACCTCGCCGGTGGAGCCGTCGAGTGAGATCACGTCGCCCTCGCGGACGATGATCCGCCCGGCCCGGAAGTGCTCCCCCGCGATGTGCAGCGACTCCACACCCACGACCGCTGGCTTGCCCCAGCCCCTGGCGACCACCGCCGCGTGGCTGACCAGCCCGCCCCGGGCGGTGAGGATGCCCTCGGCCACCATCATCCCGTGCACGTCCTCGGGGGAGGTCTCGTCGCGCACCAGGATGACCTTCTCGCCCCGCTGGGCTGCGGCGACGGCGTCGTCCGCGCTGAAGTACGCCCGACCGACCGCAGCCCCGGGGCTGGCGGCCAGTCCCCTGGCGAACACGGTCCGGCGCTCGGTCGAGACGAACTGGGGGTGCAGGCTCTGCTCCACCTGCGCTGGATCGACCCTTTGTACCGCTTCCGCCCGGGTCAGGCAGATGGCCGGGTCGTCCACCATCTCCACCGCTATGCGCAGCGCCGCCCGCCCGGTCCGCTGGCCGATGCGGGTCTGGAGCATCCACAGCTTTCCCTGCTCGATGGTGAACTCGGTGTCGCACATGTCCCGGTAGTGGTGCTCCAGCCGGGCGAAGATGTCGGTGAGCTGGGCGTATATGTCGGGAAAGCGCTCGGCCAGGGCCGACAGCGGCTCGGTCTTGCGGATGCCTGCCACCACGTCCTCGCCCTGCGCGTTGATCAGGAAGTCGCCGTAGGCGCCCGCCGCCCCCGTAGCCGGGTCACGCGTGAAACCTACCCCGGTGCCCGAGCGGTCGTCGCGGTTGCCGAAGACCATGGCCTGCACGTTCACGGCGGTGCCCAGGTCGTGGGGGATGTGCTCGCGGTTGCGGTAGGCGATGGCCCGGGGGCTGCCCCACGAGCGGAAGACCGCCTCGATCGCGCCCCGGAGCTGGGTGGCCGGATCCTGGGGGAAAGCCTCGCCGGTCTGGCGCTCGACCAGACCTTTGTAGTCGGCGACGATGAGCTGGAGAGCCTCGACTGGGATCGCGGAGTCCACGGTGGCGCCCGCGGCCTTCTTGGCCTCCTCGAAGACCTCGTCCATCCTTGCCCCGCCCACGCCCAGCACGATGCGCCCGTACATGGCGATGAACCGGCGGTAGGAATCGTAGGCAAAGCGCTCGTCGTTGGTCTGCTTGGCCAGCGCCTCCACCGAGGCATCGTTTAGGCCAAGGTTGAGCACGGTGTCCATCATGCCGGGCATGGAGAAGCGGGCCCCGGATCGCACGCTGACCAGGAGCGGGTCGACCGAGTCGCCGAGCTTCTTGCCCATCGCTGCCTCCAGGCGGGCCCTCGCGGCGTCGACCTGGTCGGCGAGGCCATCGGGCCAGGCCGCTGTTGCGGCTGTTGCGGCCGCCGCCCGGCAGGCGTCGGTCGTGATCGTGAACCCCGGCGGCACGGGCAAGCCGAGCACCGAGGTCATCTCGGCCAGGTTGGCCCCCTTGCCCCCGAGGGTGTCCTTCATCTCCATCGGCGCCCTGGCATGGCTATGGCCGAAATCAAAGACGTACTGCATCAGCACTCGTGCCCACTTTCGTCTCGCGGTTGCCCCAGCTTAGGTCTCCTACCAAAGACGGTCGCGCAGCTCGTTGGTCAGCGCGGCTATCGGGACCCTCACCTGGGTGGTCGAGTCCCGCTCCCGCACGGTGACCGCCCCATCCTCCAGCGAGTCGAAGTCGACGGTGACGCACCAGGGTGTGCCCACCTCGTCCTGGCGGCGGTAACGCCGGCCGATGGCCTGGGTCTCGTCGTAATCGCACATCCAATGCGGCTGGAGGCTCCTGAGGACCTGGCGGGCGAGAGGGGTGAGGGTGTCGCGCTTGGAGAGTGGCAGCACGGCGACCTGGTAGGGAGCCAGGCGGGGGTGCAGGCGGAGCACGGTGCGGACCTCGCTGGCGACCTCGTCGGTGTCGTAGGCCGCCAGAAGGAACGCCATCATGGCCCGGGTGGCGCCCGCCGCGGGCTCGATGACGTGGGGCACCCAGCGCTCACCGGTCGCCTGGTCGAAGTACTCGAGGCGCTCCCCGCTGTGGCTGGAGTGGGCCTTGAGGTCGAAGTCGGTGCGGTTCGCTATGCCTTCCAACTCCCCCCAGCCCCAGGGGAAGGCGTACTCGACGTCGAAGGTACCCGCCGAGTAGTGGGAGAGCTCCTCGGGGGCGTGCTCCCGAAGCCGGAGCTGATCGGCAGGGATCCCAAGGCTCTGGTACCAGGCGTGGCGCTCGGCGCACCAGTATTCCAGCCACTTGGGTCCCTGCTCAGGAGGCACGAAGTACTCCATCTCCATCTGCTCGAACTCGCGGGTGCGAAAGACGAAGTTGCCCGGCGTGATCTCGTTGCGGAAGGACTTTCCGATCTGGGCTATGCCGAAGGGGGGCTTCTTGCGGATGGTCGTAGCGACGTTGGCGAAGTTCACGAACATGCCCTGGGCGGTCTCGGGCCGCAGGTAGGCAACGTTGGCGTCGTCGGCGACCGGACCGACGAAGGTCTTGAACATCAAGTTGAAATCCCGAGCCTCAGTCAGGTTGTGGGACCCGCAGGCCGGGCAGGCGTCGCCAATCTGATCGGCGCGCCAGCGCTCCTTGCAGTTGCGGCAATCGACAAGCGGATCGGTGAATGTGGCCAGGTGGCCCGAGGCCTCCCATATCCGGGGGCTGGAGAGGATGGATGCGTCGATGCCCACCACGTCGTCGCGACATTGGACCATCGCGCGCCACCAGGCGTCTTTAACGTTACGCAGCATCAACACGCCGAGCGGCCCGTAGTCGTAGGTGGAGCGGAACCCGCCGTAGATCTCGGCGGACGGGAAGATGAACCCCCGCCTCTTGCACAGGTTGACCACGCGCTCCATCAAGTCCTCTACTGGCATGGCTGGGAGCCTACCGGTGGGGTCGGAACACGGGTCAGAGCTGCCGTGACGGCCCGATGCAGGAGTGCCCCTCCATCCGCGTGCATGAGTCGGGGGGTTACCTCGATGACGTCCCAGCCAAGGGACCGCAGGTTGAGCAGCCGCACCCGATCGGCGTGGAAGCGTTCGGGCGTGCCGTGCCATCTCAAGCTCTGCAGCTCGAGGCCCACCTTCTCGGCGGGCCAGGCAAAGTCCATTCGGGCCACGAGCTTGCCTTCAGAGAACACCTCGTGTTGGCGCCTGGGCTCGGGAATGCCCCGTTCGAGCAGGGAACGCACAACCCGCATCTCCTCTGCGCTCCCCGCGTTCGGCCCCGGCGTCCACACCTCTCTCACCTCCTTAAACGCCAACTTGCCGGGATGAGTTCGTCCCTGCCTGCCCAGACACCCGTCCAGATCGTCCAGGGTCGCCAGGTTGTTGCACACGACATCGTCCACGAGATTGACCAGGGTGCCCTGTGACACCTCACCAGCAAGGTCCATGACAGTGCGTGGCGCGGTCGTGACGGGTATCTGCTTGCAGGTGGTCACGTCATGCTCTCCCAGGCGAGACGCGTGATGAACCCGACCCAGTCGGGCTGCGCGTCGCGCGCTCAGGCCCTTTGGAACAGTGACCTCGGCCCGGCCTGGCCTGATCTGGCCGATTCCCCACAAGACAGCCGCGGCGCGGTGTGAGGCGACCGCCCCGGGTCCTCCAAGCAGACAGGTTGCCAGGACCCTCTGTTCCCACGTGGCTGGCGTACCCGCCAGCCGGTACAAGCCCCGGCCAACCACCCACAATTGCCCGTTGGTCACCCTGGTGGAGATCATGTGGGAGGTGAGCCCGAGCTTTCGGGCTTCGGCGAGGGTGATCAACCCGTAGCGGGAGACCGCGTGATCGACGATAGCCTGGTCAAGTTCCCTCTTTTTCATGTCTTTCATGGTTGCACATAGACTTCACGCAGCACAACTCGGGGCTGGCGGGGAAGCTGTCGCGGTTAGGCCCCGAAAAGCGCGCTAAGTGCAATCGCTTCGGGGGGGAACGGCCGGCGCGGGGCCGCATTCGGGCAGCTGTCGCGGTTAGGCCCCGAAAAGCGCGCTAAGTGCAATCGCTTCCGGGACGGCAGGCGACCTACCCATGATCCAGCACGTGGAGGCTGCGGATGCGGCGCTCCAGGTGCGCCTCCAGCGCAAAGCGGGCCAGATGATCCACCTCGGCGGTGAGAACACAGGGCGCCGGCAGCTCCCGGAGCACCCCCGCCAGGTCTCCGCCCAGCATCCGGCGCACCAACGCCAGCGCTTCGGCGCTCACGGGAACCCCCCGCCGGCAAGAACGGCACAGCGCCCCGCCGTCGGCCAGGTCGAATGCGACCAGAGGCTCCGGCGGGGGCGCCGAGCACCTGGCGCAGATGTCGAGAACCGGCGCCGACCCCTCCAGCGCCAGCAGCTTCCACATGAAGCCCGACATGACCAGGGGCGAGTCCGCTATGTCCATCGTCCGAAGCGCCCCGACGAGCATGACGTAAAGGCGCGGGTTGGCCTGGCCCTCCTGGAATACCTGGTCGACGAGCTCCAGGAGCACCGTCGCGCGGCCCAGGCGGTCCAGGTCCCCCCGGAGGTAGGGAAAGTGGTCCAGCACCTGGGCCTGAGTGACCGTGTCCAGCTCCCTGCCCTTCCAGCACATCACTGATACATGGCTCAACGGCTCGAGCCGCGACCCCCACCGACTCGTGGTCTTGCGGACCCCTTTGACCACTGCTCTGACCTTGCCCCGCTCGGCGGTTGCCAGGGTGACGATCCGGTCGGCCTCCCCCAGCCGGATCGTCCTCAGCACGACTCCCTGGTCGCGGTACAAGCTCATTTGTGCCGGCTGGCCCGGCTCCCACCATGCATAGCCAGGAGGGTCAGAGCAAGACCCACGACCAGCAAACCATACGCCGGGGCGAAGCCGATCGCCGCCAGGAACGCGAGGAGGCCGATCACCATCAGGACACCTATCACTGCCAGGACTATCATGCCAAGTCCTCCCTTCCGCCGTAACGGCGGTCTCGCCCCTGGAACTCCCGGACAGCATCGGCCAAGTGCTGGCGACGGAAGTCTGGCCAGAGAACATCGACAAACACCAGCTCGCTGTAGGCCATCTCCCACAGCAGGAAGTTCGATACCCTTAGCTCTCCCGACGTTCGGATCATCATGTCGGGGTCCGGCATATCTGGAAAATACAGCCTCGCGCGGATCGCCCGCTCGTCGACCTTCCCTGCCGGAACACCATCGGAGACCAGCTGGCGCACGGCGTCCACGATCTCCGCCCGCCCCCCGTAGTTGAATGCCAGGGTGAGCGTCATGCGCCGGTTCGAGGATGTCAGCTCGGCTGACTCGTCCATGCGCCGCTGGATGCGGCGGGGCACCCGCCAATCCCGGCGCCCCGCAAAGCGCAGCCGCACACCCATCTCGTTGATCTCGTCCCGACGGCGCAATAGGAGGCTCTCGTTGAAATGCATCAGGAATCGCACCTCGTCAGGCGGGCGCCTCCAGTTCTCCGTCGAGAAGGCATAGACAGTCAACCATCTCACCCCGAGCTCCAGCGCTCCCTCCACCGCGTCGAAGAGCGCCTCTTCGCCCGCCAGATGACCCTCGGTGTGAGGCAGTCCCCGCCCAACGGCCCAGCGACGGTTGCCGTCCATGACACAGGCAACGTGCGCGGGGACTCGGTCCAGGTTGATGCCGTCCAGGTTCACTGCCGCCGAACCTACCGCACGCTGCCCAATCATGCTCCGCCAAGCAGATGGACCTCATCTCTTCACGATAACTTCCGTGCGCTAGCCTGCTCACCGTGGGCAAGAGGCTGGACCGGGCAATGGATCGGGTGACAGCTGCGCTACCCGGAGGCGGGGAGGAGCGGCCCGGACAGCGCCAGATGGCTCATGCAGTAGCCGACTCGATAGACAGTGGCCGGCACCTGGTGGTCCAGGCTGGCACCGGGACCGGTAAGAGCCTCGCCTACCTGGTTCCCGCGATCCTGTCCGGACGCCGTGTCGTGGTGGCAACAGCCACCAAGGCACTGCAGGACCAGCTTGCAACTCGCGACCTTCCGCTCCTCCAACGGTCGCTCAAGAAGGATCTCAGCTTTGCCGTGCTCAAGGGCCGATCCAACTACCTGTGCCGCCAGCGCCTTGGCGAGGTGATGTCGGGTCGGGAGCAAGGGGAGCTGTCCGGAGCCCGCACGACGGGCCTCGAGGATCAGATGCGCCGGCTCGTTGCCTGGGCCGAGCACTCCACCACCGGGGATCGCGCCGAGCTGAGCTTCGAGCCCTCTCCCCAGGCGTGGGGACTTGTGAGCGTCGGCGCCCACGAGTGCCCCGGGCGCTCCCGCTGCCCGGCCGGGCACGACTGCTTTGCCGAGCTTGCCCGGGACCGAGCAGCCGATGTGGACGTGGTGGTCACCAACATGCACCTTTACGCCGCCCATCTGGCTAGTGATGCCACGGTGCTTCCGCTCCACGAGGTGGTGGTGTTCGACGAGGCCCATGAGCTGGAGGACATTGCCACCGCCAGTTTAGGCCTTGAGATCAGCTCGGTCCAGCTGCGGAGCTTGGCCCGGGCCGCTCGCCATCTATTGGACAAGGAGCGCTCTGGCCTCGCCAGCGACCTCGAGGCGGCTGGTGATCGCCTCGACGAAGCCCTGAGCCCATTGGTGGGGCACCGCCTGTCGCCGAGCCAGCTGCCCAGCCTGGCTGAGTCGCTGAAGCCGGGTCCGACCGGCCAGCCCAGCTCGACCGGCCAGCCCAGCTCGACCGGCCAGCCCAGCTCTGCACTTGCCCAGGCCATCGATCTGAGCACCGAGCGGCTCTCCCGCCTCACATCTGCACTGCGCCAGCCCCGCGGCACCCAGGTTTCCCTGACAATCGACATGGAGACCGCAGCCGGCGCAATGGCCGACCCATCCCGGGCGCGGACACTCCAGGCCGCCGGCAAGCTCGCCGAGGATCTGGCCAAGCTGGCCCACCTCGGCGCGAACGACGTGGCCTGGGTGGAGGGACGCAGGGCGGGCGCCGGTCCGGCTATTTACCAGGCCATTCGAGTCGCCCCAATTGAGGTCGGTGCCACGCTGGCGGAACGCCTGTGGGGAGAGGTCACCGCAATCCTGACCAGCGCCACCATCCCCCTGGGAATCGCCAACAGACTTGGGATCCCCGAGGGCGACCTCGACACGACTGACGTGGGAAGCCCCTTTCCCTACCCCACCCACGCCCTTTTGTATTGCGCCGCCGACCTACCTGATCGTCGGCATCCCCACGCAGATCGGGCCCTCCACCAGGAGCTGATCAGGCTCATCAACGCCGCTGGTGGGCGCACTCTTGGGCTGTTCACCAGCTGGCGGGGCATGATCGAGGCGGCGCGGGCCGTTGGCGAGAAGGTCCCGTTTCGGGTCCTGACCCAAGATGAGCTGCCCAAGCCTGCGCTCCTGGCAGCCTTCGCCAAAGACGAGTCCGTCTGCCTGTTCGCCACCATGGGCTTCTGGCAGGGAGTCGACGTTCCCGGACCAACACTGTCGCTGGTGGTGATCGACCGCATACCGTTCCCCCGGCCTGACGACCCACTCCTGTCCGCGCGACGGGAGCGGGCCGGGGTGGCAGCCTTCCGAACCATCGATCTTCCCCGGGCCTCCATGCTGCTCGCGCAGGGAGCAGGCCGGCTCATCCGCTCCAGCTCGGACCGAGGTGTGGTGGCGGTCCTCGACCGTCGGCTGGCCTACGCCAACTATCGCTGGGACCTGGTCCGCGCCCTACCTCCCATGGCCCGTACCCGGCATCGCAGCGAGGTGAACCGATTCCTTGCCGAGGTACTGGAACAGCCGCGCTATCGTGACCCCAACTTCGAGGGGTAGGGTGATGGAGGCAGCTGGACAGACGGTGCGCGCCGACGCGCAACAGGGCCGCTGGAAGGCCTTTGACGGCCTGCGCGGGGTAGCAATCATCATGGTCCTTCTCAACCACTCCCACCTGCGTTGGGCACAGGGTGCCTGGACCGCCGTGGACCTGTTCTTCGCCCTGAGCGGATTCCTCATCACCTGGCTGCTCCTTCGAGAGTGGGATCGCTACGGGACGATCTCCATCGCTCGGTTCTGGCAGCGCAGATCTCTACGGCTAATGCCGGTGTTGGTGGTGGTCCTGGCTGGCACAGCCCTCGCCGTCCACGCCGTGCCACAGCCCACTCGGAGCCAGACAATTGCCGGCCTCCCGACGTCGCTGTTCTTCGTGAGCAACCTCTACACGATCTTCTCTGGCAAGGTCATCGGTCTTCTCACGCCGACCTGGTCCCTCGGGATCGAGGCCCAGTTCTACCTGGTGTGGCCCCTGCTCCTGATCGGAATGCTCCGTCTCAAGCTCAACCGCACGCAGCTGCTGATCGCGACCCTGTCGCTTGCGGCGCTGTCAGCTGCGCTCGGCCCACTGCTCTGGTCACCTGCGCACCCCTTCGGCATCTACGAAGATCCCCTCGTCCGCGGATTGGCCATCTTGCTCGGCTGCGCCTGCGCGATCATCTATGCCAGCCCCCTCGGAGAGCAGGCGAGGCGTCGACACCAGATCCTCGGCATGGCCGCGCTGGGCTCATTCGTGGTGATCCTCGCCCTTTTCTCCACGCCGTTCGACCGCGCCGGGATCTGGACCGGCGGAGGTCTCGTCTTGATCGACCTGGCTAGTGCAACAGTAGTCCTGGGCCTCGCGGTCGGGCAGGTTCCGATCCTGGATCGCGTCCTGTGTACGCGCTTGTTGGTGTGGATGGGCGCAATCTCGTACGACTTGTACTTGGTGCAATATCCAATATTCCTGGGCCTGTTTCATACCGACCTGAGCCTCGCCATTGTCGGGCTCCACTGGGGGCTGGCCATTGCGGGCGCGACGCTGATGCACTACCTCGTGGAGCTCCCGTTCCTCAAGCACAAGGCCCGCCATGCCCGAGTCCCCGACCTGATCCCGGCATCGCTACCCGCTGGCGAGGTCATTCCGGCTGGCGTGGCTGCCTAGACACGCCCCGCCTAGACACGTCCCTAGGCACGTCCCTACGCACGTCCCTAGGCACGTCCTTGCCAGCCCCCCTGGCCGGCCAACGCTTGAACACCACATATCGCATGGCCAAGAAGCTGACCGACGACGCGACAAGCACACCCATGACCTTGGCCAGGTTATTGGCCAAATACGTCGACAGGAGGTGGTTGCGGTTGAGCACGACGGTCACCCCCGCCAGCACCAGGTCGTTGACCACCACATTGAGCACTCCCTGCACCACGAAAAGCAGCCGCTCCCGCCAGACTCCACCCTCCTCCGACAGACGCTGGCTGCGAAAGGTCCACAACCTGTTCCAGTGGTAGCTGTTGACGATCGCACCAATGACGGCGATCGTGTTGTAGATGACCAGGGTGTCGGGATTGCGGCTGGGGTGCACCGCCAGAAGGAGGTTGTACAGCCCGAAGTCGATGAGGACGTTCGACCCACCGATCAAAGCGAAGCGGACTACCTGGCGAGCCAGGGATGGCTTCAACCTCAACTCCTGGCGCTCGCCATCCCCGCTCGGTAGTGCTCGATCAGCCCCTCGGTCGCCGCGGCCCAGGTGAGCCCTGCGACCCTCGCGCGCGCCAGCTCCGTGCGCTCGGCCATGCTCGTCGAGTCCAACACCTCCGCCACCAGCTTGGGCAGCAGCTCGGGTTGGTCCGCGGCGAAAAGTCTGCTGACCGTACACGTGCTCAGCAACTCCACGCTGGCAGAAGTCTCGGCGGCAACCACAGGCAGCCCAGCTGCCAACGCCTCCAGGATGACCAGGCCAAGCGTGTCGGTAGTAGACGGAAACACGAAGACATCAGCTCCAGCGTATGCGTCGGCCAGCTTGTCGCCCAATAGCGGCCCGGTAAAGGTCACCGAAGGCCCACCAAGCAACCTCCTCAGGTTCTTGTCGTCGGGGCCTTCGCCGACCATCACCAGGTGGATGCCTGGCGCCCTCGACAGGGGCACCAGACGCTCCAGACCTTTCTCCTGCCCCAGGCGCCCCACGTAAAGGGTTACCGCCACACCCGGGTCGCTGGTGAACATCGAGCGAGAGCCCGGTCGGCGCGAGGGGCTGAAAAGCGCCGCGTCCACCCCTCTGACCCATAGCTGAGGGTTCCGAATACCGTGGCTGCGCAGGTCGGCCAACGCCGATTCAGAGGTGGCCAGGTTCACCTGCGCGCTGTTGTGGAGCGCCCGAACCATCCGCCATATTACAGCGCTCATCCAACCCAGGTGGTAGAAGCTGGCATAGGCCGGGACGTCGGTGTGATATGAGGCCACCAGGGGGAGCTTCGCCCGCTTGGCCGCCACGACTCCGGCAATCCCGAGGAAGACCGGGTTGAGCACATGGACCACATCTGGACGAAAGTCGGCAAGATACCGGGAGACCCGGCGAACCATTGGCCACCCCCAGGGCTGGCCCGCGTAGATGAAGCCGACGCTGATGGTGGGCATCCCCCGCACGGTGGCGCCGCAAAAGTCGGGCTCTCCCCCCTTTGGCCCGATGATCATCACCTCGTGGCCCTCCTTGCGCAACTCGACCACAGTCGCGGCCAGCCGGGTGACCACTCCGTTTATGGACGGCCGCCACACCTCGGTGACGAAAGCGATCCTCACTGGTAGTCAGGGGCGCGGTGCTCTTGCGAGCCCGGTTCCCCATCCCCCTTTCAATCCGTACGTGCGGGTTTC
>JAVKSL010000058.1:0-18128 GCA_039583695.1 Acidimicrobiales bacterium | reverse complement strand
GCATGCCGCAGCGATGAGGCCTGCTCGGTTTGGCTTCGGCCTGTCCAGGCCGCAGCCGTCGCGGGCAGGTTTCGCCCGGTGAGCGCCGCTTGGGCCATCGACGGCAGCAGGCCGGGTGCCTCCACAGACCCGTCTTTGGCGTTCCTGCTCGCGCATCTCGCGCTCTGCGAGCGCCGCGTCCGCCGCGCGGTCGCGCGCCGCCGCGAGGACGATCCCTCACCCGACGACCCCTACCGGGGGCTTTACGTGGCGGACGAGCACCTGGAGTGGATCCTGCGCTCGACCCACCCTCGCCGGTGCCAGCCTCCCGACGCCAGCGACGAGGCGCTGATGGAGGCGGCGGAGACCGAGGCCACCGCCGCCGAGGGGGCAGGAGGGCGGGTCGCGCTGCGCTCCCTCGCCCGGACCTTCGGGCTGGGCCGGCTGGAGCTCAGCGTGTTGGTCGTCTGCTTGGCCCCGGACCTGGACCAGCGCTTCGAGCGCCTGTACGGCTACCTCAACGACGACGTCACCCGGCGACGGCCCACGGTGGGCCTGGCGCTGGAGCTTTGCGCGGCCTCGCCTTTCTCGCCAGCCGACCGAGCCCGGCTAGGGCCGTCGGGTCCGTTGCTCGGCAAGGACCTGCTCCAGCTGGCGGAGGCCGACCGGCCAGTGCTGAGCCGTTTGCTGGCGGTGCCCGACCGGGTCTGCGCGCACCTCCTGGGCGACGACGCCCCGGATCCCGCCGTGTACGACCTGCTGGAGGATACACCCCCGGCGGCGCGCGACGGCGGGGCGGTCGCAAGGGCGCTGGCAACCGGAGCCACACTGATCCACATCCGGGAGCGACCGGGAGCGGCCACCCGGTCCGTCGCGGTGGCGGGGTTGCTGCAGGCCGGGAAGGGGGCCCTGGTCGTGGACCTCGCTCGGCTCACCGAGCACCCCGAACCGATATCCGCCCTGCGCAGCTTGCTGAGGGAGGGCCGCCTGCTGGAGGCAGGGATCGTGGCCGGCCCCACCGAAGCCCTGCTCGACACGAGCCGGGCGGGGCTGAGCTTCCTCGCGCGCTGCGGGTGGCCAGTAGTGCTGGTCGGACGGCGCTCCTGGGATCCGCGCTGGTCTTCGGTGGTGCCTGCTCTCCTGGACGCGCCGCTCACCGGCGAGGCCGAGCGCGCCCGGCTCTGGCGGGAAGCGATGGCTGCGGTTGAACCCGCCTCAGAAAGCGCTCCGCCCGCTGCGGGGGAAGGGCCAGGCGACGGCACGCCGCTGGCAGGCTCTGGACCGGTCGTGCCCGTCACCGGCTTCGATCCCGCCCAGCTGACCGCGAGCCTGTTGCTCGCCCCCGAGGAGATGGTCCGCGCCGTGCGCGCAGGTACCCTGCGTGCCGCAGTGGAAGCCCGAGCGTTTGGCCCGGCTGACCTGCTGGCCGGCGCCCGTGCGCAGAACGCCGCGGGGCTCGACCGCCTCACCCGGCGCATTTCCCCGGGCGTGGGATGGGATGATGTGGTGGCCAGCGCGGCGCTGGTCGGCGAGCTGCGCGACCTGGGTGCCCGTGCCAGGAACCGGGCGGTGGTGCTCGACGGGTGGGCCATGCGCCCCGGGGGCGGTCGCGGCCGGGGCATCACCGCGCTGTTCGCGGGCCAGCCCGGGACCGGCAAGACCATGGCCGCGGAGGTAATCGCGGCTGACCTGGGGATGGACCTTTACGCCGTGGACCTGGCGACAGTGGTCGACAAGTACATCGGGGAGACCGAGAAGAACCTCGAGCGCATCTTCTCCGAGGCCGAGGGGGTAAACGGCGTGATCCTCTTCGACGAGGCCGACGCGCTCTTCGGAAAGCGCTCCGAGGTGAGCGATTCTCACGACCGGCATGCGAACGCCGAGGTGGCCTACCTCCTCCAGCGAATGGAGAGCTTCGACGGCCTGGCGATCCTGGCCACCAACCTGCGCGCGAACCTGGACGAGGCATTCTCCCGCCGGCTCGACGCCATCATCGAGTTCCCCATGCCGGAGGCTCCCGAGCGCCACGCCCTGTGGGAGGCCTGCCTGGGGCGAGCGCTGCCCAGGGCGGGCGACCTGGACCTCGACTTCGCCGCGCGCTCTTTTGAGCTGGCCGGCGGAAGCATCCGCTCGATCGCGCTCACCGCCGCCTACCTGGCAGCCGCGTCGGGCAGCCCGGTCACCATGGAGCTGCTGATGCGGGCCACGCTCCGGGAGTACCGCAAGCTGGGTCGCCTGGTGCACGAGTCCGAGTTCGGCCCGTGGCTAGAGGCCGCCAGGGCCTAAGCCAGCCAGGCGGCCCGGGTCCCCCCGCCCGGGCGACAGCAGGGCCCCTCAGCTGGCGGGAAGCATGCGAGCCAGCTCACGGCGTGAGGAGATCCCCAGCTTGGCCAGGACATGGCCGAGGTGGGTCTCGACGGTGCGCGCCGAGACGCCCAGCTGGCGAGCGATCTCGAGGTTGGTAAGGCCGTCAGCGGCCAGGGCAGCCACCTGGCGTTCGGCCACGGTCAAGGTCAGGCGCTGCTCGGGCCCGGCGCTGCGACGCCCGCGAGCGAGCTCCAGCTCGCGCCGGGCGGTGGAGGCCAGCCAGCCTGCCCCCGCGGCCTCTGCCAGGACCAAAGCCCGCTCCAACCGGTCTCGCGCCCGGGCCCGGCGTCCCCGCCTGCGAAGGAACCCCCCGAAGGCCAGGTTGGTCTCAATCTCCTCCAGGGGAAGCTCGGTCTGGACATGCAGGTGCAGCGCTGCCTCGAAATGGGACTCAGCCAGGTCGTCGTCGCCATCCAGCGCCGCCAGCCACGCCCGCCCGAGAGACTCGGCGACTTTGGGCCAGCGGCATGTCGGCGCCAAGGGGCACCCCGCCAGCCACGCGACCACTCGCTCGGCGTCGGCTCGCCTCCCCACGGCAAGGTGGGCCTGGATGGCGTGGGTTGCCCAGGGGATGTTGCCGGGCACCCGCAACCCCGCGTCACGGGTCAGGCTCTCCGCGCCGAGGAACATCTCCGAGGCGCTCGGATCACCCTGCCACAGCCGAGCCAGTCCCCGGATGGCTGCCAGCTGGAGCCCGACGTGCCAGGAGGGGAGCGCCACGGCTTCAGCCCGGGTGCACAGGGCCTCCACCTCGCCGAGCCGGCCCTGCCAGCATGCCACCTCGGCCCGGGTGATCGCGACGAAGCCCGTCGAGCCGCCGTACAGGTCGGCCACCGCCTCGCCCCGGGCCATCTCCGCCACCGCGGCGTCGAGTCTCCCGTGCCGGGCCAGGATGGGCGCCAGGCTGGCGGAGCACGACGTGAGCGGGCCGAGGGCCCCGGTGGCCTCTGCGCTACGGATGACCGCCTCGAAGGCGGCGAAGGCTTCCTCGCGGTGCTCGGCCTCCCAGGCGTAGCAGCCGAAGGCGTGCGTCGGGCCGATGCTCAGGGCGAGCTCGTCCAGTGTTAGCGGCTGCTCGATGCGCGCACTCATAGTCCCCCGCAGCGCCTCGCCAGCGGCGAAGGCGCCCTCCTCCCCCGCCTCGTAGCCGACCCGGACCCACTCGGCCTCCGCGCGCAGGGCCATCTCCGAGCTGGCGCCAGCCGCCACTGCCCGGGCACGCGATGCCGGATCGGCGGCGGCACCGGGCCCCTGGATAACCCAGCGCGCCACGCTCAGATCCAGCAGGGGCGGCACCGCGCGTTCCGCGTCGCCGTGGGCGAGCGCCAGGGCGGACGCTGCCTCCAGGACCTCACAGCTCGGGTTTATCTGGCCGCTCATCAGCAGGGCCCGGCCCTTCAGAGACAGCCCACGGTAGGTTTCCAGCCAGTCGCTGTCCGAACGCTCCAGTACCGCGCCCGCCAGCTCGACGGACTCGGGAAACCTCGCGCCCGCAGCCAGGGCCTCGGCGAGCATCAGCTGCAGCCCGGCGGGTGCGGCCTTGCCCGCCAGCGCCAGAGCGGATTCCAGGGCTTTGCTGGCTGTTACGATTGCGCCAGCGGCGAGGCCGGCGCGCCCGACGCGCTCCAAGAGCGCGATTGCACGTGAGTTGCCCGCCAGCTCGGCATGCGGCACGTGTACCGCCGCCTCAGCCTCCCGGCCCATCTCGGCTAGCACCCGAAAAGCCCTCCGGTGCAGCAGCATTCGGGCGCCGGAACCCAGGTCGGCGTGGAGAGCCTCGGCCAGCAACGGGTGAGCGAGGCTCACGCGTTCGTTCCCAGCCGAGGTCAGGACCCCGGCGCCTGCAAGCGCGGCGAGGCCAGCTCGGGCTCGCCCGGAGTCCAGCGCCGCCACTGCCTCCACGAGCTCAGGGCTCGCGCTCCCCCCTAGCACCGCGGCTGCCTGCGCGCATGCCAGCGCGTCAGAGTCGAGACCCACGAAACGCCCGAGCAATAGCGCGGCCTGAACAGGTCCCCCCAGAGTCCCCGTCAACGCCGACCCCGTGGGCAAGGTCTCCCCCTGTTCCAGTGCCGCCGCCACATGCTCGAGCAGTAGCGGGTTGCCTCCGCAGGACTCCCAGGCCCAGCGCTCCACTTCGCCGGTCACCTCGAGTGCCGCGCGGCGGCGGATCAGCTCGCCCGTGGCCCCGAGCGACAGCGGTGCCAGCCGCTGGACGCGGCAGCGGCCGGACGCGGCCAGCTCCGAGCATAGCTGTTCGGCAGCGGGAGGCCAGGATCGCAGCGCGCCCACCATGGCCACCGGCATTCCTCCCAGGCGCGGGACCAGCGCGCCGAGCAAGTCCAGCGAGTCCGGATCGGCCCAGTGGAGGTCGTCCAATGCCAGCAGGGTCGGGGTGGCGGCGCGGCCCTCCAACCACCGGGCGACGCGATAGCGAGGGGCGGAGGTATCGACCGGGCCGGCACCCAGTCCGATGCGCACCTCGTCCGCGCCCCCGAGCGAGGCGACCAGGTCCGATACCAGGCAGTACGCGATGCCGGCCTCGGAGGGATCCCCGCGGGCGAAACCGGATTCCATTTCGGAGGGGCGCTCGCGACGAGCTGCTTCCAACAGCGAGGTCTTGCCCAGGCCAGCGTCGCCAAGTATGAACAGAGCCTGCCCCCGCCCCTCGAGCGCCGCTCCGAGGCAAGCCCGCACCGCGGCCAGAACCTCGCCACGTTCCAGCAGGGCTTCACCAGCGCCCGGTTCGGGGGCCACCGACCCAGGCTAGCTCGACTTTGCCTTCGCGGCAAAGGCTGGCTCAGCGGGCGCGGCGTGGTGGCGGGGAGGCGCAAGCAGCTGCACTTTCGGGCAGGATCGGTTTCCCTTCACTCGTCCCTTACGGCCATTGCCAGGTCGGCTGCCACCCTGCACACTAGGTGCAGGACCTACCAAGGAGGAGACTGAATGCCCCAATACCTCTCGCCTGGCGTCTACGTGGAGGAGATGGAAGCCGGCACCCGACCCATCGAGGGCGTGGGCACGGCCGTCGCCGCCTTCGTGGGCCTGGCCTCGCAGGGCCCCTTCAACGAGCCGACACTGGTCACCAACTGGAGCCAGTTCACGTCCATCTTCGGCGAGTTCGTCGAGGGTGCCTACCTGCACCACGCCGTCTACGGCTTCTTCCAGAACGGCGGCGGCATCTGCTACATCGTGCGTATCGGCAAGGACACCGGCGGGACCAGCGTCCCGGCGCGGGGCGAGCTGGCCGCGGGTGGCGACCAGAAAGCCGGGGACCAGAAAGCCGGGGACTCCAGGGTTGCTGCGTTGCGCATCATGGCCCTCGACGCCGGCCCCGCCGGCAACGAGGTGAGCGTCGAGGTCACCGACGCCTCGGGCGGCGCGGCCGAAGACACCTTCAAACTGGTCGTCAAGAAGGCCGGCAAGGTCGTTGAGGAGCACGACAACCTCTCGACCAAGAAGGGCCGTACCTACGCGGTCACCGTCGTCAACGCGGCGTCCCAGTTCATCAAGCTGGAGGAGGCCACCGCAGGCCAGCTGGCCAAGCCCGCAAGGGGGACGGTCGCGCTGGCGGGCGGAGCTGACGTGGCGCCCGCCAAGACCCCGGTTCGCCCGGACGAGTACGTGGGCGACAGCGCCCAGCGCACCGGCTTCGGCGGCCTCGAGGCCATGGACGCGGTGACGATGGTCGCGGTGCCCGATTTGATGAGCGCGTACCAGCAGGGCCGGATCGACCTGGAGGGTGTGAAGGCGGTCCAGCTCGGCATGATCGCCCACTGCGAGCTGATGGGCGACCGGGTCGCCATCTTGGACCCACCCCCCAGCCTCAACGCGCAGGCCATCCGCGACTGGCGCATCGAGGGCACGGGCTACGACTCCAAGTACGCCTCCCTGTACTGGCCGTGGGTCAAGGTGTTCGACCCTGCCAGTGGCACCAACATCCACGTCCCGCCCTCGGGGCACATGGCCGGGATCTGGAGCCGCAACGACGACGCGCGCGGGGTGCACAAGGCCCCGGCCAACGAGGTGGTCCGCGGGGCCATCTCGCTGGAGGTCAACATCACCAAAGGTGAGCACGACCTGCTGAACCCTCACGGCATCAACTGCATCCGCGCCTTCCCCGGCCGGGGCATCCGCGTCTGGGGAGCCAGGACGCTCTCCTCGGACCCGGCGTGGCGCTACCTCAACATCCGGCGCTTCTTCAACTACCTGGAGGAGTCGATCATGCTCGGCACGCAGTGGTGCGTGTTCGAGCCGAACGACTACGACCTATGGGGCCGGATCCGGCGCACCATCGCCGCGTTCTTGGTGATGGAGTGGCGCAAGGGCGCCCTGTTCGGCCTGACCCCGGCCGAGGCCTTCTATGTCAAGTGCGACGGCGAGAACAACACCGCCGAGAGCATCGACTTGGGCCAGGTCATCTGCGAGATCGGCGTGGCGCCGGTCAAGCCGGCGGAGTTCGTGATCTTCCGCCTGTCCCAGTTCTCAGGCGGCGTCTCGCTGGTCGAGTAGTCGCAGGTTCCCAGACCCACACAAGGAGGTAAACAAACCATGCCATTCGCTCAAGGTGATTCCGCGGTCGGCTGGAACTTCAAGTTCTCCGTCGACGGCATCGAGTGCCCCGAGGTCATCGACATCTCCAGCATGGCCTTCGAGGTCGACAAGATCGAGTCCAAGACCCAGACCAAGGACGGCAAGTTCATCATCAGCCAGATGCCTGGGCGCCAGAAGCCGGGTGAGCTCACTGTCACCCGCCAGCTCACCCAGTCCAAGACCATGGACACCTGGGTCAAGGACGTGGTAGAGGGCAAGATCACCGCCGCCCGCAAGACCGCCAAGGTCGAGGTACTGGACTTCGCTTTCAGCCCGGTCAAGACCTATGAGTTCAAGCACGTGTGGTGCACCAAAGTCGAGACCAGCGAGTTCAAGGCCGGATCCACCGACGCGGTCACCGAGAAGATGACCCTCACCTACAGCGAGGTGGAAGTGAGGTGAGGCGCGGGCTCAGTGCCGCCGAGGCCGCCGAGCGCCACCTCGCGCAGGCTGAGCCCGCGGTCGCCCCCAACGGGCCCGCCAGAGCCCCCGAGGCGCCGGAGCCGACCGAGTTCGACTTCGTGCTCCCCCGTGGCTACCTCGACGGGTCGGGCCGGGTGCATCGAGAGGGGTCGATGCGCCTGGCCACGGCCAGGGACGAGTTGCTGCCGCTGCACGATGCCCGCGTGCAGCAGAACCCGGCGTTCCTGTCGGTGGTGCTGCTCGGGCGCGTCGTCACCCGCCTGGGCAACCTCGACCGAGTGGACGACCGGGTGGTGGAGAACATGTGGGCTTCCGACGTGGCCTTCCTTCAGGACCTGTACCGCCGCATCAACACCGAGGGCCACACCCGGGCCGCGGTGACCTGTCCCCAGTGCGCCAACAACTTCACGGTCGAGATGGCCGGTGATCGCCTGGGGGAATCGTGACGACCGGCACCGACCGGCTCTACGAGGAGCTGGCGTACGTGGCCTACCACTTCCACTGGGCGCACGAGGAGCTCTTGGACCTCGAGCACCCGGTGCGGCGCCGGTTCGTCTCCGAGATCGGCAACATCAACCGCCGGCTCTCCGCGGGGGTCTGAGCCCGTGAAGTCGCAGCGCGAGGTCTCCGGGCGCCCCAGGCGCGGCGAATCCGGGCAGGTCACATCGACCTCGGGTAGGGTCTCACCGGCCCCGCGCCCGACGGCTGACGGCTCCGCGTGGGGCCAGTGGCGCTCTGCTCCCCCGATGCGGCTCACCCTCGGGTCCTCCATGCCGACCGTGGTCTCGAATGACGGGGCCTCGTACGCCGCTGCCTGGCGCAACCATTCCCTCACGGGGGACGGCCTTGGCCACGCCATCGACCCCTCCGGCCCCGCGGGGATGATTCGGACCCGGTCCATGCTGCTGGCGCCCGCCGCTCGCTCCGCGGCCCTCCCGGCGGTGCCAGACCTGCCGGTGGTGGCCCGCTTGGCAGGTTCGGAGGATCCCCCAGGCGACCTGACCCCGGTGGCGGTCGACACGCCAGAGCCGCCCGGGGGCGTACGCGCGGCGTCGGCAGCGACCGCGATCCTGCCCCGGGCCACCGCTGTGCAACGCGCGACTTTTCGAGGCCGGGTCGCCCAGCGCGCGGCGGCGCTCAACCAGCTGCGCCCGGCGCGGATCGCCCCGGCCGCCCGAACCACTCCGCCCGCCCCAATTGCCCTGGCGCGGCCGGCGGCCGGCCCGAGTGCCTCGGGAACCGTTCTGCCCGGCATGCCCCCAAAACTTACGCCGGAACGGTCGCTGGCGGGGAGGCCGGCACACGTGGCCCCGCGGGCCAGCGGAGTTCCCACGGTCCCCGTTCCCAGCGCCCCCGCTCCCAGCGCCCCCGTTGTCCGATCCACCGGGATGGCCCTGCAGCGGGAGGTCGTCGCCCTGGCGCGGCCGGTCCGGGCGCTCCCGGTCACCGGTGCTCCCCCAGGCCCCACGCGCTCCCTGCTGCGTGCACCTACGCCCGCCACGCCGCCACTGGCAGCACGGGTCCTGCCGCCCGCACCCCTTCGAAGCGCGAGCGCGCGGCTCCCTGAGCCAGTCGCAGGTCCGCCGCAAGGCCCGAAGCAGGCTCCATACCCGGCCGGGGGAACCCTGACTGGCGTGACGGCACCTCCCACGGTTCAGACTGACCGTGACACACTGACTGGCGTGACGGCACCTCCCACGGTTCAGACCGACCGTGACACTTCGACCTCGCCGCCTTCCGGTTTAGCGCGGGGCGGCTCGCAGCGTCCGCGCGACCCGCACGCTGGCGCCCCGGCCCCCATACCACCGCGCCAGCCGCGACCGGTGGGTCTGGGCGCGCCTCTGAGCACGATCCCTGCCGTATCGGAGCCGTCGCCGGCGTCCCCGGTGGCCCAGCGCCAGCCCGACCTGCCCGCCGCGGCCCCGCCCACGCCCACACCCGGGCTGGCGACTCCGGCAACCTTGCTGGCGGCCTCGCCAGCTGGCGAGGCACGCGAGGTGCCGGTGATGGGGCTGCGCCCTCTCGCCTCTCAGCGCGGCTCGGCGCCCGGCTCGCCAGGGCCGGGGCCCGGCAACGAGACGCCGCGGCCTATATTGCCTCCGGCACTTCCTGCGCCCGGAGCCCCGGCGCCGCTGGCGCCTGCGCCAGGTCCCAGGGCCCGGGGTGACGTCCAGCGCCAGGTGGTGCCCGGGACGGTCCAGACCCCACGCCTGGGGACCGACCAGGGGCCTGGGCGCGCCGGGCCGGCGTCCCCGGTGGCCCAGCGCCAGCCCGACCTGCCCGCCGCGGCCCCGCCCACGCCCACACCCGGGCTGGCGACTCCGGCAACCTTGCTGGCGGCCTCGCCAGCTGGCGAGGCACGCGAGGTGCCGGTGATGGGGCTGCGCCCTCTCGCCTCTCAGCGCGGCTCGGCGCCCGGCTCGCCAGGGCCGGGGCCCGGCAACGAGACGCCGCGGCCTATATTGCCTCCGGCACTTCCTGCGCCCGAAGCCCCGGCGACGCCGGCGCCTGCGCCAGGTCCCAGGGCCCAGGGTGACGTCCAACGCCAAGTGGTGCCCGGGGCCCACGCTGACGTCCAGCGCCAGGTGGTGCCCGGGGCGGTCCAGGCCCCACGCCTGGGGACCGGCCAGGGGCCCGGGCCCCCCGGGGGGACCGACGCTTCCGGCTGGCTGGGAGCGGGGCCGGTTCTCCCCAGCGCGCCGCCTCTTGGTGGGTCTGGTCAGGCAACGCCACCTCGGGAGCCCGAGGGGATCCCGGCGTCCTCCGACCTGAGAGAGGCTCCGCCCCTCGCACTGACCGAGCGCAGGAGCCTAACGGGCAGGGCACCCGCCGAAGCCGTCGACGCCGACCTGGTGCTGCAGCGCTCGCCCCAGGCCGTGGGCCCCACGCAGCTCACACCGCCTCCGGGGCAGGCTCCCCCCTCACGGGGCGTGCTCGACGCGACGCCCCCAGCCGCGCGAGTGCTCGACGCGACGCCCCCAGCCGCGCGAGTGCTCGCACAGGCACCTGGGGGCCGCCTCGGGTCCCCGCTAGCGCCTCCCCCGACCCCGGCCGCCCCGCAACCCCTCACGATCCAACGCCAGCCTGCCCCGCTAGCGCCGGCCTCGCCGTCACGTTCCTGGATCCAGCGCCTGGCCCTCCCGCGCCGGCACCCGGACTCGAGCGGGGCTCCGGCCCGCCTGGTCGAACCGCCCACGAACGCTACGAGCTCGCCAGGCCTCCAGGGGCCCGGGCCCCAAGTCGGAGCGCCCCACGAGCCGCCGACCTTGCCGGTCCCCCCGGGGTCTCCCGAGCGTGCCGGGTCCGCGCCCAGCCCACTCGCCGGCGGTCTCGACACCCGCGGGGTGCTGAGGGTCTCGTGCCCACCGGCGCCCACGAGTGCCGCGACAACGCTGACGCTCCAGCGCTCGCTGCACCCGCTCTCGTGGAGGCCGGTCACGCAGCCGACCGGCCTGGCAGGTGACGGCTGGGCGGCGCTGGCGGCCTCCGGCCAGCGGCCCGCAGGCTCCCCGGTGCCGCAGCCATCTTCGCAGCATTCGCTGAGGGCGCCAGTGGGAGAGCCTGGGGGCCTGCCCCCGACCCTGGTCGCGCCGCTGGCCCCGCTGCGGGCGGCACCGGGGTCCCGGGGCATGGGTGCGCGCGGTGGAGGGCAAGATTCCTCGAAAGCGCTCCCGCTCCAACGAGCCCAGGCGGCCCCGCCAGGTCCACAGCGCGCCAACCCTACCCCCGCCGACAGGCCCGCTTCGGCTCCCGTCATCGAGCGGCCCGCCCCGGCTCCCGCGGTCCAGGTCCAGCGGACGCTCACCGGGCCTGCCAACCCAGGCGCGGCGCCGGGCTTCCTGGCGAGCGTCGCTGGCGAGTCCGAGCTTTCGGGACCGCGCGACCGCGAGCTGGACGACATGGCCAGGCGCCTGTACCCGAGGCTGCGATGGATGATGGCCGCCGAGCTGCGCCTCGACCGGGAGCGCTCGGGCCGGGTCCTGGACGTGCGGCGATGACCCTGTCGATCCAGACCGAGAACCACCTCGCCCCGGGTGACCCGCTGGTCAGCTGCTTCTTCACCGTGACCCTCGACGGCCACGCCCTCGGGAGCTGGACCAGCTGCGAGCTGGGCGGCGTGCAGGTGGACATGGAGCAGATCGAGGAAGGCGGCAACCAGGGCTTCGCCTACCAGCTCCCGGGGCGCCTCAAGTACCAGAACATCAAGCTGTCCCGCCTGATGGATTCCTCGACCAACGAGGTCGCTAAGTGGTTTTCGAGCCTATGCGGGGCTGTGAGGCGCACTACTGGCCAGATCGTGGCGTACAGCACTGACAACAAGCCCGTGGTCACCTGGGACTTCATCGGAGCGGTTCCGGTGAGCTGGAGCCTGCCGGCGCTCAGCTCCGGCGACCCGAGCCCGGCCGTGGAGAGCCTGGAGATCGCGCACCAGGGATTCGTGAGCTGAAAGGAGCAAACGTGGTCGACTCTGTCCCTGACCAGCTGGAGAAAGCCACTCTCACCATCGTCCCCGCCTCGGCTAACCCACGCCCCGGCCCCGGCAAGACGCTGAACTTCCAATTCAACCCGCAGAGCTATACGGTCTCCAAGAGCGCGACCTGGTCGCGCTCCGACGCGCAGTGCGCACAGGAGGCCGGGCCGATCCAGTGGCAGGGAGCCGGTCCCAAGCAGATGAGCCTGCAGATCTTCCTGGACCGCTCCGATGCCGCCAACGCCAGTGTGATCGACGACGTCAACACCCTGTTCGCCTGCTGCACCCCGACAGCGACAAGCAAGGCGTCCGAGAAGCCCTCCGGGCCCTACGTGCTGTTCGGCTGGGGCAAGAACTTGAGCTTCTGGGCCGTGGTGACCTCGGTGAGCGTGGAGTACCTGATGTTCTGGCCAAACGGGGACCCCTACCGGGCGCGCGCCTCCCTCAGCCTGGAACAGGTCGACGCCCCCACCCCCAAGCAGAACCCCACCTCAGGAGGCTTGCCGGCCAGGCGCACCCACACCCTCCTGGAGGGTGAGACCCTGGCCCACGTCGCCCAGTCGGAGTACGGCGACCCGGGGGCCTGGAGGGTCCTGGCCGAGGCGAACGGGATCGACGACCCCATGAGGGTTCGCAGTGGCGACCGCCTGCTGGTCCCCTCGCCCGCCGAGGCGCTGGGGGCGCCGGGGACGCCGGGGACGCCGCGCCCTGCCGAGCCCGAGCCGGCAGGCATCTGAGGAAGCTTTACCGTGGCCCCCTCACCCAGCTTCACCTACGACTTCGGCGTGATCCTCGACGGGTCTCCCCTCTCGCGCGCCGAGGACGATCTGTTGATGTCGATAACAGTGGACAACAGTTTCAACCTGCCAGACGTCGCTGTCGTGGAGCTCTCCGACCCTCACGCCGCGCTGTTGGGATCGGGCAGGTTCCGGGTGGGGGCCACCCTGGAGGTTCGCGTGGTCCCGGCCGCGGGCCCGGCCAAGAGGGTCTTCGTCGGTGAGGTGACGGCGCTGGAGGCGGACTTCGACGCTCTGGGGGCCCGCACGGTGCTGAGGGCCTACGATCGCTCGAGCCGCCTCCTGCGGGGTCGCAAGACCAAGTCCTGGCTTTGGATGACCTACAGCGACATCATCAGCTCCATAGCGACCTCCGCGGGGGTCCCTGTGGGCCAGCTTGACTCGACCAGCCCGGTCCATCCCCAGGTCAGCCAAGCCAACGTAGAGGACTGGCACTTCATCCGGCACCTGGCAGACCAGGTGGGCTACACGGTGTCGGTCCTGGACGGGAAGCTCGACCTGCTCAAGCCCTCCCCCGTGACCCCGGGCACCCCGGCCGGCTTGGACAGCACCGACCCTCTCAGCTACTACCCGGGCGACACCGGGGTCGTGCGGTTGCGGGCCGTGGTCACCTCCGCCGCCCAGGTCCCCTCCACCACCGCGCGGAGCTGGCGCCCCAAGACCAAAATGGCGCTGGTGGGCAGCTCCAGCCCCGCGGAGGCCACCAACGCCGGAGCGGTCGAGGACTCCTCCCTGGGACCATCGCAGCTGGCTTCCAGATTCTCGGCGAAGCCGTTCGCCGCCACCTGGTCGGCGTTCCAGCAGGGCGCCAGCGTGGACGCCCTGGCCAAGGCGGCCTCGGACCAGATCGCCGCGGCCAGCGCCGAGATCGAGGCGGAGGTGGTGGGCAACCCCGACCTGCGCCCCGGAGTCGTGGTCGGCCTGGGCGGGGTCGGAAAGCTCTCCGGGTCCTACAAGCTGAGCTCGACCCGCCACCTCTGGGACCGCCACCTCGGGTACCGCACCGAGCTCGGGGTGAGTGACCGCCAGGACCGCTCGTTGCTGGGCATGGTCGCCGGAGGGGTGGGCGCCGAGGGTGCCCTGGTCCGCACCATGCCGAGCGTGGCCAGCGCCATCGTGACCGACATCAACGACACCACCGACGGCATGTGCCAGGTGAAGGTGAAGTTCCCCTGGCTCGCGGACGACTACGAGAGCTACTGGGCGCGCACCGTCCAGCTCGGTGCGGGCAGCGCCCGGGGCTTCCAGGTCCTGCCGGAGGTGGGCGACGAGGTGCTCGTTGCCTTCGAGCAGGGCGACTTCGGCGCTCCGGTGGTGCTGGGCGGCCTGCACAACGGAGTGGACAAGCCTCCGATGACCACCAGCGAGGCGGTGCAGGACGGCAAGGTCGTCAAGCGGATGTTCCGCTCCCGCACCGGCCACGTCCTGTGCTACGAGGAGACCGACTCGGCCTCCAAGATCAGCCTGATCTCCAAGGACCAAAAGACCGAGCTCATCCTGGACGCCATCGAGAACCGTGCCACCCTCCAGGCGGGCAAGGACATCCTCGTCACCTCCGAGGCGGGCCAGGTGACCATCACCGGGCCCAAAGGTGTGACGGTGAAGTCCGACGCGGACATCACCGTCCAGGCGGGAGCCAACATCGCGGTCAAGGCGGGCGCGGACATCTCCATGGAGGCGGCAGGGCAGTTCTCCATCAAGGGCGCGGTGGTGCAGGTGCAGGGAGAGGGCCCGGTGCAGATCCAGGGCGCGATCGTGAAGATCAACTGATGGGACCCTTGCCTGCTTCCCGCCAGCGTAGGGGCACCGGCCCGCCCGCCAGGTGCGCGCGGCCCGGCGCGGGGGGCCGACCGTGAGCGCGGAGTTCGTCGGGTCCGGCCTGGCCTTCCCGATGCGAACCGATCCCACGGGCTCGATCGCGCTGGTGAGCTCGCACACCGAGATCGAAGAAGCGATCCGCATCGTCCTGGCCACCACCTACGGGGAGCGACCGATGCGCCCCGAGTTCGGCTGTGGCATTCACGACTACGTCTTCGCCCCGCTCAACGCCACCACGGCCGGCCGGATCGCCTACGAGGTGCGGCTGTCGCTGGATCGCTGGGAGCCGCGCGTCGACGTGGCCGATGTGGAGGTGAGCTTTGCCCCCGACGACACGGCCACCTTGTTCATCGACATCAGCTACTCGGTCAAGGGGACCAACGACCCGCGCAACCTGGTGTTCCCCTTCTATGTCATACCTGGGGAGGAGTGATCCGCCATGTCCCTGCCCGCGCCCAACCTGGACGACCGGCGCTTTCAGCAACTGGTCGACGAAGCCAAGCGGATGGTCCAGGCCAGCTGCCCCGAGTGGACCGACCACAACGTGTCGGACCCGGGGGTGACCCTGATCGAGACCTTCGCCTACATGGTGGAGGGGCTTGTCTACCGGCTGAACCGGGTTCCTGACCGCAACTTCGTCAAGTTCCTGGAGCTCATCGGGGTCAGGCTCTTCCCCGCGACCTCGGCGCGGGTCCCCGTGACGTTCTGGCTCTCGGCCCCGATGGAGGTGACGGTCACGGTGCCCGAGGGCTGCGAGGTGGCCACGCCCCGTACCGAGACCGAGGAGGCCATCACCTTCAGCACCACGGCGGCCCTGCCCATCGTCCCCTGCTGCTTCTCGCGCACGGCGACCCAGGTGGAGGGGGGCGAGGTGGTCGACACCACCGAGGTCCTGGCCCTGCACCATTCCTTTGGCTGCTTCTCCAGCCCGCCCCGGCCCGGTGATGTGCTCCTGGTGGGGCTGTCAGACCCGGTCGGATCCTGCGCGGTGCGCCTGCGGGTGGCCTGCACCATCGAGGGGGTTGGTGTCGACCCGCTGGACCCCCCGCTGGTCTGGGAGGCCTTCTGCGGCGAGTCCTGGAAGCCCTGCGAGGTGGGCCTGGACGACACCGGGGGGCTCAACCGCGACGGCCAGATCGTGTTGCACGTGCCGGCCGGGCACGCGGCCTCGGTGATCGCCGGCGGGCGTGCCGGGTGGCTGAGGGCGCGGGTCATCCCGGCCGTCAAGGACCAGCCCTTCTACAGCTCGACGCCCCGGGTGAGCTCCATCAGCGCCGAGACCGTGGGCGGCACTACGCTGGCGGTCAACTCCGAGCTGGTGGAGGGCGAGGTGCTCGGGCTGTCCGAGGGCGTCGCCGGCCAGCGCTTCCGCCTCCAGCACAGCCCCGTGGCCCTCTCCGAGGAGCCTGTGGTCCTGGAGGTGGCCGGCGGGGACGGCTGGGAGCGATGGGAGCGGGTGACGAGCTTCGCCGAGTCCGAGCCCGAGGAACGCCACTTCGTGCTCGACGAGGTGGCCGGCGAGGTGGAGCTGGGCCCCGCGGTGCGCGAGTCGGACGGCTCGCTGCGCCACTACGGGGCGGTCCCGGCGCAGGGGGCCCCGCTACGGCTGGTCGCGTACTCCTGCGGGGGCGGCCGCCGGGGCAACGTGGCCCGGGGCGCCCTGAGCGTGCTGCGGACCAGCGTGCCTTTCGTCAGCCGGGTCGAGAACCGCTTGCCCGCCTCCGGCGGCGTCGACGCCGAGACCATCGAGGCCGCGAAGGTGCGCGGTCCGATCCTGTTGCGCACCCGGAACCGCGCGGTGACCCTCGAGGACTACGAGCAGATCGCGCGCGAGGCGGCGCCCGAGGTGGCCCGGGTGATCGCCCTGCCGGCCGACGGTGAGGGCGAGGGTGAGGCGGGAGGGGTCCGCCTGCTGGTGGTTCCGTCCGCTGCGACCCGCCCGGACGGTCGCCTTCGCTTCGAGCAGCTCGTGCCGGCGGAGGAGACCCTCGCCCGCATCGCCGCCGCCCTGGACTCGCGCCGCTGCGTGGGAGCGCGTCTGATCGTGGAGCCGCCGCGCTACCAGGGCATCACCGTGGTGGCACGGCTGCGCGCCAGCGCGCGCGCCAGTACCTCCCGCCTGGTGGAGACCGCTCTGTCCGCGCTGTACCGCTACTTCAATCCCCTGTCGGGAGGCCCCGATCGCAGCGGTTGGCCCTTTGGCCGCCCGGTCCACGTGGGCGAGGTGCACGCGGTGCTGCAACGCCTCATGGGCTGCGAGTTCGTCGAGGACGCTCGGCTGTTCGGCGCCGACCCGCTGACGGGCCATCGCGGCGAGGCCGCCCAGCGCATCGAGCTCCTGCCCGGGTCCCTGGTCTTCTCCTTCGAGCACCAGGTCCGCGCCGAGGAGGGCTGGGAGTGAGCGAGCGCGGGTTGGTGCCCGGCCTTGCGAGCCCGTTCCCCCTCGGGGGCATGCTGCCGGCCATCTTCCAGGGCGACGAGCTCATGCAGCGCTTCGTCGCGGCACTGGACCGGGTGCTGGCCCCGGCCATCGCCACGCTGG
Source organism: Acidimicrobiales bacterium (assembly GCA_039583695.1). Classification (GTDB taxonomy): domain Bacteria; phylum Actinomycetota; class Acidimicrobiia; order Acidimicrobiales; family JAJPHD01; genus JAVKSL01. Next base: position 1,141 of record JAVKSL010000058.1, on the reverse strand, counting down.
ACTGTATGCCCGCCTACCTGGACCCCCGCCTCGCACCCTCGGACTTCGCCGCCTGGCTGGCCGGCTGGGTCGGCGTGAGCCTGGACGAGAACTGGCCTCTCGATCGCCAGCGCGACGTGATCGTCAAGGCGGTGCAGCTCTACAGCCTCCGGGGCACGGCGCGGGGCATCGCGGAGCTGGTACGCCTGTACGTAGGGGTCGAGCCGCAGGTGAGCGACTCCGGGGGGACGGCCGTCTCGGTCACTCCCGGCGAGGCGTTACCGGGCAGCGGGCGACCCTGGGTCAAGGTCACCCTGGGGGTAGGGGACCCCGCCGCGGTAGATCCCCGGCGGGTGGCAGCGGTGGTGGCCAGCGCCAAGCCCGGCCACGTACGTCACGAGGTGGAGGTGCTGTCGGAATGATCGTTTGCAAGAGCTGCGGCAACCAGGAGCCCGACCAGACTAGCTTCTGTGGCTCCTGCGGGGCGTTCCTGGAGTGGGAGGGTGAGCACGCCGCGGGACCCGCCGCGGACCCAGGGTTCGACATCGAGGATCCCGAGGAGATGCGCCGTCGGGGCATCGTGGTAACGGTCAAGGAGGTACTCGGCCTGGACAAGGAGGAGAAGGCCCGCCAGGCCGCGGATGCGGCCGCCAAGGCGGAGGCTGCATCCGAGCGAAACCAGGCAGCCGAGGCAGCGGAGACCGCCGAGGCCGCGGGGGCGTCGCGCAGCGAGGCCGAGTTGGCAGCCGCCACGGCCGCGAACGCTGAGGAGAGCGCCCGTGAGCGCCAGGCGGTGGCCGCCGAGGAGGAGGCGCGTGCCCGAGAGGTCGCCGACGCCGCCGCAGCGGCCCAGGCCCGGGCGGCCGGGCAGGCCCAGGCCGAGGCGCAGGCCCGGCGCGAGGCGCTGGACCGGGCGGCGGCCGCGGCCAGCGAGCAGGAGCGGGCGGAGGCCGAGGCGGCGGCGCGTGCCGCAGAGGTGGCGGCCGCCCAGGCCCGGGCCCGGGCGGAGGCCGAAGCCCAGGCCAAGGCGGACGCCGAGTTGCGCCGCCAGGCGCAGGCGGAGGCCGCGGAGCGTGCGGCCGCGGCCGCCGAGCGCGAGGCGGAGGCCCGGCGGCAGGCCGAGGCCCGGGCGGTGATGGCCGCCGAGGAGGAGGCGCGTGCC
>JAVKSL010000057.1:0-18277 GCA_039583695.1 Acidimicrobiales bacterium | reverse complement strand
AGCCCCGGCCCCCGCCCCGCCCCCGACCCCCTCCGTCCCGGCCCCGGCCGCCCCCGCCCCGGCAATGAGTGCAGGGGCGGCGGCCACTAACGATTCTCGGACCCGCCAGGGTCAGCGTCCTCCTGGGACCGGTACTGGTCCTCGGCCGAGCGGCAGGGGACCAGCTACCTCGGGTGAGCTGACTGCGAGGGGGGCCAACCCCGCGGGAACACAGGTATCCAGTCGCCCGCCAGCGAGTCGGGACCTTGCGGGTACAGCCGGCGGTGGCCCGCGCTCGCTTACCGGTAAGCCCATACCCCCCCCACCGAGCGGGCCTCCGCGCTCGCTTACCGGTAAGCCCATACCGCCTCCGCCTGGCCAGGGAGGTCGTCGCACTCCTGCGCCCCAACCCAGACCCGACACGGCTCGCACCGGCTCGCCCAGCCCTGGCAATTCACAGCGCGGCGGAACTTCGGCTAGGCCGTTCGGCGGCGGCAGGGGTGGCCCCAGCACACCAAGCCCCGGGTCCAGCCCAGGGGCGCGCCCAAATTATGCCGGCGGTAGCCGGCCGGCGTTTGCTCCAGGGAGAGCCGGTGGAGGTACCGGTAGCCCGCCAGGGTCTGCCCCCTCTCGTCCTGGCTACGTACCTGGGCGTCCGGGTGGTACGTCTGGTCCTGGGGCAAGGGCGTCGGGGAGCTCGCCCGGCTATGCCCCAGGACGACCGGGGAGCTCGACCGGCTATGGCGGGGGACGACCAGGGACGCCCGGGGCAGGCCCTGGACCAGGTGGTGGCCGGGGTCCTGGTAGTGGTCCGCCGGGGGCGCGCGGCGGCCCGCCCATGCGCGGCCGACCTCAGCGACGACCCGGTGGTCGTCGTCGTCGTCGCCCGATGGAGGAGCTGGAGCCGACAAAGCCGACCAGCTATTCGCCGTCCAGCGCTTCTATCCCCGAGGGTGAGGTAATCGTCGAGCGGGGCTCCAATGCCCAGGACCTGGGGCCCAAGCTGAACCGATCGGCGGGCGACGTGGTGAGGTTCTTGTTGCTCCAAGGTGAGCTGATAACGGTCACCCAAGCGCTCACCGACGACATGATCGAGCTGTTCGCCGCCGAGCTTGGGGCAACGATTCGCCTGGTGGATCCCGGAGACGAGCAAGAGGCTGCCCTACAGGCGCGTTACTTCGGCGACGAGGAGGACGAGGAGGATGAAGCCGACCTCCAGCCGCGCCCTCCGGTGGTCACCGTGATGGGCCATGTCGACCATGGCAAGACCAAGCTCCTGGACCGTATTCGGGAGACCAATGTCGTGGCGGGCGAGGCTGGGGGGATCACCCAACACATCGGTGCCTACCAAGCCAAGGTGGGGGACCAGCTGATCACCTTCATAGACACGCCAGGTCACGAAGCATTCACCGCGATGCGTGCAAGGGGAGCGGAGGTAACCGACATCGTGGTGCTCGTGGTTGCCGCAGACGACGGCGTGATGCCGCAAACTGTGGAGGCCATCAACCACGCCAAGGCTGCTGACGTGCCGATCATGGTGGCGATCAACAAGGTCGACCGAGCCGATGCCGATCCCAACCGGGTCAGACAGCAGCTGTCCGAGTACGGGCTCGTCCCAGAGGAGTGGGGCGGGGACACGATCATGGTCGAGCTATCGGCGCTCCAGGACATCGGGATCGACGACCTCCTCGAGCAGCTGCTCGTGTTGGCCGAGGTCCTCGACTTGCGGGCCAACCCCGAGGGCAGAGCGCGTGGGGTGGTGCTCGAGGCCAACCTGGACATCGGACGCGGCCCAGTGGCCACCGTGATCGTGCAGCACGGCCACCTCGATGTGGGGGACCCCGTGGTGGCGGGCGCTGCGTGGGGCAAGGTCAAGGCCATGCTCGACGACAAGGGCAAGAACGTTAAGAGGGCTCTCCCGTCAACCCCTGTGCAGGTGCTCGGATTCTCCGATGTGCCAGGCGCGGGGGACGGTCTACGGGTGACCGTAGATCAGCAGACGGCCCGGACGATCGGTGAGAAGCGGGGTCACCGTATCCGTGTCGCTGGCTACATGCCAACGCCTTCGGCGACACCGGGGGCCAAGCTTGAGGACATCTTCGAGCAGATACAGCGCGGAGAGACCGCCACGCTCAACCTGGTGCTCAAGGCCGACGTCCAAGGCTCGCTGGAGGCGCTCACGGAGTCGTTGCGCAAGCTGGAGCGCGATGATGTGAAGCTGAGATTCCTTCACCGAGCAGTTGGTGGTATCACCGAGTACGACGTGCAGCTGGCTACGGCCTCCAATGCCACGATCATTGGTTTCAATGTGCGCCCCGACCGCAGGGCCAGGGAGATGGCAGCCACTCAGGGAGTGGACATCCGCACCTACGAGATCATCTACAAGGTCCTCGAGGACATCGAGTCGGCGATGGTGGGCATGCTGGCGCCCGAGCTCGAGGAGGTGGTCACGGGCGAAGCTGAGGTCCGGGAAGTCTTCCGTGTGCCCAAGATCGGTGCGGTGGCTGGATGCCAGGTGCGCAGCGGCGTGATCACCCGGGGCTCCAAGGTGCGATTCCTGCGCGATGGCGTGATCATCTGGAAGGGAACCATCACTTCCCTCAAGCGCTTCAAGGACGATGTCCGGGAAGTAGCCACTGGCTTCGAGTGCGGTGTGGGACTTTCGGACTTCCAGGACCTGCATTCTGGCGACCTGATCGAGACCTTCGAGGAACGGGAGATCAAACGCACGTAGGCGTTCTCTCACTCGACCTTCATCTGCCCCAGTGCCGTTCGCTCAAGGAGAAGCGGGCAGTGATCAAGCCGATCCTGGTGGGTTCCCGACAACGGTTCTTGGTGGCGGCGGCTGAGGTCGACCACAATGATCTGCACCAGCGAGCGCTTGTCGCCATTGCTGCGGTGGCCTCTAACGTGAGTCATGTGGAAGAGGTGCTCGATGAGGTGGAGCGCTTCGTGTGGAGTCGACCCGACGTGGAGGTCGTCTCGGCGGAGCGTGCTTGGCTCGAGCCGTGACGGCCCGGCGACGCAGCTCGCGGAGAGTGCCCGTTCAGGTAGAACGCTACCCCCGGGTCGCGCGGGTGAACGAGGTTCTGCGGGAGGTGGTCGCTGAGGAGCTGGAACGCCTGGCAGATGCCGACGAGCGCCTCCGCCTTCTCACTGTCACCGCTGTGATGAGCGAGCCAGACCTCCGGCACGCCAGGGTGCTGTTCGTATCACTGGAGCCGCAAGCCGACGAGGCACTTGTCGAGGTTAGGGTGAAGCTGCAGGCCGCGATCTCGTCCCAGGTGCGACTCAAGCGGACCCCGCGGCTGGCATTCGGCCAGGACCCGGCGATTGCTGAGGGTGCTCGCATCGAGGAGATCCTCCGCCGGGTGGCGGAGGGGACTGGTAGCCCCGCCTCCGAGGAAAGCTGAGGTGATCGATGGGCTGGTAGTGCTCGACAAAGAGGCTGGGTGGACCTCACACGACGTAGTCGCCCGATGCCGGGGCATATATGGGCAGCGACGCGTCGGCCATGCCGGTACGCTCGACCCGGACGCAACGGGAGTGCTCCTGGTTGGGCTGGGTCGCGCCACCCGGCTGCTCAGATATCTTACGGCGCTTCCCAAGCGTTACGTGGGCGAGGTGGTGCTGGGCGTAGCCACCTCCACCCTCGACGGATCTGGGGAGGTAACCGGACGCTGGGACATGGGGGCGGTGAGCCTGGCGGACATGGAGGAGGCTGCCGCGGAGCTGACCGGTTCGATCCTGCAGGTGCCACCAATGGTCTCGGCTGTGAAGGTGGGGGGCCGCCGCCTCCACGAGCTGGCTCGGGCCGGGATCGAGGTCCAGCGCGAGCCTCGCCCAGTTGTGGTGCACCGACTGGTGGTCCGCCCGACGGGCTTGCCATCAAGGTTCGGCATCGACGTCACCTGTTCCTCGGGGACCTACATCCGGACCATTGCTGCTGAGCTGGGCACTGCGCTTGGAGGTGGCGCCCATCTCGAAGCGCTCAGGCGTCTGGCGGTCGGCTCGTTCACCGTCGAGGAGGCAGCGACCCTCGATGTCGTTCAGGCTGACCCGAGCGCCCGGCTCTTGATGCCAGCGGAGGCAATGCGGGACCTGGTGTCGGTGACGGTGGGGGAGGAGGTGGCTGCAGCTGTGGCTCATGGCCGCATGCTCCAGGCTGAGCAACTGGGCTTGGACGGCCAATGCGTCGGCCCGTGGGCGGTGCTCGACAAGGACGGACGATTGCTGGCCGTCTACGAGAGCGAGCCAGACACCAATGAAGCTGGGGTGTCGGAGCAGTGGGTCAAGCCGAAGGTTGTCCTGCTGGTGAATAGCTGAGCCATCAGTAGCCAAGACAAGCTGAGAGATGCTTACCACGGTCCTTGGCCCGAAGGTGGAGTGGCGCTAGTCTGGCCAGATGACACCCAGCCCGGAGTTCCCAGGGGTCGATCCCGTCCTCGCAGCCGCCGATCCGGAGCTGGCTGGTCTGATCGGAGCGGAGGGCGAGCGCCAGCGCTCCACGCTCCAGCTGATCGCCTCGGAGAACTTCGCGTCGGCGGCCGTGCTGGCGGCGACCGGCACGGTGCTCACCAACAAATACGCCGAGGGCTATCCCTACAAGCGCTACTACGGCGGCAACCGGGTGATCGACGAGGTGGAGGACCTGGCCAGGCGCCGCCTGTGCTCCCTGTTCGGCGCGGCCCACGCCAACGTGCAGCCCCACTCGGGGGCCAACGCCAACGCCGCTGTCTATCTGGCCCTGCTGGAGCCCGGCGACACGGTCCTGGCGATGCGGCTGGACCAGGGTGGGCACCTGACTCACGGCTCACCGGTCAACTTTTCTGGAAGGCTCTATCGCTTCGTCGCCTATGGGGTGACCGCCAGCGACGAGCGCATCGACTTGGACCAGGTCAGAGACCTGTCCCTCGCCGAGCGGCCCAAGCTGATCGTGGCCGGGGCCACTGCCTACCCGCGCATCATCGACCCGGCCCCGCTGCGGGCAATCGCCGACGAGGTGGGCGCCCTGTTCATGTTCGACGCGGCGCATGTGGCCGGGCTGGTTGCCGGGGGTGTGTACCCGAGCCCGGTGGGGGTCGCCGACGTCGTCACCTTTACCACGCACAAGACCATGCGGGGGCCCAGGGGCGGGGCGATCCTGTGCGGGCCCGAGCTGGCATCGCCGATTGACAAGGCGGTCTTTCCCGGCTTGCAGGGCGGTCCGCTGGAGCACGTCATAGCTGCCAAGGCGGTGTGCTTCGCCGAGGCAGCCCGGCCCAGCTTCGCCACCTACGCCGCTGCGGTGGTGTCCAATGCCCAGGCGCTGGCTGCAGCGCTGGCCGAGCAGGGGTTCCGCCTGGTGTCGGGAGGGACCGACACGCATCTCATCTTGGTCGACCTGCGCAGCTTCGATCCCGAGCTGACCGGCAAGGCCGCCCAGGACGTGCTGGACCGGGCGGGCATCACGGCCAACCGCAACCAGATCCCCGGCGATCCCAGGTCTCCTTTCGTTACCAGTGGGTTGCGCCTCGGCACGGCGGCGACCACCACCGCGGGGATGGGCTGCTCCGAGATGCGTGAGATCGCCCGGCTCATCGGCACGACGCTGCGCCGGCGCGACAGTGAGGCCGAGGTGGCCGCGATCGCGGCGGAGGTCGGCGTGCTTTGCTCCAAGTTCCCCCCGCCAGGTCCGGTCCTCTAGGCGAGCAGCCCCAGTCCCACCATGCCCGGCCTCTCCGGCTACCTGGTAATCCTGGCCATCGCCGCCGTGGGGACCTTCGCGCTCACCTTCCCGGTCAGGCACCTTGCTCGCCGCCACGGCGCGGTAGTAACGCCTGACGCGGACCACATCCACCTGCGCTCCACTCCGACGCTCGGCGGGGCGGCCATGTTCCTGGCGTTCCTGGTGGCGATGACCGTTGCCTCCCGGCTGCCCCAGTTCAGGGTGGTCTTCGCGGGTTCGTCTGAACCTTTGGGCGTGGTCCTGGCCGCGGCGCTCATCTTCGCGGTGGGGATGCTGGACGACCTACGGGAGGTGTCTCCGCCGGCCAAAGTTGCCGGCGAGGTGCTGGCAGCCAGCGTCTTGTACTTCTTTGGGGTCACGATGATCTTGTTCAAGCTGCCGGGCGGGCTGGGCGTGCTGGTCCCCTCGCCGTCCATCCTCCCGCTGCTGACCGCGGTGTGGGTGGTGGGCATGGCCAACGCCATCAACCTCATCGACGGCCTGGACGGGCTCGCAGCAGGCATCGTGGCCATTGGGGCCGGGGCGTTTGCCGTCTACAGCCTCGAGCTGGTCAACCAGGGTTCGCTGAGCGCGGACAACATCGGTCCGCTGCTGGCGGTCATCGCCTGCGGGATATGCCTGGGGTTCCTCCCGCACAACTTCCACCCTGCCAAGATCTTCATGGGTGACGCCGGGGCACTTTTCGTCGGCCTGCTGATGGCCGCGTCGACCAGCGTGGTGGGTGGGCGGACGGCTGGTCTGTCGGGTCACACCTATTTTTTCTTCGCCCCACTGGCTATCCCTCTGGTGATCCTGGGGGTGCCCATCCTAGATACCGCGCTGGCCATCGTCAGGCGCACGGTCCGGCGCTCGGGTGTGGCGACCCGTGACCTGGGCCACCTGCACTACCGCCTGATACAGCTGGGTTACGGCCACCGGCGTTCGGTGCTGATCCTTTGGGCATGGACCGCGATCCTGTCCGGCATGGTCCTGTACCCCGTGTTCAGCCATCGAGGCAACGCGGTCATCCCATACGCCGCGGTTGGCTTGGCCCTGCTCCTGGTCATCGCCTTTCGTCCTGGCCTCGCCCGTCGCACGCCCGCGGCTGCGGTGAGCAGCGCATCGGAGCGCCTGGCCGAGGTCATCGCCATCGGCCAGGCGCAGGCACGACGAGCCGCGGCTCAAGCCGATTTGGGGGCCGCCTCGCCGATTGCTGCCCCGTCTGCCGGGACCGCAGGGCCACGGCCCGCCGCGACACCGTCCGCCGGTGTGCCCCCCGCCAGTTCGCCAGTCGAAAAGGGCGGGCCCTGAGGGCCTGAGGGCCAGCAGATGATCGCATATTGTTCGCGGCCCGGGTGCAGGTGATGTACAGCCCGACGACGAGCTGCTTGAGCCGGTACGGCCCCGAGCCGCCGAAGCTATTGCACTTGTGCACCAAAAAGCGGCACAACCGCGATCGCTTCGGCTTGCGACCTCGGACCAGCCCGATGAGGGAGCAGCTGCGCGGCTACACCGCCGCCGTGCTGGGCACAGCCCAAGAGTCGGGCCATCTGGTCACCGTGGCTGGCGAGCTGGCCGCTCTGGCCGGCGCGGTCATCGACAACGAGTCGCTCTACGACGTCTTGTGCGACGCGGCGCTGAGCGTGGTCCCGCCAGGCCGTGGGGGGTGATCTGCCGGCCGGTGCCGACCCCGTCACCCGCCGGCTGGCATCCGAGCTGATCGCCCAGGAGCGAGAGGGCGAGGTGCTGCCGACCCTGCAGTGGATGGCCGAACGAGCTGCTGCCGAGCTGGCAGCCGAGGCGGGCGGCTCTGGCGGACCCCCCAGCGATCCCTTGTAACATCGGACCTCGCCACGCGCTACCAAGGTCCCAGGCCCTCCTACTCGAGGTCGAGGCGTTGCGCCACCTCCAACCAGGAGCGCTCGCCCTGGGAGTCGAGGTCTTCCCAAGCGTCAGGGGTTGCGGGCGGAACGCGGCGGTAACCCTCAACGATCCGGCGAGTAATCGCGGCCTGGGCTGAGCCGCAAAGTTCTCGGCGAGTACCTCGCGTATAATCGCCGAACGTGAGAGGGCACGGCTTGCCGCCTCGCCGTCGACGCAGCCAACCATCTCCTGGGTGAGCTGCGCCATCACCTGCATCCTGGCCATCTCTCGACCACAGCCCAATGATTGGCCATCGAACCGCTAGTTGCTAGTGAAGGCTCGGCCGCAACTAGCCTGGCCGGGTGCCGCGAGTGCGCCTCGGTGTCGTGCTCGTGATCCCCGAGCCGGTGGGGAGCGAGGTGGACGGGTTGCGCCGGGCGCTCGGTTCGGGCGCCCTCGGGCGCATCCCCCCGCACATAACCCTGGTGCCTCCGTTGAACGTGGCCGAGATGGATGTGGAGCGGGCGCTTGAGGTCCTGCGGGGCGCAGCGGGGCGGGTCAGGGCCCTGGACCTGGTGTTGGGCCCAGCGGACACATTCTGGCCGACCAACCCCGTGGTGTACCTGTCGGTGGGTGGGGACGGCCTGGCTGGGGTAGATCGCCTGCGCGGCGCGCTGGTGGTCAGCCCGCTGGACCGCCCGTCGGACCAGGCATTCGTGCCGCACGTGACGGTCCGCGACAACATGGACCCCACGCTTATCCCGGCGGCGCTGGCGCTGCTTGGCGCCTATAGGGCCGAGGTGTGCATCGACGCAGTACAGCTGCTGGTGCAGCGCGCCGGACAGGCGTGGGAAACGCTGGGGTCGGCCCGCCTGTCCGCCCCGGCCGTGATCGGCCGGGGCGGACAGGCTCTCGAGGTGAGTGGAGCGCCGGGGCTTGACGCCCAGGCCGCGGCCTGGGCGTCGGCGGCCTGGGCGTCGTATCTCTTCGAGGCCTACGGTGAAGGGGCGGTCGCAGACCGCCCCTTCACCTTTGCTGCCCGCCTGGCGCGCCGGGTCGTAGGCGTCGCGGAGGGCTCGGTGGGCGGCTGCGGGACAGGGTGGCCTTCGGCCACCCTGTCCCGCCTCATCGTGGACCCCTCGGTCCGAGGCCAGGGGGTGGGCTCGCAGCTCTTGGCCGCCGCCGGGTCTTACGCCGCCGAGTCCGAGTGCGTGTCACTGCGGGCCCTTGTCCGGGCGGGCAGTCCCGCGGTGAGCTTCTACCTGGCGCGTGGGTTCGTAGTTGGCCCGAATCTGCGGGCCTGGCGCGCCGGGCAGGACTTTGTGGTGATGGAGCGTCTTCTCATGCGCGCATAGCCCGCTTCAGCTGGTCTGAGTCCCTCGAGCATGCGGTGCAGGACCTCGCAATACGCAGGTTTGCCTCCACACATCGTGGCACGATCTAAGGGGATCGGGCCTTGATTCGCTACTTGCTGCCCAAATCGGGGCATAATTGACGGATGGATCGCTTCCGTGTGCGCCAGGGGCCGCCACTTTCGGGGACAGTCAAAGTTGCAGGGGCCAAGAACTCGATACTCAAGCTCATGGCGGCCTGCCTGCTGGCCGAAGGGCGCCACCGGTTCACCAACGTCCCCCGTATCGCCGACGTGGACATCATGGCCGAGCTGCTGGGCGCTATGGGGGTGACCACGACCCGGGAGTCCATGACGCCGGACACCGTGGTGATCGACGTCCCCTCCAGCCTCGTTCCCGAGGCTCCTTACGAGCTGGTCGAGCGGATGCGCGCCTCGGTGGTCGTGCTGGGCCCCCTTCTCGCGCGCCTGGGTCGGGCCACCGTCTCGCTTCCGGGGGGGGACGACTTCGGGAACCGGCCCATCGACTTCCACCTGCGGGGGCTCGAAGCCATGGGGACCACGTTCACCAGCGCCCACGGCTACGTCGACGGGCGAGCTGGCCGGCTGACCGGGACGCGCATCGTCCTGGAGTTTCCCAGCCACACCACGACCGACAACCTGATGATGGCGGCCAGCCTGGCCAAAGGGACCACGATCATCGAGAACGCGGCCCGCGAGCCGGAGGTGTCCGACCTGGCCGCCTACCTGAACGCCATGGGTGCGCAAGTATCCGGCGCGGGGACCTCTCGAATCGTGGTGGAGGGGGTCGAGGCTCTCGTGCCCGCCGAGCACCGAGTCGTGTCGGACCGGGTGGAGGCGGCCACATTCGTGGCGGCGGTGGGAATGGCCGGTGGAGAGGTCATGGTGGAGGGGGCCCGGGCCGAGCACATGGACATGTTCCTGGCCAAGCTGGGCGCGATGGGGCTGTGCACCTCCGCGACCGCTGGTGGCCTGCTGGTCTCGGGCAGCGGGCGCCTCCAACCGGTGGACGTGGCCACCCTCCCGTATCCGGGGGTGGCCACCGACTACAAGCCGCTCGTCGTCACCCTTCTCAGCGTGGCCGAGGGCGCGTCAATTGTCACCGAGAACCTGTACCCGGGGCGGTTCCGGTACGTGGACGAGTTGCGCCGCATGGGCGCCGACATTCGCACCGAGGGTCACCATGCCGTGGTCTCAGGGGTCCCCCGGCTTTCCGGGGCCCAAGTCCGGGCGCCGGATATCCGAGCTGGCGCGGCCCTGGTGCTGGCTGGTCTACGAGCCGATGGCGAGACCCTGATCGCCAGCGCCCACCATGTGGACCGGGGTTATGAGGACCTGGCTGGGAAGCTGGCCTCGCTCGGAGCCGACGTGGCCCGGGTCGACTGAGGCAGGGTGTCCTGCCCGGGGAGCGCGGCAGCAGACCCGTGCCGCAGATCGAGGGTGCCGGGCCCAGCGTGAGTGGAACCACTGGGAATATTCCTCAAGAGCCTGGGGAGCTGATCGATGCGGCCCGACGGGGAGATCACGGCGCGCTGGGGCGGCTTGTATCCCTGGTGGAGAGGGGTGGCGAGGCGGCCCGAGAGGTGGGCCGCCTCACGTTCCCGCTCGGGGGGACCGCCCACTCGGTCGGGGTCACCGGCTCGCCGGGGGTGGGCAAGTCCACCCTGGTCAATGAGCTGGTGGGATTGGCTCGAGCAGGCGGGCGGAAGGTGGGCGTGCTCGCCGTCGATCCGACGTCGCCGTTCTCCGGCGGTGCGCTGCTCGGCGACCGAGTTCGGATGCAGGGCCATTCCACCGATCCGGGGGTGTTCATCCGGTCTCTGGCGAGCAGGGGCCACTTGGGGGGCCTGGCCCTGGCCGTGCCGGAGGTGATCCGGGTCCTGGATGCAGCGGGCCTGGATCTGGTGATGGTCGAGACGGTGGGGGTGGGCCAGGTCGACGTCGAGGTGGCCGGGTCGACGGACACGACGGTGGTGGTGGTCGATCCCGGTTCGGGGGACGGGGTTCAGGCGAGCAAGGCCGGCCTTTTGGAGGTGGCCGACGTTCTTGTGATCAACAAGGCCGACCGGCCGGGGGTCGGCGAGCTGCGCAGGGACCTGTCCACGATGCTGGAGCTGGGCGGGCCAGGTGTGCAGGGCCTAGCACGGTGGGAGGTGCCCATCGTGGAGGCGGTTTCCTCCACCGGGGAAGGGGTTCCACACCTAGGCGCGGCGATTGCTGCGCACCTGGATTGGATGGGTTGCACCGGTCAGCTGGCCCGGCGGAGGGCCGCTCGACTGGAGGGCGAGCTGACCCGGATCGTGGTGCGCCGCTTGGAGAAGGGTGCCAGGCGAATCATCGGCGGGGTGGAGCTGGACCTGCTCCGAGCAGAGATGGTTGGGGGACGCCTCGACCCCTACGACGCTGCCGAGAAGGTCCTGGCCAGCATCCGAGTTGGAGTGGAGCTCGACTAGCTCAGCGCCCGCCACCTCCGCCGATCAGTCTCAGCAGGCTCAGAAACACGAGCACCAGCGACACCATCAGCATGAGGGAGGCGTGCCACTCGGCATCCACTGGGAGCCCGGCGCGCTCCAGGTTGGTGACGTAGCCAAAGTCCACCACCAGGTTGGCGGCACCGATCAGCAGGGCGAAGGCGGCGATGATCACGCCTGCGGTGCCAACCAGGCCCGGCAAGACGAACATCGAGACCAACAGCACCGCCAGCAGGCCGAACGTGGCCGCCATCGTGATCTGCGCAAACCTCCGACTTGGTTGGATGAGACCGGTGCGGCAAGCCAGCATGGTCCCGAAGAACACTGCAGCCGTGCCGACCACCGCCAGGGGCACCACGGCCCCGTCCACCCGCGCGTAGCTGGCGCTCACGACACCGAGGACGTAGCCCTCCAGCAGGGCGTAGACCGGGGCCATCACCCGGGCCGTGCGCGGCTTGTAGATGCCGACCAGGCTGGCCACCACGGCTGCGATAAGGGCGATGACGAATCCGGCTCCGATGGTGCTCACCGTCAGGGTTGCGTAGATAGCGGCCGCCAGGGCCAGTATCGCCAGGATTGCCGTCCTGTTGAGGGTGCCCGACATGGTGAAGGCCCGGTCCGAGTCCACGACCGTGCCGGCGCCGGTCTGGTACGCCGCCATCAGCCTGGCCGACCCGGCCCGCATGTGGCTGCTTGGTTGCCTGGTGCGAGTATTGCTCGCCACTGACTTGCCTCCTTCTCTGGGCCAAGGCGGCCCTCTTGATACCTGTCACGATTCTAGCGCCCAGGCGCGCGCCAGGGTCCGCAGGGTGGCCGCTGGGGTCGAGGGCTTGCCGCCGGGTCCCTCCACACAACCACGCTACGCTGGCCCAGATGAATGGATTCGTGCCGCCCGAGTCGAGCGAGGCAACGCCGTCTGCGTCCCCAGCCACCTCCGATGCCACCTCTGGGCCGGCCGCCGTGGTGCAGCCACCGCAGGTCGATATCGCCGCCGGCACGCCAGCGCCGGTTGGTCCCGGATCCGAGGCGCCGAGCGTGCCGCGGCCACGCCGGCGCGCAGCTCCCGCGCGGTCGAAAGCACCGGCACCTGCCCCGGGGGTTCCTACAGCTGGACCGTCGCCAGCTGTGGTCCAGCTGCCGGCAGCTGGGCCGGCGCCAGCTCTGGCCCCGACCCGCCGTCCTGCGCGTGCCGCCCGGACCAGCGTGGTGCCACCCCGTGCGCCCGCACCGCCGTCCGTGCCGAGCGGGCCGACGCTGGCGATCGACATCGGCGGCACGGGCCTCAAGGCGTCGGTGCTGGACGATGAGGACAAGATGGAGACCGCCAGGGTCCGGGTCCCCACCACCTATCCGATGCCGCCGGCCCGTATGGTCTCCACCCTCACTTCGTTGGTGGCGCCGCTACCAGCCTACGAACGGGTCTCGGCGGGCTTTCCCGGCGTGGTCCGGGGCGGCAAGATCGTCACCGCCCCCCATTTCGTGACCCGCCACGGCCCGGGCACCAGGGCGGACAAGGGCCTGGTTCGCGCCTGGACCGGATTCGACCTGGCCAGGGCGCTCTCCCAGGCGCTGGGCAAACCAGTCCGGGTGGCCAACGACGCGGACCTCCAGGGTGCCGCGGTCATCACGGGGAAGGGCCTGGAGCTGGTGGTCACGCTGGGGACGGGTGTCGGGACCGGGCTGTTCTGGCAGGGCCACCTGGCGCCCCATCTGGAGCTGGCCCAGCACCCCCTGGCCAAGGGCGAAACCTACAACGAGCGCCTCGGCGACGCCGCCCGAAAGAAGGCCGGCAACAAGGCCTGGCGCAAGCGGGTCCTCAAAGCGATCGAGATCCTCGACACCCTCATCAACTACGATCATCTTTACATCGGCGGGGGCAACTCGGCACGCCTCAAGGGCCACGTGGGCGAGGGCGTGACCATAGTCGACAACGACGCGGGCATCCTTGGCGGGATCAAGCTCTGGGAGGGCGACATCCTTTAAGAAATTGAAGCCCGGCGCTGCCCACTACCCGTGCCCACTCACCACCACTAGCTCGGGATCTTGAAGCTCTGGATGACCTGGTGTGACGCTAGCCTTGCGCCGTGTCGGACCGGTTGGTGATCAGGGGGGCTCGGGAGCACAACCTGGCCAACATTTCCCTCGACCTGCCCCGGAACCGCCTGGTGGTGTTCACCGGGCTCTCGGGCTCGGGGAAGTCCTCCCTTGCCTTCGACACCATCTATGCCGAGGGCCAGCGCCGCTATGTGGAGTCCTTGTCCTCTTACGCTCGCCAGTTCCTGGGGCAGATGGACAAGCCGGACGTGGATTTCATCGAGGGCCTCTCCCCGGCGATCTCCATCGACCAAAAGTCCGCCTCGCGCAATCCGCGCTCGACTGTCGGCACGATCACCGAGATCTACGACTACCTGCGCCTTCTCTATGCCCGGGTGGGCCAGCCGCACTGCCCCCGCTGCGGTCGCATGGTCACCCGCCAGACCCCGACCCAGATCGTGGATCGCATAATGGAGCTTCCGGAGGGGACAAGGTTCCTCGTCCTCGCGCCGGTCGTGAGGGGACGAAAGGGATCCTACGAGGGCCTGCTTGACGACCTGACGACCCAGGGATTCGCCCGGGTCAGGGTGGATGGCGAGATCAGGGACCTTTCGGATCGCAAGGGCTCGGACGGCGACCTCCTGGCGCGCTACGAGCAGCACACGATCGAGGTGGTGGTCGACCGCCTGGTCAAGCGCAAGGGAATAGCCCGACGCCTCACCGACTCGTTGGAGACGGCACTTCGACTGGCCGATGGGGTGGCCGAGGTGCAGATGATGCCCGGCTCGGACGCCGCGGCGGGTGAGAGGGCATCGGGGGACGAGCAGCAAACGCTCACCTTCAGCCAAAATCTGGCTTGCACCCATTGTGGATTGTCCTTTGACGAGCTGGCGCCGCGCAATTTCTCCTTCAACTCACCGTACGGGGCTTGCCGGGCTTGTGCGGGGCTCGGGACCCGCTTCGAGGTGGATCCCGAGCTAGTGGTGCCCAACTTCGAGCTGAGCCTGGCCGATGGGGCCGTGGCGCCGTGGGCTGGGGGTCGGACCGAGTATTTCGGGCGGGTCCTGGAGGCGATCGCTGACGAATACGGGTTCTCGATGAGCACGCCCTGGGCCAAGCTGAAGCGCTCCCAGCAAAAGGTGGTCCTGTGGGGTTCGGGAAAGATCCAGGTTCACGTGTCCTATCGCAACCGCTATGGGCGTACCCGTTCTTACAAGACAATATACGAGGGCGTGATACCCTGGTTACAACGCCGCCACGCCGAGGCCGAGTCGGATGCAGGCCGTGAGGCGGTGGAGGGATATATGCGCGAGGTGCCCTGCCCGACTTGTGGGGGCGCACGGCTCAAGCCTGAGTCGCTGGCGGTGACCGTCGGGGGTCACAACATATTCGAGCTTTGCAACCTCTCTATTGCGCGATCAGCTGAGGCAATAGGGGACTTGGTGTTTTCCGAGCGGGACCACCTGATAGCTGACCGGGTGCTGCGGGAGGTCAAAGCCCGACTCCAGTTCTTGTTGGATGTGGGGCTCCACTATCTGACCCTGAATCGCTCGGCTGCCACGCTGGCCGGGGGAGAGGCCCAGCGCATCCGTCTTGCCAGCCAGATTGGCAGCGGATTGGTCGGGGTGCTGTATGTCCTGGACGAGCCGTCCATCGGGCTGCACCAGCGGGACAACCGGCGGCTGATCGACACACTCATGCGCCTGCGCGATATTGGCAACACGGTGATTGTCGTAGAGCACGACGAGGAGACGATCCGGGTGGCCGATCACGTCGTGGATATCGGGCCCGGCGCAGGGGAGCACGGCGGGCAGGTTGTCTGTTCGGGGAGCCTCGCTTCGTTGTTGGCCTGCCCGGAGTCTCTGACGGGGCAGTACCTGTCTGGTGCCCGGTCGATACCGGTGCCACCGATGCGGCGGGAGCCCACCTCGGAGGCCCTTGTGATTCGGGGTGCTCGGGAGCACAACCTGGCCGGGATCGACGTGGAGATCCCCCTTGGCTGCATGGTGGCGATCACTGGTGTGTCCGGGTCGGGCAAATCCACACTGGTGAACGACATCCTGTTGCGGGCGCTCATGCAGCGCATCTATCATTCGAAGGTTGTTCCGGGGCGGCACCGGACGATCGAGGGTCTGGACGCGCTCGACAAGGTGGTCGATGTGGACCAAGCGCCGATAGGCCGTACTCCGAGATCGAATGCGGCCACTTATACAGGGGTGTTCGATCATATTCGCAAGCTATTTGCTCAAACGCAGGAGGCCAAGATCCGCGGATATCTTCCCGGGCGTTTCTCGTTCAATGTCAAGGGCGGGCGTTGCGAGGCCTGCGCGGGGGATGGGACGATAAAGATCGAGATGCACTTTCTTCCTGACGTATACGTGCCCTGTGAGGTGTGCAAGGGGGCCAGGTACAACCGGGATACGTTGGATGTCGAGTTCCGGGGGCACAACATTGCCGAGGTGTTGGCGATGCCGTGTGAGGAGGCGGCCGAGTTTTTCGTCAACCAGCCGGTGATCTCACGCCATCTGCGAACCCTTGTGGACGTGGGACTGGGTTATGTGCGCCTGGGCCAGCCGGCCACCACCTTGTCCGGGGGGGAGGCCCAGCGGGTGAAGCTGGCCTCCGAGCTGTCCAAGCGCTCCACGGGTGCGACGCTGTATGTGCTCGACGAGCCGACCACTGGGCTGCATTTCGAGGATATTCGCCGGCTGCTGGGTGTGCTGGATCGTTTGGTGGCCGCGGGGAACACGGTGCTGGTGATCGAGCACAACCTGGACGTGATCAAGAGCGCTGACTGGGTGATCGACCTGGGTCCCGAGGGTGGTGACGGGGGAGGCACTGTGGTGGCGGAGGGCACGCCGGAGGCGGTGGCCAAGTGCCCCGAGAGCCACACCGGCCGGTGGTTGGCAGGGGTGCTCCAAGCCGCTACGTTTCCCGATGCCGGGGTGGCGAGCGCCACGACCCATGCCGCTGGCCGAGCTTTGTTAGGCTTGACCCGTGGTGCGTCCTGAAAGCTGTGCCACAAGGCTCTCACCGGTCGTAAACAGGTGGGGATGGAGTTGAAGGTTGTCATCGCACGGCTGAGCCTGTTCCTCCGGGGCTGGGGCAGCTACTTCCGCACCGGGAACGCGGCCGATAAGCTCGTCTCTATGGACCTCTACGTGGCGTGGCTGCTACACCGCTTGGTTGTCAAGAAGCGTGGCCGCAACCTACGGGCGGGCCAGGCGGGCCGTTGGACGCGCACCTGGTTCCACGACCGGGGCCTGCCCAAGCCCATGGGCACTATCCGATACCCAAAGGCAGCGTAACCATGTCAGGAAGACCGTCGGTAAGCCGTATGCCGGGAAACTGCACGTACGGATTGAAAGGGGGATGGGGAACCGGGCCCGCAAGAGCACCGCGCCCCTGACTACCAATGAGCCAAGGTTCTGCCCCCGATGCGATGGAGCCCGCACCCTCGCCTGGGCGGGGCGGCTCAGACCAGCCAGCCGCGGTGGTCGACCCGGAGCGCTTCGCTCATCAGCTTCGTGCCGCCGCCACCGCGATCGTCATCTTTGCCCTTCTGGCGACCATAGGCGCCGTGCTGGCAGTTAGCGTATTTCACTGAGCTGAGCGAGTTTCC
Organism: Acidimicrobiales bacterium; assembly: GCA_039583695.1. Classification (GTDB taxonomy): domain Bacteria; phylum Actinomycetota; class Acidimicrobiia; order Acidimicrobiales; family JAJPHD01; genus JAVKSL01. The sequence continues at coordinate 1,229 of JAVKSL010000057.1, read as the reverse complement.
AGACGAGTTGATCAGGGAACAGGGAGCGATCAGCGAGAACGTGTCCAACGGTTGTCGACATGGGTTCGGGGTGCACCGAGCGAACGCAATGTCCCGACAGCGCGGTGTGCTCACTGGTTCCGAAGCCAGAAGGGAGTCTCATGCTCGGCAAGTCCTACTCCATCAACACCAAGTGGTATCTCGAGCTCAACCACCTTGCTCGGGACAGCTCCTGGGCTCACGGGTTCATGAGCACCTACTCGCACTTCCTGGGGATCGGGCTGCTAGCGGTAGTCCTGCTCGGCGCGTGGTGGTGTTCACGGCGATCACCAAACCCGCCGCGAACCGTGGCCGGAGTGCTCTGGGCGGCAGGAGGCACCGCGGTTGCCTGGGCCATCGCGCACTTCGGGCTCAAACCTCTTGTGGCCGAGCGTAGGCCCTACCTTGCCCTTACGCACGTCGAAGTGCTGCTCCACCGAACGCACGAGCTCAGCTTTCCGAGCGGGCACGCGACCGTAGCGGGAGCGGTCATCATCGGACTCTTGCTCGCACGGAGGCCCTTCGCGGCTGGTATCGCCATCGTGCTCGGCTTGCTGTTGTGCTTCGGGCGGGTGTACACCGGCATGCACTACCCATTCGACGTGGTCGGCGGGCTCGTCGTGGGTGGGCTCATCGTGGCCGTCACATGGCCGATAGCGGTTCCTGTGCTGAACCGTTTCGATCGGTTGGTGCTCCGCACAAGGCTGGCTCCTCTCGTTGCAGTCGGTGGCGGTGCCGCTACGGATCAGGCGTCCAGGTAGCGGGCGTCGAAGAGCATCGGGCCGGGAACGTCACGGTAGCGCTCAGCACCCTCTTTACCTCTACCTCTTAGCTTAGACTTAGAGGGTCCCTCGAATTGGGCTAGGTCGTAGCACCGGCCATCGAGACGATGTCGGGTTCCAATGGCCCGAGTTCGGCCGCTATCTGCATGATGACCTCGTTGGAGACGTTCAGCTCCTTCAAGGTGGCCACCAAATGGCCTACCACCAATCCAAACGCCATCTTGGTGATCTCCAGGCCAGCGTGAGCGGCCGCCATCGACTTGCCGTTGTAGACCTCGGGGCCGCCGAACGCAGCGGCCATGAAGGCGCGCTGGTGAGCCTTGAGGTGAGCTGCGTCGGTCCCCTCAAAATATGGGCCTCCCGGCATAGATGTGGGTCAACCAGTGGGAACAGGTGTACGCTCATGAGGCAGGACGTGAGTGATCGGGC
>JAVKSL010000056.1:0-18592 GCA_039583695.1 Acidimicrobiales bacterium | reverse complement strand
GTCCCAAGTCCTGGGTCCCGAAGTCGCCGCCGCTGCCGGCGGCGACTTCGGCCCAGAGGCCCGCCGCCTGGGCGAGATGACCGCGAAGCTGCACCTGGCTCTGGCGGAGGGGCTGGGGACCGAGCTGGGCGACGCCGGCTCGTGGGCCGACGACGTGGACACCCAGCTCGTCGCCGCCGGCCTGGACCGGGCCGTTGGCGCGGCGCTCACGGGCGCCTTGCGGCGCCTGGATCGTCCTGGTGTGGCGATACGGGTTCATGGGGACTACCACCTGGGCCAGGTGATGCGGACGGACATCGGGTGGTTCGTGCTGGACTTCGAGGGGGAGCCGGCCCGGCCGCTGGCCGAGCGCCGCAGGCGGCGCTCGGCGCTCAAGGACGTCGCGGGGATGTTGCGCAGCTTCGATTACGCCACTGCTGCGGCGCTCCGGGCGCGCCCTGACGAGGCTGGCTACGGCGCGGCCCTGGGTGGGGCTTGGCGGGCACGAAACCGGGCCAGCTTCCTGGCGGGCTACCTGGGCACCAGCGGCATCGAGGAGCTGATGCCGGGGACAGCGGAGGGCCTCGACGTGGTGTTGGCGGCCCTCGAGGTCGAGAAGGCGGCGTACGAGCTGGCTTACGAGCGGGCTTACCGGCCCAGCTGGGTGGAGATCCCGGCTCGGGCGCTGGAGGCCCTGCTCGGAGTCGAGGGCATCAGCGATGAGTGACACATGGGACCAAGGCAAGACTCGCTTGCTGGCCGGTGAGCACGCCGACCCGCACCAGCTGCTGGGGCCGCACGAGAGCCCTACCGGTGGGGTGGTGGTGCGAGTGCTGCGTCCCGACGCGGCCGCGGTCGCGCTCGTGGCCGAGGACGGCACGACGCTGGATATGGAAGAGGTGGCGCCAGGGCTGTTCCAGGCCGCGCTTGCCAAGATGCCCGGCGGGGGCGCATCGGGGGCTGGTGGGCACCGACCTTACCGCCTCCAGTGCAAATTCTTAGAAGCTGGCTCGGGCACATCCAGCTCCAGCGTCGAGGAGGACCCCTACAGGTTCTGGCCCACCCTCGGCGAGGTCGACCTCCACCTGATCGGGGAGGGCAGCCACCGGGCGCTGTGGGAGGCGCTCGGCGCGCACCACCGGACCCATCAGGGGGTGTCGGGCACGGCCTTTGCGGTGTGGGCGCCGACCGCCCGCTCGGTGAGGGTGGTGGGCAGCTTCAACGGCTGGGACGGACGGCGGCACCCCATGCGCTCGCTGGGCAGCTCGGGGGTGTGGGAGCTGTTCGTGCCAGGCGTGTCGCCAGGAGCGCTGTACAAGTTCGAGATCCTCTCTGCCGACCGGCACCTGCTGCTCAAAGCCGATCCGCTGGCTCGCCAAGCCGAGGTCCCGCCGGGCACCTCCAGCGTGGTATGCGCTCCGAGCGCGCACTCCTGGGCCGACTCGGCCTGGTTGGCCGCACGGGAGGCGTCGGTCCACTGGCGCCGCCCCATGTCGGTGTACGAGGTCCACCTGGGCTCTTGGCGGCGGGTCCCCGAGGAGGGCGACCGGGTGCTCACCTACCGCGAGCTGGCAGCCACGCTGCCGGCATACGTGGCCGAGATGGGTTTCACTCATGTCGAGCTGATGCCCATCGCCGAGCACCCCTTTGGGGGGTCCTGGGGTTACCAGGTCTCGTCTTATTTTGCTCCCACCTCGCGCTACGGGGATGCTGACTCGCTGCGTGGGCTGGTGGACGCCTTTCACGCCGCCGGGATCGGGGTGATCGTGGACTGGGTGCCAGCTCATTTTCCCCGCGACGACTGGGCGCTGGCCCGCTTCGACGGCTCGGCTCTCTACGAGCATGCCGATCCCCGCCAGGGCTCTCACCCCGACTGGGGGACCCTGGTGTTCAACCTGGGCCGCAACGAGGTCCGCAACTTCCTGACCGCCAACGCCCTGTACTGGTTCTCCGAGTTCCACATCGACGGCCTGCGGGTGGATGCGGTGGCCTCCATGCTGTACCTCGACTACTCGCGCCAGCCGGGGGAGTGGGTGCCCAACGTCTTCGGGGGTCGGGAGAACCTGGATTCGGTGGCTTTCTTTCGCTCGCTCAACGAGGTGGCTTATGCCCAGCACCCCGGGGTGATCACCGTCGCCGAGGAGTCCACCGCGTGGCCGGCTGTCTCCCGCCCGACGTACCTGGGCGGTCTGGGCTTCGGCTTCAAGTGGAACATGGGCTGGATGCACGACACGCTCGAGTACTTCTCCAAGGACCCGATCCACCGCCGCTACCACCACGACGATCTGACCTTCGGCCTGCTGTACGCCTTCACCGAGAACTTCGTGCTGCCGCTGAGCCACGACGAGGTGGTCCACGGCAAGGGCTCGCTGATCTCCAAGATGCCCGGCGATCGCTGGTCCGAGCTGGCCAACCTCCGGGCGCTCTACGCCTGGATGTGGGCGCACCCGGGCAAGCAGCTGATCTTCATGGGCGACGAGCTGGCCCAGGGCGGGGAGTGGTCGCACGAGCGCAGCCTGGACTGGCACCTGCTCGACGACCCGGGCAACCGGGGGGTGAAGGCCCTGGTCGGGGACCTCAACCGGACCTATTTGGGCCTGCCCGCCCTGTGGGAGGCCGACGGGGCGCCGGAGGGCTTCCGCTGGATCGACGCATCCGACGTCGAGCACAACGTGTTCTCCTTCCTCCGCCTGGCGGGCTCCTCGGTGGTCGCGTGCGTGGCCAACCTGTCCCCCGTGGTGCGTCACGGCTACCGCGTCGGGCTCCCCTGTGGAGGGCGCTGGCAGGAGGTGCTCAACACCGACGCCCTGTGCTACGGGGGTAGTGGCGTGGGCAACGGAGGGTCGGCCTGGGCAGTGGAGGTCGGTTGGCACGGGCTGCCTTTCTCGGCAGAGCTCACCCTCCCACCCCTCGGGGTGCTCTGGCTGGCGCCTGGAGACTGAATCCGCTCCACTTACTTGAAGACCATGGCCCTTTGAGTGATACTGGTGGGGTGGGCGAGCGCAACGTGCTGGGTGGGGAGCTGGAGCCGTGTGGCACCGACCCGGTCACTGGCTTCTACCGCGACGGTTGCTGCCATACCGGCGCGGAGGACCTGGGCAGTCACACGATCTGCGCGGTGGTGACCGCGGAGTTCCTCGAGCACCAGCGCCGCATCGGCAACGACCTTTCCACGCCGATGCCGCAGTACGGCTTTCCTGGACTCGTGCCCGGGGATCGCTGGTGTGTCACTGCGCACAACTGGCGGCGGGCCTACCGGGACGGAGTTGCTGCCTATGTGGTGCTTGCCTCGACGCACGAGCGGGCTCTGCGGATCGTGCCCCTGGACGAGCTGCGCGAGTACGCGGTGGACGTCCCCACGGCCCTCCCAGAGTAGTTGAGCGGGCTGTGGCGGCGCTGGAGCACCCGACCGAAACCGTCACGGCGCGGACCGGCGAGCTGCTGGTTTGAGGCTGGCTACGGGGACGGGCTCAGGACATCTTGACCGTCTTGATGCTCACCGGGATCTTCGGAGCGCCGTCGCCTGGTCCGTTGGATTGGGTTGAGCCGGCCGCCGCTACCCGCTCGATCACCGAGAGCCCGGAGGTAACCGTGCCAAACGGGGTGTAGTCGGGGGGCAGCGGGCTGTTCTTGTAAACGATGAAGAACTGGCTGCCACCGCTGTGAGGCGCTCCAGTGTTGGCCATCGCCACCGTGCCGGTGGTGTAGGTGGCCCCGGCCAGGTTCTCGTCGGGGATGGTATATCCTGGCCCTCCCGCACCCGTGCCGGTGGGGTCACCGCACTGCAGGACGTAGATGCCCGAGGCCGCCGTGGTGAGGCGATGGCAATGGGTGTTGTTGAAGAATCCCACCTCAGCCAGGTGCCGGAAGGACGAGGTGGTGCACGGAGCCTTGGCCGCATTCAGCTTGATGACAAAATTGCCGCCCGACGTGGTGAACGTGGCGGTGGTCGGGCCAGGGCCGGGCTGAGGTGGCAGGCCGGGATGCCGGCCCGCAGTGTTCTCGCCGCTGACCGGCGTGAAGCTGCATTCGAGAGTGGTGGAGTGGAGCCCGGGCTGCTCGATGGGCTGGTCGAGGGGCTTGTCGAGGTCGGGGCGGCGGTCGCCACGGTGGGATTGTGGGCCTGGGGGCCGCCACAAGCAGCCAGGGCTGTGCCGGCTGCCAGCGCGCCGAGGATCCCTGGGATGAGCCGACGTGGCGAGGTGTGGGTGAGCATGGCCGATTTCCTATCAGGTTCCGGCCCTTGTGTGGGTGCAGGAGCTAGAGTCAGGGGGTGAGGCTTTTTCCCAAGTGAGCTTGGACTGGCTGCATCCGCTGCTGTTGCTGGCATTTCCCGCCATCTACCGATAGTGGTCGCTTTAGCCGTGCCGGGGTTGCACCGCCGCCGGACGTGAGCCGGATACGGCTGGCGTTTCTGGGCACACCATCGGACGCGGTGCTTCCGCTGCGTTGCCTCGTCGAGGCGGGCCACGAGGTGGTCGTGGTGGTGAGCCGGCCGGATCGGCGGCGGGGCCGCGGGCGGGGAGTCGAACCGACTCCGGTGAAGGCGGCTGCCATGGAGCTGGGGTTGCCGGTTGCCACCCGGGCTGAGGAGGTACTGGGCTCGGGGGCGGAGCTGGGCGTGGTTGTGGCGTACGGAGCGTTGATCCGGGCTGCGGTGCTCGAAGCGGTTCCCATGGTCAACCTCCACTTTTCCTTGCTTCCTCGTTGGCGGGGGGCGGCGCCTGTGGAGCGGGCGATCCTGGCGGGCGACCCGGTGACTGGGGTCTGCCTGATGGCGTTGGACGAGGGGCTGGATACGGGGCCGGTGTACGACCGCCGGGAGGTGGCCATCGGCGCAGGGGAGACAGCTGAGGAGCTGAGGGGCCGACTGGTGGAGCTGGGGACCGCGATGCTGGTCGAGCGCCTGGCGGATGGGCTGGCGAGTCTCGGGGCCCCGGTGCCGCAGGAGGGAGAGCCGACCTATGCAGCCAAGCTTGCTCGTGAGGACCTGCATCTTGACTGGAGGCGTCCGGCCCCTGAGCTTGACCGGGTGGTGAGGTGCGGGCGGGCTTGGACGACGGTGCAGGGTCGGCGCCTGATGGTCCTGCGAGCCCGCCCCGGCCCCGCCCCCGCCCCCACCCCCGCCCCCGCCCCCGGCCCCGGCCCCGCCCCCGGCGACAGGCTCAACGACGAGCCGGGGCGCCTCAGGGGAATCTCGGTGGTGACCGGCGAGGGTTGCCTCGATCTCGTCGAGGTGGCCGCGGAGGGCCGCGCACCAATGTCCGCAGCTGCGTGGCTGCGGGGTGCCCGGATTGGGGATGCGCCGGTGCTCGGAACGTGAGCGGTGCTCGGAACGTGAGAACAGTCCTGGGCGCACGGTGCCCGGCGCTGTATGACGCCACGCATGGCAGGGTGCCTGGCGCATGAGGCCCAGGTGAGTGGCGCCACGGCCCGGGGGGTCGCTCTTGATGTCCTGGAGCGCATTGACTCCGGCGCCTATGCGAACCTGGCGCTACCTGGCGAGCTGGATCGTTGCCGGCTGGAGAAGCGCGACCGGGCGCTGGTCACTGAGCTGGTATATGGCGTCACACGGCTACGCCGGGCGTGTGACTGGCTGGTGGATGCCCATTTGCATAATCCGGTCTCTGATGCGAGGGTTCGAGCCGCGCTGCGGCTGGGTTCCTACCAGCTCGCCTTCACCCGCATCCCTCCTCACGCCGCGGTATCGACCATGGTGGCAGAGACGCCGGCGCGTGCGCGGGGGTTGGTGAATGCCGTCCTGCGCAGGGTCGCCGACGGGCTGCCTCCTGCGTGGCCGGACCTGGCAACCGAACTGAGCTACCCCGACTGGATTGTGGCTCGCTTGGAGGCCGACCTGGGCAACGAACGTGCCCGGTCCTGCCTGGTGCAGATGAACGAGGCGCCGCCGGTCACAGCTCGGGCAGACGGCTACGTACAGGACTTGGGCTCGCAGTGGGTGGCAAGGTTGGTTGGGGTCGAAGCGGGGGAGCGGGTAGTTGACCTTTGCGCCGCGCCCGGCGGCAAGGCCACGGCCATGGCCGCCGGCCTAGGCACGGCGGGTGATGCCGGCACGGCGGGTGATGTAGGCACGGCGGGTGATGTAGGCACGGCGGGTGATGTAGGCACGGCGGGTGATGTAGGCACGGCGGGTGATGTAGGCACGGCGGGTGAGGGGGCCATCCGGGGCGACCGACTCTTGGTGGTTGCCGGGGACGTGACGCCCGCTCGGGCAAGGGGGATGCGAGACGGAGCTCGCCGGCTGGGTCTGGACCGGGGTGCCAGCGCGTCAGTGATCACAGTCGTGGCGGACGGGCGGCGGCCACCCTTTGCGACCGGGGCGTTCGACCGGGTGCTGGTGGATGCACCCTGCTCGGGTCTTGGCGTGCTGAGGCGGCGCCCGGATGCCCGGTGGCGCGTGCAACCAGCAGCTGTGGACCGCCTAGGGGTCCTGCAGCGCGAGCTGCTGGCAAGCGCGATCCATCTGTTGCGCCCCGGCGGGATCCTTGTCTACAGCGTCTGCACCCTCACGCGGGCCGAGACCCTCACTATTGACGAGTGGCTGGCCAGCTGGTACCCGGAGCTGGCGCCCCTTCCGACCCCGGAGGCCCCCTGGGTTCCCTGGGGACGTGGAGGGCTGTTGTTACCCCAAGCGGCGGGTACCGACGGGATGTTCTTGTTGCGGCTCTGCCGGGACCTGGCACGGGCGGATGGTGACTCCAAAGGCCGGGGCTAGGCTCGCCCACCGTGCCCGCTGCCGAAACCCACCCAAGTGCTCGACTGGCCAAGGTGCTGACGGTATCTGACGGTGTGGTGGCCGGCACCCGCGAGGATCGCTCCGGTGCCGCCCTTGTGGAGCTGTTGAGCGCATCTGGCTTCGAGGTGGCGGTTCGAGAGGTGGTGGCGGACGGCGTGGACAGCGTCGCCGGCGGGCTGCGGCGTCTGGCCGACGGGTTCAGCGGGCTGCTGGTGACGACCGGTGGCACCGGGTTCGGCCCCCGTGACCTGACCCCCGAAGGGACTCGGGTGGTGCTGGACCGAGAGGCCCCCGGTCTGGCCGAGGCGATGCGTCTGGTTAGCCCCCTCGGTCGGCTGTCGCGCGCCCTGGCCGGCACCGTCGGCGGCTGCCTGGTCGTCAACACACCAGGCTCGCCGAGGGGGGCGGTCGAGTGCCTCGAGGCGGTCATCGATATCCTTCCCCATGCCCTTGACCTTCTGGCCGGGCGACCGACCAGCCACTGAGGCAGGGGCGCGACAATGCGACAGGTGCCGAGCGGCGCCTGTCGCATTGTCAGGGCGACGTTGGTTACTTGTCGAAGTGGCTGGATGACCCAGTCAACTCGGGCCCGAACCCGGAGAAACCCCCGCTGAAGAGCTGTGACAGTCCCGAGAAGCCAAGCTCACCACCGACCTTCCCGGAGCCCTCCCCGCTGGGGATGCAGTCTGTGATGTCGAAGCTGGGCGTCTTGCCAGCGCTTGCTTGCTCGATGCTGGACATGATTGCCGAGACGCAGCTGCTCGCGCCAGCTGGGAGCTGGGAGGAGTTGAGGGACGAGGTCACGCACCCGGTCACTTGCGTGCCAAGCTGGGAGGCGTTTGCCGAGCTGATGCTGCCGGCTGCCGTCAAGGCATTGAGGACGCAGCTCACGACGCCTGTTCCGAGGCCCGACAGCTTCGAAGGCAGGTCAGACAGCTTGGGTAGCGAGCTTGAGGTCCCGAGCCCTGTCGAGCCGAGGTTTGGCAGGGTGGTGGGCAGACCGCTGGGGATGCAGGCTGCGATGTCGAAGCTGGGGGCCTTGCCGGCGAGCGCCGAGTCGATCACCGACATGATCGCCGACGCACAGCCGCTGGACCCGCCCGGAAGCTGGGCGGCGTTGAGGGCCGAGGTGACACATGCGGTCACTTGCGCCAGCAGGGCGGACGCGTTCGCTGACGACACGGTCCCGGCGGAGCTGAGCACGCTCGTCACGCAGCTGCTCACTCCGGCGCCCAGGCCGGCCAGGGCCGAGGAGATCCCGGCGATACCGGGAACCTTGGGTGTCGACACCGTTCCCGACACGGAGGTGTCCGAGCCCGATGGGCTGTGCAGGTGACCGGAGGTCGAGACGCTCGTCGGGAGGTGCGTGGTGGCGTGGGTGGTCGCCGAACCCCCGGGTGCTGCGGACAGGCCGAGGATTGCAGCGCCAACGAAGGCTACAAGCTTGGCAAAGAGCCCTGACAGGAATCCTCCAAAGAACATTCGGTGTCCTTTCGTAGTTCGGATGTTGAGTAGATGCCTCCGATCTCGCAGCTGACCGGGCAGTTCGCAATGAGTGTCGGCAGCCAGCCAGCGCAGCCACATGGCTCCGATGGGTCATTTCCCGACCCAATGGGAACTAGCCAAACGCGTCGTGGTGGTGCTGTTATGGGGGTTCGTGAACGACGAAGAGGCAATGGATCGGGCGGTCGAGCTCGCCGCGACCGTCAGGACCACCACGTCCCCGAACCCGTGGGTTGGCTGCGTCGTCGTCTCGGGCGCCGAGGTCTTCGAGGGGACCACCCAGCCGCCGGGGGGCCCCCACGCGGAGGTGGTGGCGCTCGGTGCTGCCGGATCCCGGGCAAGAGGGGCGACCCTGGTCAGCACCCTGGAGCCGTGCGTTCACCGCGCCCGGACTGGCCCGTGCGTGGAGGCGATCATCGCCGCCGGGGTCACGAGGGTGGTCGTGGCGGTCGAGGACCCTGACCCCCGGGTCGCCGGCAAAGGGCTGGCCAGGCTGCGAGCGGCCGGAGTCGAGGTGGTCCTGGGCGTGCGCTCAGATGTGGTCACCGAACAGCTGGCGCCGTACTTGCGGCACCGGCGCGCTGGCCGCCCGTGGGTGGTGCTCAAGCTGGCGGCGACGATGGACGGGCGGATCGCCGCGCCCGACGGGACCAGTCGGTGGATCACGGGGGCCGAGGCTCGGGCCGACGTGCAGCGCCTGCGCGCTGAGAGCGACGCCATCCTGGTCGGGGCTGGCACTATTCGGGCCGACGACCCGGCGCTCACTGTCCGCTCTGCTGTCCCCGACCCCGCCCTCTCCGAAGTGGTAGTGATTCAGGTTGCTATAGACCCTGAATCACCGCCACCTAGCTCCCGGCAGCCTCTGAGGGTGGTGCTGGGCCACATCCCGGAGGGAGCGAGGGTCTGGCCGGCGCTGGAGCTGGGTGGTGATCTCGGAGACGTGCTGGACGAGCTGGGCCGTCGGCACGTCCTGCAGGTCCTCGTCGAAGGGGGCGCCACGGTAGCGCACACCTTCCACACAGCCGGGTTGGTCGATCGCTACGTGCTTTACCTGGCACCGGCCCTCATGGGCGGCGACGACGGGAGACCCATGTTCGCGGGGCCTGGAGCTGAGACAATGGCTACGTGCTGGCGGGGCCGCCTCATCTCCGTCAAGCGCTTGGGCGACGACCTGCGGGTGGAGCTGTCCCCCGTGGCCCCTCCGGCCCCTCCGGCCCCTCCGGCCCCTCCGGCCTCCGTGGCCCCCCACAGGCCTGCGGGCCGGTAGCTTCCAACCCATGTTCACCGGCATCGTCGAGGAGCTGGCAACCCTGGAGAGCGTCCCCGGGGGGAGGCTCGTGCCCGGCGGTCGCCTCGTGGTCCGCTCCGCACTGGCCAGCGAGCTGGCCCGTGGGGACTCGGTGGCGGTCAACGGGTGCTGCCTGACAGTCGTGGACCAAGGGCCAGGCTGGTGGTCGGCTGACGCGGTGGCGGAGACCCTGGCTCGCACCACCCTCGGAGACCTACAGCCCGGGGACCAGGTGAACCTCGAGCGTCCGGTCCGTCTGGAGGACCGATTGGGTGGGCATCTCGTGCAGGGTCATGTGGATGCCGTGGTCACGGTGCTGCGACCACCCCCAGACCTGGTGGTCAGCCTGCCGGCATCGCTGAGCCCCTACGTGGTCGAGAAGGGCTCGATCACCCTCGACGGGGTGAGCCTCACCGTCGTCGAGGCCGGCCGGGACCACCTGCGGGTGGCAGTCATCCCCCACACCGCGAAGCTCACCACGCTCGGGCGCCGGTTGCCGGGCGATCGGGTGAACATAGAGGTGGACGTGCTGGCCAAATACGTCGAGCGCCTCCTGGCGCCAGCCCGGGTTGGTGGCTGAGTTGGCGCCGGACCAGGTGCAAGAGGCCGTTGCCGCCATCGGCAGGGGCGAGATGGTGGTGGTGGTCGATGACGAGGACCGCGAGAACGAGGGCGACCTGGTCATGGCCGCCGAGTCGGCAACTCCCGAGGCCATCGCGTTCTTCCTGGCATACACCTCCGGCGTCATCTGCGTGCCCATGATGGCAGCGCGCCTGGACGAGCTCAGCCTCCCACCGATGGTGCCCGACAACACCGAGTCCCAGCGCACGGCCTTCACGGTCAGCGTAGATCACCGGGCGAGCACCACCACGGGCATCTCCGCCAGCGACCGGGCGGCCACCATAAGGGCGCTCATCGACCCGGCCACCCGACCGGCCGACCTCTCCCGGCCCGGCCACATCTTCCCTCTTCGCTACCAGGCCGGCGGGGTGCTCCGCCGAGCCGGTCACACCGAGGCAACCATCGACCTGGTCACCGCAGCCGGGATGTATCCCGCCGGCGTGCTCTGCGAGATCACCAACGCCGACAAGACCGGCATGGCCCGGCTCCCGGAGCTGGAGGTGTTCGCCAAGACGCACGGCTTGGTCCTCATCTCTATCGCCGACCTCGTGCGGCACCGGCGCCAGCACGAAAAGCTGGTACGCCGTGTACCAGAGGCCACCGCTCGCATCCCCACCGAGTACGGGGACTTCACCTGCGTGGTCTTCGAGTCGGTCCTTGACGGGGAGCACCACCTGGCGCTGGTGCGCGGCGAGGTGGAGGGGCAGGCCAACGTGCTGGTGAGGGTGCACTCCGAGTGCCTGACCGGAGACGTGTTCGGCTCCCTACGCTGTGACTGCGGCACCCAGCTGCGGGCCGGGCTGGAGCGCATCGCCGCCGAAGGCCGCGGCGTGGTGGTGTACCTGCGAGGGCACGAGGGACGCGGGATCGGTTTGGCCCACAAGCTGCGCGCCTACAACCTCCAGGAGCGGGGCCGCGATACCGTCGACGCGAACACCGAGCTGGGTCTGCCGGTGGACAGCCGCCAGTATGGCATCGGAGCCCAGATCCTGGTGGACCTCGGCGTCACCACCATGCGGGTCCTCACCAACAATCCGGCAAAGTACGGCGGCCTCGAAGGCTTTGGCCTGGACATCGTCGAGCGCATTGCGCTGCCGCCCACGGTGAACTCGGAGAACATCGACTACCTGCGGGCCAAACGGGACCGCATGGGCCACGACCTGCCCGACCTGGAATCCGGGACCGCCCGCCCCGGCCTCGAGGCCTGAGGTGGCGTCCAAGACGCCCCCGACCTACGACCCGAGCCTGAGCGGCGAAGGCCTGCGGATAGCGCTGGCCTGCTCGCGCTTCAATCGTCTGGTCACCGATGCCCTGCTCCAAGGGGCCACCGGTGCCCTCCTCAGCCACGGCGTCGACCCTGATGCGATCACGGTCGTCTGGGCGCCGGGCGCCTTCGAGCTGCCGCTGGTCGCCAAGTGCCTCGCCGAGTCCGGGGCGGCCGACGCCGTGATCTGCCTGGGGGCCGTGATCCGGGGGGAGACCGGGCACTACGAGCACGTGGCCACCCAGTGCGCCGCGGGCATCCAGCGGGCTCAGCTGGATACCGGCGTGCCTATGGTATTTGGCGTGCTCACCACCGAGGACGAAGCCCAGGCGATGGAGCGCGCCGACCCCGAAGCGGGCAACAAAGGCGCCGAGGTGGCCTGTGCCGCCATCGAGATGGTCGACCTCCTCCGCCAGCTCTCCCGACCAGTGAGCGCCTGAGCCGCCCGTGCTGCGAGTTGTCCTGCCCAAGGGCTCTCTGGAGCGGGCCACGTTGGAGCTGTTCGAGGCGGCCGACCTGGCGGTGGTGCGCAGCTCCACGGTTGACTACCGGGCGAGGGTGGACGATCCCCGCATAGCCGAGGTGAGGATCCTGCGCCCGCAGGAGATCCCCCGCTACGTCGAGGACGGGCTGTTCGACCTGGGCATCACCGGGCGGGACTGGATCGAGGAGACCGGGGCCGACGTGGTCTCGCTCGGCGAGCTGGCCTACTCCAAGGCCACTTCCAACCCGATCAGGGTGGTGCTGGCCGTGGCCGAGCGTTCGCCGGTCGCCAGTGTCGCCGATCTGGCCCGTCCCGGCGGCCCCCGGCCAAGGGTGTCCACCGAGTACCCCGAGCTGACCGGTCGGTTTCTCACGAAGCACGGTGTGGACGCCGACATCCGGCTGTCTTATGGTGCCACCGAGGCCAAGATCCCCGACATCGCCGATGCGGTGGTGGAGATCACCGAGACCGGCCGGGCCCTCCACGCGGCGGGCCTGCGGATCCTCGACACGCTGCTGGTCTCACGTACCGAGCTGATCGCCAACGCCGCCTCGGCTGCCGACCCGGACAGGGTTCAAGCGATGCACCAGCTCCGGACCCTGCTCCAGGGAGCGCTCGAAGCCCGGGACAAGGTCCTGGTCAAGCTCAACGTCTCGGCAGACGACTTCGAGGGGGTCTTGGCCGTCCTGCCCTCGGCCCGAACCCCGACCGTCTCCGAGCTCTGGGGCGAGGACGGCTACGCCATGGAGGCGGTGGTGCCCAAGTCGCAGATCAACATCCTCATACCCGCCCTCAAGGACGCCGGCGCCACCGACATCCTCGAGCTGGCCCTGGCCAAGATCGTGCATTGACGATCCACCGGGGCCGCGTGGCCAGGTTCGACTTCGAGCGCGGCCTGGGCACGGTGGAAGACGAGCAGGGAACCCAGACCCCCTTCCACTGCACTGCGATAGCCGACGGGTCGCGCTCGATCGAGGTGGACGCGAGCGTCTGCTACGAAATATGCCCTGGTCCGGGCGCTCGCCTGTGGGCCACGAACCTCACTGGGGTGCCCCACGGGCCGCCTCGCTGAGGCTCACGAAGTACAGCCGGATCTGGGTCAGCTGACTCCGCAGCTGGGCCTCGTAGGGCCCCAGGCGCCCGGCCAGCGCGTCCAGCATCCCAGCCAGGCCGTCGAGGCAGACGCTCGCCTCGGCCAGCCGGGGCTCGTCGAGGGAGAGTTGGAAGGCGGCCAGCTCGTAAAGGCCGACCGCGTGGTTGGCCACTTGCATCTCGATCGGCGTGTTGAGCAGCTGCTCTTTGATCAGGGCCATCTCGGCCTCGGTCAGCTCGTCGGAGATGGGCTCCGCGCCAGGCGCGGGGCGGTCGGTCACCGGGGCCGACGGGCCGGTTGGGGTGGCTGGTGCGACGCGGTGCTCGCCGCCGGGTGTCCAAAGAGTGCTCACGTCCTGCTAGTCTAGGCGCACAATCGAAGAGGGAAGCGGGGCCTCCTCACTGGATACCCCCACCCGGCCGCTCCGCAGCTTTGGAGGCGCGTTCGGGTCACCGGTCGCACAGCGAACGGCGTCGCTCCCGCCCATGACAGGAGTGATGCCGCATACCCACCGTGCCTACTACCAACGAGCCCAGGATCAACGAGCGCATCCGGGCACGTGAGGTCCGCCTGGTTGGTCCCGAGGGAGCCCAGCTGGGCATCAAGGCCTTGCCTGAGGCCCTGCACGCGGCCCGTGAGCTGGATTTGGACCTGGTCGAGGTAGCTCCCCAGGCCTCGCCGCCGGTGTGTCGGATCATGGACTACGGGAGGTTCAAGTTCGAGGCTGCTCAGCGGGCCAAGGAGTCCAGGCGCAAGACCACCAACGTCGCGGTCAAGGAGATGAAGTACCGTCCCAAGATCGGTACTGCCGACTTCGACACCAAGACCCGCCAGGTGGCCCGATTCCTTGCCGAGGGCCACAAGGTCAAGATCACCATCATGTTCAGAGGCCGGGAGGTGTACCACCAGGAGCTGGGCAAGGCCATCTTGGACCGTATCGCCGAGCAGATGGATGGCAACGCCAAGATCGAGGCGATCCCCCGTCTGGACGGGCGCAACATGACCATGGTGCTTGCCCCAGACCGGCGGGCCCAGCAGGCCTCGGCGTCTCGCGAGGACCACAAGCACCGTGAGCAGGTGGCGGCTTCTGCCAATGGATCACCGCCAGGTAATGAGCAGGTTGTAGTCGAGGAGACCGCCACCGAGGAGGGGGCGAACGATGCCGAAGATGAAGACTGACAAGGGCGCAGCCAAGCGCTTCAAGGTGACGGGCACCGGACGCATCCGGCGCCGCAAGGCATTCCGTTCGCACCTGCTGGAGAAAAAGTCGAGCACCCGTACTCGCCGGCTGGGCCGGGAGGTTGACCTGTCCAAGGGCGACCGCCGCCAGGCCCGGCGCCTGCTCGGCATCTAGTCCGGTCCCACAGCCCAAAAGGAGCCCCGCATGGCAAGGGTAAAGCGCGCAGTCCACGGAAAGAAGCATCGCCGGGCGGTGCTCGAGGCAGCACAGGGTTACTACGGCAACAAGAGCCGTAGCTATCGGGCTGCGAACGAGCAGTTGATGCACTCGATGCAGTACGCGTACCGGGATCGCCGGGCGCGCAAGGGAGATTTTCGCAAGCTTTGGATCACCCGGATCAACGCGGCCACCCGGATTCACGGGATGAGCTACAGCCGGTTCATTGCCGGCCTGAGGGTTGCCGAGGTGGCTGTGGACCGCAAGATCCTGGCCGACATCGCGGTCCGGGACCCCGCCGCCTTTGCCGAGCTGGTGAGGGTCGCCGGCGGCACGCCCGTTCCTCAGGCCCCGCCCGCCGGGGCCGAGGTTGAAGCCGTTGCCGACGAGGTGGCCGGCGCGGTGGCCGAGGCCGAAGCGGTGCTCGAAGCCGTTGCCGACGAGGTGGCCGGAGCGGTGGCCGGAGCGGTGGCCGGAGCGGTGGCCGGAGCGGTGGCCGAGGCCGAAGCCGTTGCCGACGAGGTGGCCGGCGAGGTGGCTGGAGCGGTGGCCGAGGCCGGGGTCGAAGCGGTGCTCGAAGCCGTTGCCGACGAGGTGGCCGGAGCGGTGGCTGCGTCGGTCACGGAGGTGGAGACCGAGGTGATCGAGGCCCCCGCGGGTCGGGCGGCCGAGGACGATGCGCCCGACAATGCCGCCCCTGACCCGGCGGTCGGGGACGGCGGGCCGGTGGCCGGCGCCACCGGCTGAGGGTGGAGCCACTGCTGGGGTGGCGCCACGGAAGGGTTCAGAGAGTCAGGCGCCTGGTGCGCAGCCGCAGCTTCCGCCAGGCCGAGAGGGCATTCGTGGTCGAGGGGGCCAAGCTCATCTCGGTGGCCTTGGACGCCGGCGTCAGCCTGGAGGCGATATTCGCGGCGCCGGAGGCGTGGTCTGGAGTGGGCACGGAGGCCGTGCTGCACCGGGCATATTCCTCTGGAATCCGGGTGCGCAACCTCGCTGACGGGGTGATGGAGCGGGTGGCGGGTACGGTCACCCCCCAGGCCGTGCTCGCCGTTGCCCCGTTCGTGGACGTTGAGCTGGTAGCGCTGTGCCGGGCGAGCCTGGTGGTTGTCTGCGCCGGGGTGCGGGATCCGGGCAACGCCGGCACGGTGCTGCGCAGCGCCGAGGCGGCGGGGGCGGACGGGGTAGTCTTCTGCGACGGCTCAGTTGATCTGTACAACCCCAAGACGGTTCGGGCGTCAGCGGGGGCACTGTTCCACCTAAGGCTTGTGACCGGAGGCGAGGCAGTCGAGGTGTCGAGCACAATAAGGAGCTGGGGGATGAGATGTCTGGCCGCGGTCGCCAGAGGGGGGACGCCGTACACCCAGGCCAACCTTGTCGATCCGGTTGCCCTGGTGCTCGGCAACGAGGCGTCAGGCCTGGCGCCAGAGCTGCGCACGGCCATCGACGAGGAGGTCACGATCCCGATGCGGGGGCGGGCCGAGTCGCTGAACGTGGGAGTGGCTGCGGCATTGCTGTGCTTCGAGGCGGCTCGCCAGCGCTCGGACCCTCCCGAGAGGGCGCCACGGTGAGCGGCCCTCTGGGCCAGCTGGACTTACTGCCGGACGCGGTGCTGGTGCTCGACGCGGACGGGGTGGTGCTGGGGACCAACTTCGCGGCCACTGCGTTGACTGGCTATCCAGCTTCGGCCCTGGTGGGTGCGGACTGCGCCGCCCTGCTGCATCCTCGTGGCGAGGACGGTCGCGAGCTGTGGGCGTCGGGGTGGCACGCCAGCTCCGCGCTGCGGTCGGTGCGCCTGATCCCCGAGCAGCAGGTGAAGCTACGTCGGGCCGACGGGCGCGATGTCGCCACCCTGGTCACCGGGGCTTACCAGCGGGACGCCCGGGCCCGCCTCACCGGTGCCACGATCGTAGCCCGCGATGCTCACCGGCGCCTGCACCGCCTGGCCTCGGGCATCGAGATCGTCTCGACGGTCAGCCACGAGTTGCGCTCGCCGCTGACGTCGGTGAAGGGTTACACCAGCCTGCTGCTCAACCGATGGGACCGTCTCAGCTCAGAGCAGGCCAAGATGATGCTGGAGCAGGTGAACCACGACGCGGACCGGGTGACCCGGCTGATCACCGAGCTCCTGGACATCAGCCGTCTGGAGTCGGGGCGCCTGGTACTGCGGCGCCAGGCGGTCGATCTGGCCGAGCTTGCGGCGAGCGTCCTGGACAAGGTTCGCATGGAGCACGCCGGCCTGGAGGCGACCGTGAAGTTTCCGAGCCCGTTCCCGATGGCCTGGGCCGATCCGGACAAGGTGGTGCAGGTGCTTACCAACCTGGTCGAGAACGCCTGCAAGTATGGCTCGCTCACCGGGCTGGAGGTGGTGGGCGAGGCGGATGGGACTGAGGTCGCGGTAGCGGTGCGGGACTCGGGGGATGGGATCCAGGCCGAGGACCTGGCTCAGGTGTTCGACAAGTTCTTCCGCCGGGCTGAGGGCCGCCCGAGTGGCTCAGGTCTGGGCTTGTGGATCAGCAGGGGCCTGGTGGAGGCCCACGGAGGCCGCCTGGGGGTCACCAACCTGCCAGGGGGCGGAGCAGAGTTTCGCTTCACCCTGCCAGTGATGGAACGATCGCATTGATCGGGTTGCCTGATCTGGAGGCGTTGGAGGCTGGGACCTTCGAGCGGGTGGCCGAGGCCACGACCCTGGATGAGCTGGGAGCCGTGGAGGCCGAGATCTTCGGAAGGCAGTCGCCGCTGGCGGTGGCGCAGCGCGGGCTGGGCTCCCTGGCGCCGGAGGATCGCCCCGCGGCAGGGGCCGCCCTCAATGCGGCGCGGGCCCGCCTGACCGGCGCGCTGGCGTTGCGCCGGTCCGAACTGGCGGCTGTCGAGCTGGCGGCCCGGATGGAGGCTGAGCGCTTGGACCTGACCTCGGTGCTGAGCGGTCCG
Organism: Acidimicrobiales bacterium; assembly: GCA_039583695.1. Classification (GTDB taxonomy): domain Bacteria; phylum Actinomycetota; class Acidimicrobiia; order Acidimicrobiales; family JAJPHD01; genus JAVKSL01. The sequence goes on along the minus strand of JAVKSL010000056.1, from coordinate 1,279 downwards.
CTGCCCGGGCACTACCACCTGGTCACCCAGACCCGGGACGAGCTCGAGGACACCTTCGTGGGCATGGGGTTCACCGTGGCCGAGGGGCCGGAGGTGGAGACCGACTGGAACAACTTCCAAGCGCTCAACTACCCGCCGGCGCACCCCGCCAGGTCGGCACAGGACAGCTTCTACCTGCGGTTGGGGGAGCCGGAGTCGGTGCTGCTGCGCACCCACACCTCCCCAATGCAGATAAGGGTGATGCAGACCCACGAGCTGCCCATATACGTGGTCATGCCCGGGCGGGTCTACCGGCGCGAGACGGCGGATGCCCGGCATCGACCGGAGTTCCACCAGATCGAGGCGCTGGTCGTGGATCGGGGGGTCACCTTTGGGGACCTGGCCGGGACGATCGAGGCCTTCATCGGTGCGTATTTCGGGCCTGCGATCCACTCGCGGCTGCGCCCCGGGTCGTTTCCGTTCACCGAGCCGTCCGCCGAGCTGGAGGTCACCTGCACGATCTGTGCCGGGGAGGGCTGCCGGACCTGCTCGGACACCGGGTGGGTCGAGCTGGGGGGATGCGGGATGGTGGACCCGGCCGTGTTCGCCAACGTGGGGATCGACGCCGAGGAGTGGTCCGGGTTCGCCTTTGGCTTCGGGATCGACCGGCTAGCGCAGATGCGCCACGGTCTGGCGGACATGCGGGTGCTGCAAGAGAACGACATCAGATTTCTGCGGCAGTTCTGAGGGGGCGGGGGTAGTGAGGGTGGTGCTGAGCTGGCTGTGCGAGTTTGCGTCGTTCGGGGCCCGGGCTTCGGATCCCGGGTCGGTCGCCGCGCTGGGCCAGGTCATGGACGACCTCGGGATGGTGGTGGAGGGGATCTCGCTCTTTCCGGCGGGGCTCGACGGGGTGGTGGTGTGCAGGGTGGTCGAGATCGCCGCCATTCCCGGGGCGGAGCGGATTCGCCGGGTGGTCGTGGACGCCGGGTCGCTGGGGGCGGTCGAGGTGGTCTGCGGGGCAGCGAACTTCGAGGTGGGGGACCTGGTGCCTTTGGCAACGGTCGGGACGGTGCTTCCTGGGGGAATGGCGGTGGGCAAACGCCGGATGCGCGGGGTGGAGTCGCACGGGATGCTGTGCTCGGGCAGTGAGCTGGGCTTGTCCGAGGACTCGGAAGGCTTGCTGGTGTTGGACCCCGTGGCCGGGCTGGCGGGTGGCGGGCCGGGGGGCAGCGCTGGACCAGCGGCGGCGCTCGGGCCGGGGGGCAGCGCTGGACCCGCGGCGGTGCTCGGGCCGGGGGGC
>JAVKSL010000055.1:0-18595 GCA_039583695.1 Acidimicrobiales bacterium | reverse complement strand
GGTCCCGTAAACGGCATAATATGCGTCCATCGTGGCGAGCTTCAGCGTGTCATAGCGATTGGCGCCAGCTGCGCTTTCATAGAGATTGGCGCCGGGAACTATGGAGAGCGGAGCGGAGGCCGGACTAAATGGAGTAGTGCCAGCCCCGCTGCCCGCCGGATTGGACCAGCCGCATGGGTTGTAATACAGGGCGTCATTGGCTGGTCCGCCAACTGCGATCACCAGGTTCGTGCCGCTGGCCGTGTCGTTCCAGATCTGGTAGAAGTTGCCGATGACATTTGCTGGGGGGATCCCGGCCGTCGCGGCGGCGAACAGCGCTAGCTGGTAATCCACGGGATCGGCGGCGTAGAGGAGTACGTTCGTCGTGGGAACGGTCATGAGGTCTCCTTAGGAGAATGAAACGGTCGGTGCGAACTGGGACTCGTGTGTCGAGACGACAGGGGCCAAACGAGGGGCTCGTCGAGGGCGCGCTCTGGGCGGTGGGAGCTGCAGCTACGGCTAGTGCTAACGGGGCTCCGCCCCAGCCCGACAAGTCGTGTGGTGGTGACGCTCTCGTCGGTGGCGGGTCGGGAGGCTGAGGCGGAGCCCCGGCTTGACCCAGGCCGCGCTTGAATAGAGGTTCGGACTGTGACTCTCTTCTCGCAGACGTCGTACCTCTCACTCGAGAACTGTCGCCGGTCCCCTTCATGGATGCCGTTGTAAGGGCGATGCGCGGGTGTATGCGCTGGTGGAGCGGTCGTGCGTCTCCCTGCCAGTCTCGCACAGGGCGACTTGATCCGCCAGCAGACTTGACTCACCGACAACATCCCTGGCGGGTCAAGCCCTCTAGTGATGTAGGTGTGTGTCTGTAGTCCAACACGGCGGCGGTGCTGGTGACGCCTCGGGGGATCGGCAGGCCCGGAACAGGCGTCACCTCTACATAGCTGACGCTGAGCAGCTGGGCGCCCTGGCTGGCGAGCTCGTGGTCCCAAGGTGCCTGACGGATGGCCACCGACTGGCGCTCGTCCCACGCTTGCCAGGTAGACAGCTGAGGTGTCGGTCGCATCGACGGCGGCCACGAGCTGGCGTAGGACGGCGACCTCGTCTTCGAAGGCATGCGTCCCGGCCTCGGTGATGCGAGCCCAGGTGCGGGGTCGACGACCCACGTAGCCCTTGTCGATCCTCAGCGCCCCGGTGGCCTCGAGGATCTGCAGGTGGCGGGACAGGTTGCCCTCGGTCAGGCCCGTGATACGACGCACGAGGCCGAAATCGGCCTGGCCGAGCTCGTACAGGGCGGCGAGGATCGCCAGACGGCTGCGCTGGTGCACGACATCGGACAGTCTGGCCAGCGGGCTTAGCTCGGATGCCCTCGTGGGTTCCATCACGAGGCCCGGACTGGGAGGGAGTTGGCGCCCCGACGAGACATGCGTGTGCGCGCCAGCCTGGGAGCTGAGAGATACCCCCGGCGCATCGCAAGGCCAAGGCAGAGGAGCAACGCACCCGAGACGGCTTCGGCCAGGGAGCGAGGGCCCAGCACCCAGCCGTGCCAGGGGGGCATCACCACCGCCAGCATCGCCAGGGGGCCGCCGAGCACGACGAGGCCACATCCCGCCAGCGCCAGGGCACGGCTTGCCTCGAAGCCCGCGACGATGCCCACCACGCTCGCCACGGCGACGAGGTTCAGCGAGTCGCTCGCCAGCCAGCGCCGCCGGACCACCTCGATGAGGCAGCCACCGAGGGCGGCCGCCACATGGCCACGAGCCACCCAGGAGCCCAGGGCGGCTGGGGGCCGCCAATGCGAACGCAGGCCCGCCGCCAGGCCGACGCCCACCCAGATGGCTGCGAGCCAGAACCAGACGTGGCGCCCGACAGACCGGACCACAGGGAGCGCTCCTGTGGCTACGAAGGCTCTCGGGTGATTGACCGATACTCCGCCTGCGGCGAACCCGCGGAGCGCGTGGATGCGCTGGGCCAGCACGCACGCGTTGCCCAACGCCCTGGCACCGCCGTGTGCGGCACACGGCCCGAGAGGCACCCCCAAGGAGCCGAGGCTGCGAGCGACGCTGACTCCTACGAGCAGGCTGGCTCCGAGGAACAAGGGCAGCACCCAGGTTCGGCGCGGAGGTCTCGGACGCGGCCCAGCGTCCGGGCAACTGTGCCCAGCAGCTCAGAGGCCTCCGAGGCCGATCGTCCTCACCCTCAGCCCGCACCTGTAGCAGTGAGCCATCCACGCCTGTACTCTACACCGCCAACTATTGAAAAAACGTCATCGACACATCGCCGAAATCCGAGATCAGAGTCCCCGCCCGGAGCCGGAACCAGGTCCTGAGGGATCGGTCCAGGGATCGATAGACCATGCTGCCAGGGACTGAGTGCGACGCCTGGTCGGCTCAGGCGGTCGAACAGCAGGAGGGCCAGGGACTCATCGGTGGGGAGCGAGCACGTCTCGAGCAGCTTCACGAGCAACGCTGGCTGGACCTGAGGGTCGTCTTCCATCAGGATCGCCCACCGCTTGGCGTATGGGGGCAAACCAGCCGGGAGCGCGGCAAGGGCCCAACCGATCGCCGACGACAGAGTCTCGCTCATCCGACCCCCGTTCGCCGCCAGCGCAGCCAACGCGGCGTCAGTGAGCTGCTCGTCAGCGACATAATGCTGGGCGAACCAGCCAGCCAGGAGCCGGCTATTCTTCACACCGCTGTGACCGTGGGCAAAGAGCGCCTGGAAGGTTGGCTGGGTTCCCGCCCAGGCAAGCCAATCCGGAACCCGGGGAAACTCTGCGAAGCAATTCGCCTGGGTCGTCGTCGGCGACGATCCAGGCTAGGTACTCCAGTTGCGCCGCTGACTCCACGGGCCCCGACCCCACGATCGCCTTGACCGCCTCCCGATGTTCCAAGGAGCCGCTCCCGGCAGCGGGCCTTGCAAAGGCCGGACCCTGCCGGACGCTACTGCGATGCACCTAATGGGGGGGTGAGGAGGAGCGCAGCTCAATCAGCAGTAGTAGTAACCGGGAGGGGGGCGCGGGGGGAGGGGTGGATAACTCGACCTTCCTGTGGATCTGTGTGGACGAGCTGGGGATCTTGCCCACACCTCTTCCCGGCCGGCCCGCCTTGGGTCAGGCTGGGCGCCGAGCCGCCGACGGGTGCCCACTCGATGCACCAGGGCCTGCGAGCCCTGGGCCTAGACCGTGGCCCCGCCGGTGGTGAGGAGGGCCTGACCGCTGGTGGGATGACGTCGCCGCCGAGCACTGATCCATTAGGTCGCAGGCTGTGTCCTTCTCCGGCTCACCGCAGCACCAACTGGACCGAACGAGGAGGTATGGATGATTTTCGTGGGTGACGACTGGGCTGAGGACCACCATGACGTGGCGATCCTCGACGAGGACGGCAAGGCGCTTGTGAGGCACCGCAGGCTGCCCGAGGGGGTGGCGGGCGTCGCCGAGCTTCACGAGCTGATCGCCTCCTTCGCCGAGGACCCCGCCCAGGTGGCGGTCGGTATCGAGACCGACCGGGGTTTGTGGGTGATGTCGCTGATCGCCGCGGGTTACACGGTGTACGCGGTGAACCCGCTGGCGGTGGCCCGCTACCGGGAGCGACGGTCGCTGTCAGGAGCCAAGTCCGATCCTGGTGACGCGGCGACGCTGGCGGACCTGGTGCGCACCGACCGCCACCATCACCGCCCGATCGCCGGCGACTCACCCGACCCCCAGGCGCTCAAGGTGCTGGCCCGGGCCCATCAGCGGGTGATCTGGGACCGAGGGCGCCAGATGAACCGGCTGCGGTCGATCCTGCGGGAGTTCTTCCCCGCCGCCTTGGACGCCTTGGGCACCGATCTGGCCCATCCCGACGCGCTGGGCCTGCTCGCCCGGGCCCCGACACCGGCCGGCGCGGCGGCCCTGTCGACCTCAGCGATTGGCGCTGCCCTGCGAAAGGGTGGCCGCCAGCGCAACGTCGCCGCCCGCGCCGCCGAGCTCCAAGTAGCGCTGCGAGCCCCCCGCCTCGATGCCCCCGCCGCGGTCGCCGACGCCTACGGAGCCCAAGTGCGCGCCGCGGTTGGGATCATCGCCGAGATGACCCGCCAGATCGCCGCCCTCGAGGCGGAGCTGACCGAAAGTTTTGAGTCGCACCCGGACGCCGAGATCGTACGCAGCCTGCCAGGGCTCGGTGTTGTCCTCGGCGCCCGGGTGCTAGGCGAGTTCGGAGACGACCCGGACCGCTACGCCGATGCTAAATCACGACGCAACTATGCGGGCACGTCGCCGGTCACCCGGGCTTCGGGCAAAAGGAGGGCCTTCCTCGCCCGCTACGTACGCAACCGCCACCTCGCTGACGCCTGCTACGAGTGGGCGTTCTGCGCCACCAACGCATCCCCCGGCGCCAGAGCCTTCTACGACGAGCACCGGGCCAAAGGCGAGTCCCACGACCAGGCCCTGCGGGTCCTGTCCAACCGGCTGGTGGGCATCCTCGACGGCTGCCTGCGATCGAGGACCCTCTACGACGAGCACAAAGCCTGGGGGCACCGGGCGACCACCGCCACCCCGGCGGCAGCATGACCACCGGTGACCGATTTCTCCACACCCCACGATCCCTTCTTGACAAGCTACGGCCGTGGGATGTCTAGGGCGTCCAGGACTGCCGCCCAGGAGAACCCTCCGTCGGAGGTGACGACGGATCCCTCCCCCTGAAGGATGTTTGCTCCAGCGTGTCTCAACAGGGCCACGTTCGACTGGAACACCGGGTGAGCAGCGAGCGCAGGCTTGCAGTACACCGCCGCAACGATCGGTACGCGGGCCGCCAGGCACTCGTTAAGTAGCCCCAGGGCGACGGTGTCGTTGATACCGGCGGCCCACTTGTTGATGGTGTTGAAGGTGGTCGGCGCGAGGAGCACCACATTGGCGGGCGGCAGCGGATCGGGCTCGTGCGGCAGTCGGGCATGAACCCGCACCAGGTGACCCGTCACGGCTGCCAGCCGGTCAAGGTCGAGCCAGCTGGCAGCGGTCGGCGTGGGGACTGCGTAGACGGCCCAGCCCCGCCCCATCAGCTGGTCGGCCGCGTGTTTCCAGTCGAGCACAGGCGGCGCCGCGCACATCACCCAGTACAGCACGCGCCGTCCAGGCACCTGCTCGCTCACCGCCCGGGCAACTCGACGTAGCGCGCCAAGCTACGCAGCCCCGGCGTGGCAGACCGGCGCTCGCGGTGAAGGAGGTCCTCGATCAGCGCATGGGCGTCGGTGTTGTAACGCAGGACCTGCGGACCGATCTTCCGGACCTGCATGAGGTGGTCAGCAGCCGCGGCGTCGTCACCAAGCCGGCCATGGGCGATCGCGGTGTCGAGATGGACCTGGCAGCGCCGCCCCACCAGTGCGGTCGGAAATCTCTCCGGCACGATCCGAACACCCAACTCCACTGCCTTGTCCGGACGGTCGAGCTGGAGCGCCACAGCCAGGCGGTGGGTGGCGACGTTTGTGGGACCGAATCCAGTCCAGGCATGGTTGGCATCGGCTCCCAACTCCTCAGCCAGGACCTGAGCGTCGGCGAGGTGGCGCCCGGAGGCGGTGATATCGCCATCGGTCGATGCAGCGACGGCCGCGATCAGCAGCAGCGCTCCGCGCACGGACACCACCGCCGGCCCCTGCGGGCCGCGACCCAGCTGGTCGGCGGCAACGACAGCTACTTCTTCTGCGTGCTTGGCGTCGCCCACAGCATTGGCCGCGCTTGCGAGCTGGTAGCTGGCGGCACCCTTTAGGACCGGCGAGGGGGCATAAGCGGCCAAGGTGATCGCGCGATCCGCCGCGGCCTTGGCGTCGTGGTACAGGCCGAGCTTGGTAGTCAGTTTCGCCGCCAGGACGTATGCCCACACCTGCGCCCCGAGGACCAACTCTCGGTCGGACTCGTCTGGCATCCCGGCGGAAGTGTCCGCAAGGAGGCCCGCCAGGGCCTCTGCCACCCATTCGTAGTCACCCCGCTGGTAGGCGACGTGTGCATAGCCGACACGCTGGTCGAGGTCAGCCCCAGTGGGAGACACGGCGGCGGCCTGTGCAAGACCTGCGCCCCCAGCCGCGCGTCCCCGGGCGACCGATCGTGGCACCAGAGCAACAGCCAGACCAGCGGCTGCGCCCGTCAGGAACTCACGGCGGTTCATCGAGGCTCGCCCTTTGGGCCTGATGGGTGAGAGGCCAACGAGCTGGCGCGAGATGTCCAGTTCGGCGGCCAGCGGAGCAAGTACGCGGACGTCATATGCGCCAGCTCCTCCCTTCTCGATCCTGGAGATGGCAGATTGGCTGTACCCGCACGCCTGGCCGAGTTCGGCCTGGGTGACGCCGCGTGCGATACGAGCGAGACGGATCACCTCCCCGGGATGAACCGGGAGGAGCGATTCAATCGGGGCCACGGAAGCCGACCGCAGCGACGGGCTTGCCCATTGCCATCCGCAGTGTAGCCGGCGAGGTCGGAAGTGGCCTCCTATGCAATATCTGCATACCGGATGCGACAACGGCATAGAGCTTCCGGCGCCCTCGCTCAGCCCGGTGCACTGGTCCTGCGGCCTCGGCCATGAGGCCAACGGGCCGGAGATGCCGGTCCTGTGAACCCGAAAGGAACTAAGTGCCATGAAGTCGATCCCCGTTGACGATCGCCGCCTGACCCTCACCGTGGCGGTGCCGCCCCGCCAGCGCTCCAAGCCCGATCCCTTCTCCGGTGAAATCACCTGGGACGTCGACCTGTTCGTCGTCGCCGACCAGCGAGCCGAGGTGCTTCGCGTGGGCGTGGCCGAATCTGGTCTGTCCAAGCACCTCGCCGTAGGTGGGGCGGTGCAGGTCGAGGTCTTGACCGCCCGGGTCTGGGAGCGCCAGGACGGCCGCCACGGCGTGATGTTCAGCTGCGACTCGATCCGCCCCACGGGTCAGGCCGTGGCCGCCGCCAAGTCCACCGCCTCGGGCGCGGCGTCGTGATGACGGCCCTGCCGCCCGGCATCCCGAGCATCCGCCCGACGGGCGCTCGGCCAGACCGAAGCGGACTCCGCGATGAGTAGTTCGGCTTCGTCCTAGCAGGCGGATGGGGTGCCCAAGAGAGGCCGTGGGTGGCCATCAGCGAGGGCCAGTAGCGCTTGTAGTGGGCGCGCCGGCGCTGGCGCCGGTAGGGCCCGCTGACCAATCGGACGAAGCTCGCATGGTCAACCAGCGCCCACAGCGCCAGGCCCACGGCGATGACGGCCGCACCTAGCAGGACCCAGCCCAGAAGACTCATAACGGAGGGATCCGCCGATCCCCACCAAAACACGACCAGGAGGCCGAACCCAGCGGCCGCCCTGGGGTGGCGCCGGCCCAGAAGGACCACCTCGGCGCTACCCGTTCCAACTTGGGCAGCGGCGGCCGCGGGCTTAGCAACTCCCAAATAGATCCGTCGCTCCTTGTGGCGTGGCGGGTCCGGTCAGTCCCCCGGCGACTTCGAGGCGGCCAGTGAAGCGCTGGCCCACGCCCTGGGCGCCAGAGACGTCCGGGTGAGGGTAGCGAGCCCCGGACGGCTCTTGCTCGAGGTGTTGTACTCCGACCCGCTCATCCACCCGGTCTTGCCCCTCGCAGCCGAGCCTCGGCTAGACCTGCGGATGCTCCCCGTCGGGCGCTGCGAGGACGGCAGTGTCTGGGAGCTCCCGCTTGCGGGCGCACACGTCCTGCTGGCCGGAGCGACCGGGTCGGGCAAGTCGGGGCTCGTGTACTCGATCCTTCATGCCCTGGCCCCCGAGGTGGCGAGCGGCCGGGTGCGCCTGTTCGGCATCGACCCCAAGGGGGGCATGGAGCTGGTGCCGGCCCGTTCGCTGTTCACCAAGCTGGCGGTGGACGACTTCAAGGCAATGGCTGCGCTGCTCGACTGGGTGGTCGACGTGATGCAGCGCCGGGCCGCGCGCCTTGCCGCTGCCGGTGTGCGAAGCCACGAGCCCAGTGTCGAGGAGCCGCTACTGGTAGTGGTCATCGACGAGCTGGCGACCCTCACCGCCTACCTACCGGACCGCAAGGCTTCCCAGCACATCGCCAACACCATGGGCATGATCCTGACCAAGGGCCGCGCCGTCGGGGTCTGCGTGGTGGCAGCGCTTCAGGACCCCCGCAAGGAGGTAGTCGGCTTCCGCAACCTGTTCCCCTGCCGCGTGGCCCTGCGCCTGGACGACGCAACCCATGTGGACATGGTGCTGGGCGACGGGGCGAGGGACCAGGGGGCTCGCTGTGACCTGATCCCCCGCTCCCAGGCGGGCGTCGCCTTCATGCGCATCGACGGAGTGCGAGAGCCCGTGAGGGCCAGGGCGTGCCTGGTCACCGACTCGACCATGGCGGCCGTGGCCACCGCCAACCCGGCGCCGGCGTGGCCAGCCACCGCTGACCCAGGAGCCGGGATCTGATGGCCCGCGGAGAGGAGCCGGCCCCGAACGAGGGCGCGCTAGGCGAGGCACTGGCGGTCGCGGGCAGGCCGGACTACTGGGCCTGGCACGCCCAGGTAGCCCGGTCCGGCGGGTGTGCCCAGCCGATTTGGCTGGCCGGCAGCCGACGGCTGGTACAGGCCGGCACCGGCGTGGTGCTGAGCTGCTACGACACCTCTGCGGAGGCAACGGGACATCTGCTGATCCCCTGCGGAAACCGACGCTCGTCTCGCTGTCCGGCGTGCTCGGAGGTGTACCGGGCCGACACCTACCAGCTCCTACGGGCGGGGCTTGCTGGCGGTAAGGGGGTCCCGGCGAGCGTACGAGGCCATCCCCGGCTGTTCGTGACCCTCACGGCCCCGTCGTTCGGAGCAGTCCATCACCGGCTCGTAGGCCCAGGCGAGCGGGTCCAGCGCTGCCACCCCCACGCCGACCCGGGCTGTGGCCGTCGTCACGGACTGGCTGACCCAGACCTCGGCACCCCTCTCGACCCACGCACCTACGACTACGTCGGCGCGGTCATCTGGAACGCGCAGGCCCCGAGGCTCTGGGATCGCACTATCAGCCTGCTCCGCCGGACCATTGCGAGCGCCGCTGGACTACCGCAGCGTGACTTCACCAAGGTCGCCCGGCTCTCATTCGACAAGGTCGCCGAATACCAAGCGAGGGGCCTGGTCCACTTCCACGCGGTCATCCGCCTGGACGGAATCGACCCCGACGAGCGAGACGCCATAGTCCATCCTCCCGGCTGGGCAGCCGCCGAGCTGATTGCCGACGCCGTTCGAGCCGCCGCGGCTCAGGCCAAGTCGGCAAGCCCCGAGGCAGCCAGCACCGGCGGTGCCCGGCTCATCCGCTGGGGCGCCGAGGTAGACATCGCCCCCATCCGGGCCGTCAGCGAAGTGGACGATCTGAGCGAGGGAGCCGTCGCCGGTTACGTGGCCAAGTACGCCACCAAGGGCGCCGAATGCACCGCGACGCTGGACACCGGCCTGTGCTGTCGGTCCTGTGAGGGCACCGGACGACACGCCGCTGGCCGCTGTGCGGACTGTCACGGCACCGGCGCCAGCCGCGACCTCGACACCCTGGCGGTCCCGGAGCACACCCGCAGGATGATCCAGACGTGCTGGAGCCTCGGCGATGATCCCGACCTCGTTGAACTCAAGCTGAGGCGCTGGGCTCACATGTTGGGCTATGGCGGGCACTTCTCCACCAAGTCCCGGCGCTACTCGACGACCCTGACCACCCTGCGCCATGCCCGCCGGGACTGGAACACCGCTCGCACCCTGGCGGCCCTCGGCCTCGAACCCAGCACTCCAGTAGTCCGCCAACTCGGTCCGAATGAGTGCAACGGCCTCGACGGGGACGTCGTGGTGATCGTCGGCGAGTGGCGCTATGTCGGCCGCGGCCACTCCCCTGGCGAGGCTGTTCTAGCTCGCAGCATTGCCGAGGACATCGCAGCCAACCGCCGGACCGCCAGGGATGCTGCTCGCCAGCAGGAGATCGAGGAAAGGGACTTGCCAGCATGAGTGCGGCTCGTGAATCAGTCACACGATCGAGGTACCATGTCGGTTCATGCGACATCTCGCCAGGTGGTGGCGAGCGGTGACGGCCTCCGAACCACTCAGGGTGCGCTCGTCCCCGCGCCCAGTGCTGACCGACGAGCTGGCCAGGGCCCTGTATTCGGCCTTGTGCCAGCTACGCGACGACCGGCCCCAGCCGGAGCCACGGGCGGCCTGAGCCACGGTGCATTTTGCCTTCTACGGCCGGGTGAGCACAGAGGACCACCAGGACGAGCACGCCTCGAGGGGGTGGCAGACTCGCCGCGCCCGCGAGCTCATCGAGCCGCATGGCGGGGTCATCGTCGAGGACTTCTTCGACGTGGGCCAGTCCCGATCGGTGCCGTGGCCCCGCCGGCCCGAGAGCGCCCGCCTGCTCCATGCCCTGCCCAGCCAGCAGCGACGATGGGACGGCTTGGTGATCGGCGAACCCCACCGCGCCTTCTACGGCGACCAGTTCCAGAACACGTTTCCAACCCTTCACCACCACGGAGTGCAGCTGTGGGTGCCCGAGGTAGGTGGCCGGGTCGATCCCGAGTCGGAGGCACACGACCTGTTGATGCTGCTCTTCGGTGGCATGTCCAAGGGCGAGCGCAACCGGGTCAAGGTGCGGGTCCGATCCGCGATGGCGGACATGACCGAGCGCGAGGGACGCTTCCTCGGCGGCCGGCCGCCCTATGGCTACACCCTGGCGGACGCCGGCGCACATCCCAATCCGGAGAAGGCCTCCCTCGGGGTGCGCCTGCACCACCTGGAGGTCGACCAAGTCACCGGACCCGTGGTGAGCCGCATCTTCTCGATGTACCTGGCGGGCTACGGCTACCGGGCCATCGCGCAAGCCCTCAGCGGCGACGGCGTACCCAGCCCATCTCAACACGATCCGGCCCGCAACCCCCACCGCAGCCGCCATGCCTGGGCGAGCTCGGCCGTTCGAGCCATCTTGACCAACCCGCGCTACCTCGGCTATCAGGTCTGGGGTCGCCAGCCACGTAGGGAGACTCTGATCGACCCCAACCGGCCGGCCGAGGGTTACCGGACTTCCCAGTGTTGGGCAGCGCAGGATCAATGGATGCGCTCAAAGTCGCCCAGCCACCAGGCGCTGGTGAACGAGGCGACATGGCAGGCGGTTCAGGCGCTCATTGGCAAGAAGGGAGGCAACCCTGCCCGCCAAGCGCACGGCTCCAAGCCGTCAGGGGGCCGCTATCTGCTAACCGGGATGGTCTCCTGCGGCATTTGCGGGCGCAAGATGAGCGGGCACCGCATCGAGCAGCGCTTGGGCTACGTGTGCCGCATTCGCAAGGACTACGCACTGCCCTCCCGTGGCGACGGCCATCCCAAGCGACTCTTCGTGTCGGAGCGGGCGCTGGCAGCCACCGTGGACGGCTGGCTCGGCAGTCTGTTGTCTGCGCAGGGCCGGCGCGAGACGGTCGAGACAATGGTGCGTGCCAGCACAGAGGCCGACCCAGCACGCGCTAGGGCAGAACGAGACTGTCGAGAGGCCGAGCGCCGGATCACCCGGCTGCTCGACGCGTTGGAGTCCGGGACCATCGAGGAGGACGAGGTGGCTGATCGCCTCCGACGCCTCCGCCGCCAGCGAGACGCCGCGAGGGCCCAGTTGAACAGCGCCAACCCGACACCAGAGTTGACCTCGGTCGACATCTTGGCGCTACTGGACGAGCTGGGGGGGCTGACCGGGGCGATGGACCAAATGCGCCGGGGTGATCGCGAGTCGGTCTACCGGGCGGCCAACCTTCGCATCACCTACCACCCGAGCTCGCGCGAGGTTGACCTTGCCCTCACCCTGAATCCAGGGGGTGGGGCAAGTGAGCGTGTCGGAGGGGGGACTCGATACAACGCCGCACGCCCCCTGGCTGTTGCCGAGGCCGTGGGGTCGTCTCGTATCGGAAAGAGCCGCGACAACTCGTTCTACGAGGTCGGGACCACCGACCTGTGGCTACCAGCCGCCTGAGCAGGGCCTTCGTATCCTTGGAGCGCTCTCGGTCGCGGCGACCCATGTCGAGCGTCAAGGGCGACACGATGGCTCCCCCCGATAGGACAACCAAACGGGTGGCAAGGTGGCAGACTGGGGAGCATGAGCGTCGGTGAGGAGCTGTTGGAGGAGCGTCGCCAGCGTCAGCGGGCCGGTGATCCTCGCCTGGCCCCCGAGGGACGGGAGATCCTGCGCCGCCTGACCACTGGTGACCTGCAGGGCCGGTTCCAAGCTGCGGCTCGATGCGGTGAGCGAGGCCGACCACCCTCCTTGGCGGCGGGCTGGCCCGGTACAGTGTGCGAAACCGAACGACCTCCGGCCTGAGTAAGCTCGGTGAAGTCATGGGCGGTCCCTACCGCAACTCTGAGGCGGCCCAAGAGTCAGGCCGGGCATGGGCCGTATGGACTATCGAATGATCATTCTCTGTACCCGAGAGCCAACGCAGCCTGGCGTGGAGTAGCCTGCCACCACGCCCCCAATAGCGAGGCATGTGTGGGTTGACAAAAAGATTGGATGTACATCATGACAGTTCCTGCGTCACAAGTGATCCTCTACGCAGCGGATCTGGTGGATTACTCGATAGCACTGACTGCGGCCGCTTGTGCGGGCATCCCGGTCGCCAACGTGGTGGGTAACTTCTCCCAAGCTTGGACCGATACCGCAAGCGGCACCTACCTTGTCATGGCAGTCGGCGGCCCTGCCAACGACGCGTTATACTTCAACCCCTGTGGTTGGACCAACCCTGGTCTCACAGGTGCGGGGAGCACCCCCTTCGAGCTAGTGACCACGGCCCCAGTGGATCAGGTCCCTGATGCCAACTACTACGAGAACGCGGCAGGCGCCAACCGTTACGACACCCTCAAGTTGGCGATCATGTACGCCTACTACGCGGTCAACGGGTCCTATCCACCCGGCTATGGCACGCCTCCAACGAACTACGGAGCGGGCGACACCTGCGCGGATACTGCCAGCGCCAACGTAACTTGCCCATGTTGACGACCTATGGTCTTATGGGCCACAAAGAGGAGCAGGTGAAATGACTATCAGTGCAACTAACATACTTCTCTATGCCGCCACTGCTAACGACTGCCAGCTAGCCCTCGGGGCAGCGGCCGTGGCCGGCATAGCAGCCACCAATGTCATCCGTGACTTCGAGACTGCATGGGAGGTCGTTGCAGACGGCACTTACCTTGTAATTGCTGTCGGGGACGACGCCAACAACGCCTTGTACTACAACCCGTGCGGTTGGACCAACCCCGACGGCAGCCCGGCAGGAGAGACGCCGTTCGAGACTGTGGCTTCGCCCGTCGACTCCCTGCCTGGGGCTAACTATTACGAGAACGCTGCTGGGCCCGACAACCTAGGGACCATCGAGATCGCGGCGGCTTTTGCCTACTACGCCGTCAACGGCCACTTTCTTGAGGGTTACTCATCCTACCCGACGCCTTCCACCCCCTCGGACACGTGCGCCGGGAGCGCCTCGGCAGCCTGTCCATGCTCCATCCCGGGCACGCTCAGCGGCACTGTCGAGAGTGGTGGAGCCAACGCAACGGGCCTCGATACCGATGATGTGATCTCAAGCACCTCGGCAGGCGAGATCGCCACTGCAGGACTCACTTTTGTCATCCGTTACGTATCTCTAGAGTCTGCCGAGCAGTCAGGCGACCTGACCTCTGACGAAGCAGCAAATATTTTGGCAGCCGGTCTCGCGTTGATGCCGGTGCAGCACGTTGCGGAGCCCGGCTGGACCCCCACATCCGCGCTGGGTACGACGAACGGGCAGAATGCGGCAGGCAATGTCCGATCGGTAGGATTCCCATCCGGGGTGAATGTGTGGCTTGACCTGGAGGGCATCGCAGAGGGTACGGCGACCCCGGCAATCATCGACTACTGTAACAATTGGGCCGCCGCCGTTCGGGCTGCTCCCTACAGTTTCAGCCCTGGACTTTACGTGGGCTATGACACCTTCCTCAGTGCCGATCAACTAGCTCAACTCGACTTTCAGCACTACTGGGAATCTGAAAGTTCAGTACCATCACCCACAGGGCGAGGATACCAGATGGTCCAAACGGGGTCAGAGTCCGGCTACGGCATTACCTACGATCCCGATGCCACACAGTATGACGAGCTAAGCGGCACTGTTCAGTGGTTAGCTCCGAGCTAGCAATGCCACGTCACCGCACCTCCATCAGCTTGGCTCTACTGATTTGCGCTGCCGCCCTCGATTTGGTCGCCTGCGGAAGTGGAAACACCGCCCACAGCGCTGCCTCGTTGACGACTAACAGCACTAGCTCCCCAACGACGGCCTCCACGACATCAAGCAAGGAAAGCTCGGTTGCCACGACACCTTGTGCTGTGTCCCAGCTCAGCGTGTCCAGCACTAAAAGTGACGAGGCTCTGAACAACGTTGGAGTCGTATACGTCCTACACAATACGTCCTCCACCACCTGCGTCTTGCAGGGCTACCCAAGGCTCGCAACGGTGACGACGGCAGGAGAGACGACTAATCTCAATGCGAAGCGCGAGGGGGGGAGCGGCTACCTGTACCCGGCTGTCTCCCAGGCCCTCGTGACCCTAGCACCGGGCGGGGTCGCCTCCTTCTGGGTGGAGTTCAGCCCTCTGCGGTCGTGCGAACCGTCCGGCGAGATCGAGATCACGCCACCGAATAGCCATGGTCACCTCACGGTCTCCAACCACGAGATCCTGCCCTGTTCCTCGCACTTCGAGGTGTCCCCCGTAGGCAAAGGCACCGTACAGCCCACTGCCGCTGGCTAGCCCGACGTTTCGTAAGCTGGGCTAGGTAGACCCACCTTCACCAGGCAAACCGTCCCGGAGCAGCGGATTGTTCTGGCTACATGAGTCTCAGAGGCACCGGCGCGCCGAGTACTGGACGGGAGCCGCCCATCGCGGCCAGGGAGTCGCCACCCGGGCCCTAAGCTCCTTCTCTCCCACGCTGACCGAGAGGGCATCACCGACCTGGAGTGACACGTCACTGAGGACAATGCGGCCTCTCGACGGGTGGCAGAAGCGGCCGGGTTCGCCGATCCAGTCCTTGCCGTCGAGCCCGATGGTCAGTCAGGTCATGGTGCGCTATCGGATGAGGCGAGATGTGCATCCGTGACCCGCGGACCGCAAGCCGAGGCCGGTGTCGCAGGGCGATCCCGTGCGGTACGCTCAGGCGTTCCCGGCTCGGCGGCGGATGGTCCCCACAAGGCGTAGGCCGGCGTGTTCGGTGGTCTCGGCCAACTCGGCGAGCTGCTCATCGGTGAAGCCGTAGGCCGAGGGGTTGGCCCGGCCGACTCCCTCCCGGTACAGGCGCACAGCGACCACAACGAGACCGTCCGGCGCCAACAGGCGGCGTACCTCGGCCAGACCGTCGGGGACCGACGGCCAGAAGGGCAGGCAGTTGATCGTGTAGATCTTGCTGAAGGATCCCGCCGGGAATGGCAGGGACGCCGCATCGCCCTGCCGCACGTCGACCCGGCCGGCGGCCACGGCGGTGCGGTTGCGGCGGCGAGCCTGCGCCACCATCACCGGGGAGAGATCCAGGCCCGTGACGTGGCCGTGCGGGACCCGCTCGGCGGCCAGGGCAAGCGCGACCCCGGGACCCGAGCCGACCTCGAGCACCCGATCGGTCGGCTCGAGCTTGAGTAGATCGACCATCCAGCGCGCACGGGCCGGCTCTGGCTCATGATCGTCCCACCGAGTCGGCCGAGGATTCCCCGCGGATGGGCGAACGCGCGGATGCCCACTCGACCGACGAGCCCGGACGGGTCGGCACTACTCGCGGAGATACGCGAGCTTGTCATGATTGCCCAGAGTAGAGCCTCGGGCCGCGACGGCGCCCACGGCCACCAGCAGGTATCCGAGGCCGACTCCACCGCTGAGCGTCCCCGTCGCCTCGACCTACCCGGCACCGCCCATGGCCGCCATCGCCCTGGCCGCGGCCGTCTATGCCGTGATCGCCGCCGGAGTTGGGCGCCCCAGCACCCTCTTGTGGATGGCGGCGGCCATCGCGGGGATGAGCGTGGTCGGCTTCGCCTGGTGGGAGCACCGAGCCCCAGACCCCCCGCTACCCCCGCCCTGCTGCGCCACGGGCGTTCACCGGGGCCAACCTGGTTGCCAGGGGCATGACCCCCGGGTCGAGTGGTGCCGCTTCGATGTGGTGGTGGCGATGTACGCGTGGGGCTACGTGACGAGTCGCGACGGGTTCCTCGCTTGGGCTGAACGGGTTGAGACGGTCACCGGCCTGGCGAACAGTGCCGCCACCTTGGATGCAACAGCGACAAAACCTACCTGGGCGACCTCGGCGCTTCGGGCGTCGCGGTAGTCCCGACGGTATGGGCTCGACCGGGGCAGCGCTGGGCCCCCCGGCTGACGACCAGGTCATCAAACCAAGCGTTGCCAGCGGCGGTCTCTGCACGGCGCGCTACCGGGCCAGTGCCCGCGAGGTCGCCGACGCGCACGTCGACCGGCTCCACGAGGCCGGTCACACGGTGATGGTCCAGGCCTACCAGGCCGCCGTCGGCACCGCCGGGGATACCGCCGTGGTGTTCCTCGGGTCGGGGCCCGCTTCAGCCCCGCGCTCGCCAAGTCGGCTCTCCTGGGCGGCGACGCCGGCGAGACCGAGCGGCTCTGGGAGCGGGAGGTGATTGCTAGCGCCCAGGCGCGCCCTGCGCAGCGGCGGGTGGCCGAGACGGCGATCGCCGCAGCGACGGAGCGGGTGAGCCCGAGCGCCTCCGCCCGCGTCGACCTCGTCGATGACGACTACGGGCGCCCACAACTGCTCGAACTCGAAGTTGTGGAGCCATCGGCGTTCCTCGATACAGCGGCCGGGCTCGCGCAAGCCTCGCTGGCCCCCTTGCCCGGCGCATCAATCCTTCGTCCTGAGCGTGTCGAGATCGAGAGCGACTCGGGGCGGTCGTCCCTCGATGATGGCCACCAATCCGGCAAAGCCGGTGAGGGCTGCGAGCACCACGACGACCAGGCGGAGGACACGACCCACGCCGCCTGGCTCGACTGAGCGACCCGAGAAGCGGCCGGAGGCCCAGGCCAGTGACCGGATCCTTGGGTCCCACCGCGGGTGCTCGTCGTCCCGCCCGCATGACCCGACTTCAGGACGTTTGGCGTCGACTGCGTTGGGCCGAAAGTTGTGTGCCCGAGCCACACCGTTGGCCTGTGCGTTATGTCAGGTCCTCTACCGGGGACATATGCAGTGGATTTTCGGACGGGGGAACACCTGTACGATTCGGACGGCTGTGGAGACCCGGCAGGCCGGCGATGGTTGCTTCTGGGTCACGCGCTCGCGGCCCCGAATCTGGGGGTTCTCAGAGATCCTGAGTCGGCAGGTCCAGCGGATCGAAATTGGCTCGGAGCCAGTAACGGGAGCGGCTGGGCAACTTGTCGAACCGTTGCCCTCGGTCGGGGAACCGACGGCGACTCTGGTCAAGGGCGGTGGCGTCCAAGCTCCGCGGCCGCCAAAGAGGCATTTCATGTTCATTACTGAGTCTCAGTCCCAAATACCGGACTTGATCGCCGTTAGATGATCTCATAGAGAACCAGGCCGTGTACCTTGTTTGGCTCCCATTGCTGGCATCTGGTGCGATCTTCCTAGTCACGGGCCTGGAACGGGTACGGGCGCCAAAGATATTCCATGCCGTGTACCTAACCACAGCCCGTGTACTTTACTTGGTGCACTGTGAGCTATTTCCATGTCTAGGCCAAGAAAAGCCCTGGTCGGAACTACCCAGAAGGCCGCCGCCCTAGCCGGATAACCTCTCCTTGCGTGAGACGCTCCGTCGTTCCTACCGTGGCCGCCAGGTAACAGACGTGACCAGCATCCGGCGCAAGCCGTCGGGCAAGTGGGAAGCCCGATACCGCGACACCAACGGGCGCCAGCGAGGCGCCAGCTTCGCCAAGAAGATCGATGCTTCTCGGTTTTTGGAGCGCGTCGGAGCCGATCTGCAGCGGGGCGGCTACGTGGACCCTCGCGGAGGTCGGGTCGCGCTGGAAGACTATTCCCGAACCTGGCTGGAGCGACGGAGCGACCTGCGCCCCTCGACCCGAGGCAAATACGCCCAGCTGCTCCGACTCCACCTCGTCCCGACGTTCGGTAAGATCGAGTTGGCCAAGTTGGCCCCCTCTACGGTGCGGCGCTGGTATCAGGACCTCCAGCGCGCTCACCCTGTCACCGCCGATGATGCCTACCGCCTGCTCCGGGCCATCCTCAATACGGCTGTGGCCGACGAGCTCATCGCTTCCAACTCCTGCAAGGTCAAGGGTGCCGGCCAGGTACGGTCCCCCGAGCGCCCGATCGCCACCGTCGCCGAGCTTGCCGGCGCCGTCGCCGCAATGCCCGAGCCCTACCGTGCCGCCATCCTGCTGGCTGCGTGGTGCCAGCTCCGCCGGGGCGAGGTGCTCGGGCTCACCCGCCGTGACGTGGACCTGCTTCACGCCACCGTCCGGGTTGAGCGCGCCTGGGTACCACCGCCCGGAGGCAAGGCCGCCATAGGACCGCCCAAGACCGAGAGGGGCACCCGGACGCTCGCCATCCCGGCGAACGCCATCCCGGCCCTGAGACATCACCTGGCAGGCTGTCCCGAAACTGGGCCCGACGTGCATAGCCATCCGCCAGCATGCATGATGCGATCGAGGCTCCAGGCCAT
>JAVKSL010000054.1:0-19631 GCA_039583695.1 Acidimicrobiales bacterium | reverse complement strand
ACTACCCGCAGGCGGCCTGACGGGCCGTAGTGCACGGGCCTCGAAGATACGTAATCGAATTTACGACCCGGACCACTAAGCTAAAGCTCGCCCTCGTCGGCAAGGCGCTCCACCACTCCGCAGTTGTCCGCCAGCTCCGCCGGATCACTCGGCCGGGCCTGGTCCTCGGGGCGATCGCGCTCGGCACGCAGCTTCTCCCCGCCGACCTGCACCAGGCGAAGCACAGTCACCAGCGCCAGTCCCCCACCCAGGTTCCCGAGCAACGCCCAGCCGGCCAGCTGAGCCCAGGTGAGATAACCGAACGGCGCCCCCGCCTGCAAGGCGGCAAAGCACTCCAGAGACATCACGATGACATGGTTCAAAGAGCCAGCCGCCAGCAGGAACGCCGAGGCCACCGCCGCCGCCAGCTGCGCCGGCACCGACTCGGTGCTGTGCTGCATCCAGGTCATCAGCGTGATGACCATGCCGCCCAGGATCGCCGTGCAGAACGAGGGCAACCCGATCCCAGCGTGCACGTAGTGAGCTGCCGTGCTCCTGGCCAGCACGTCGAGCTGGGGGAAGCCCGTCACCACGACAGCCATCACCACCCAGCCACCGGCCAGGTTGCCCACCAGGCTTCCCGTCCACAGGCGCCCGATGGCCCGTAGCCGGGTCTTTCCGGCCACGACCGACGATACGGGGATCAGGAAGTTCTCGGTGAACAGCTCGCTGTTGGCGAGCGTCAACGCGAGAAAGCCGATGCTGAAGGCCAGCGCCGCCAACCCGACGCTGCCGGTCAGGTGATGCACCAGGAGCAGGGCGAACACGCCAAGGCCCACGTCCAGTCCACCAACGGTACCAGTCGCGAGCAGCACCGGAGCGCTCCGGCGCAGCCGCTCCACCCCCTCGTCTACAGTCCGCTCGAAGGCGGTCTCCACCTGGGTTGACATCAGATGCAGCTAGGGCGACGCGGCTTCATTGCTGGGTGCGCAAGGCTGCCAGCACGACCACGTCGTCATGGCGCTCTCGCTCGCCCAGGAGGTCGGCCACTGCTCCCTGCGCAATCGCCTCGACAAAGCGGTCGGGATCGCGGGGCTGACCCGCCAGCTGGGCGGTCGCCAAGCGTGCCTCCAGGGCCGTCCGAAGGGCGTCGAGGCGCTCGCCGAGTGGAAGGTCCCTCGTCTCCACCAGCCCGTCGGTATACGCGAGAAGGCCGGTGCCAGGAGCGAGCTCCACGGTCAGCTCCTCGTAATGGCCCTCCCTCATCCCGGCGCCACAGGGCAGCCCGGGCTGGGGGCCGATGAAGCGTGCCACAGCCGGCTTGGCCCCCATGCGCGGCTGGATGAGCAGGGGCGGAGGATGTCCGGCGAGGGCCAGCGTGATTGACGCCACGGCCGGGTTCCACACTGCACACGCAATGGTGGCCATAGCGTCTTCACCGTATCTGCACATGAGCGCATCCAGGGAGCCAAGGGCGTCTGCCGGACTTGGGCTCTCATACAGGCAGGCCTGGAGCTGGGACTTGACGTGTCCCATGACCCCGGCAGCGGCAAGGTCGTGCCCGGCTACGTCGCCGACCACCAGCGCGACCCGGCCCCCGGGCAGCGTCAAGACGTCGTACCAGTCCCCACCCACCAGAAAATCGTCGCTGGCCGGCAGGTAGATTGCTGCCGTGGCCAGGCCAGCCACACTCGGCAGGGACCGCGGCAGCAAAGCGCGCTGGAGGGTATCAGCGACCTCGTGCTGCAGCTGGTAGCGCAGCGCCCGGTCCAGCGCGTGGGTCACCTCCGCGGCCACGGCGCAGAGGTGATCCTGCTCGGCCCCGTCGAACCTGTGCCCGTGCGCGAAGGCAAGGACCAGGGTCCCCAGCGGCGAGGTTCCCGAAATCAGGGGCAGTGTCACCCAGACCACCTCACCAGCCAGGGCAACGAGCGCCTCGGCTTCTCGACGGGGCAGCTCAGCCCTTAGGTCGTCTGCTGAGGTCAAGATCACTGGGCGCCGAGCGCGAAGGGCAATCTTGCGAAGCGTCGGAGCCTTGACCTCGCTCGCCGGCCAGTCGACTCCTGTTGCGTCCCCATAACCTTCAGTGCGCACGTGCCGGAACTCCCCAGTGGGCGTGACGATGCTGAGCGCGCCGCCTGAGGCGCCGAGAGACCCGATCAAGTCCACCAGGATGAGCCGGCCAACCTCTTCCACCGTCGTCGCCTCGGAAAGCCGCGATGTGACCAGTGCGAGGCGCGTCGCGTGAGAGGCGAACACGGCCAGATTGGCCTCCGCAGCTCGACGCTCCGCCAGCTCCCACGCCGCCATCAGCGCCAGTGTCACCCGCCGCCCCACCTCTTCGACCAGGGCCATCTCCTCGAGCCGCCAGGCACGAGGTCGTTCCCACACCACGCTGAGCGCCCCCAAGGCCGTACCCGCGCGGCGCAAGGGTACCGAGATGGCACTACAGCGATCCAGGTGGAGCGCCCGTAGAGCGGCCACGTGCTCATTGGTGACGTCGGACTCAGGATCCATCGCCTCGGTCAGGTCCTCGAAGGCATCTACCCGGTTCTCCCGGACCGCCGCCCCTGCTCCATGACGATCTTCAAGGGTCGCCCGAATCAGCTCGATCGACTGGCTCAGCTCGGTTTGCCGATTCTGATCGCGATGTGCCAGGGCGACCAGGTCCAGCTCCTGACCGGAGCGAAGGTGAACACAGCACCAATCACCAAGCTCCTGGGCCAGGATCGCCGCTATCCGCTCGACGGTGCTGGTCAGATCCAGGGGTCCGTCCAGCGCCTCGCCCGCCGCAGCCAGGACGTGCAGGCGACGAACCAGGTCCAGCTGAGCCTCAAAAGCGTCCGCGCGCTCCAGCGCCGGTCCACAGTGCGCCGCAAGCTCGGACAGATAGTCCAGCTCGTCGCGATCGAGCATCCGCGCCTGAGAATAGGCGAACACGACCACCGCGTGGGCGCCGTTTGCCCAAGTGATCGGAAAGGCTGCCAGGGCGGCAGTGGGGTCCGTCAAAGGGTCGGTACCCAGGCAGTCAGGCCACCGATCCCGCCGTTCCTCCGGCGAGGAGAAGGCTGCTGGGCGCCCCGTGGTTGCCACCTCGGCGATCAGTGAGGCCAGCGGGCTCGGAACCTCCACATCATGGTCGGGGGAGCTTCCGGGATCACCCGCACTGACCATCAAGCGGATGCTGAGCTCCGCGGTATCGTCGACCACAACGAGTCGTACGGAGCTCGCCTCAGCCGCCATGAAGAGCTCGGCGACCACTGATTCAGCCACCTCCGAGCGTGTCAGCGTGCGAGACAGGGCGGCGGCGTTGTCCTTGAGGCGTCGGAAGCGCTGGGTCCTCTGGGCCGATAGCAGGGCCCTCTCGCCCAACCTGGCCAGGTCGTCTGCGGCGGCCAGCTCGTGATCGCCGGGGTGACGCGCCGACTCGATGTAAAGGAGGGACATCACACCGAGAACCCGGGTCCCCTTGCACAGCAGCACGCCCAGGTGCGCGCGCGCACCGATCGCCTCAGACATGCCCACACAGCTCACCCGATCACCCCGTAGGTCTGTCAGCACCAGACGCTTGGCTGAGTCCACGACGGCTTCGATCAGCGGCGCCTTGACCAGCTCGAAGGACCTGTCGATACCCACCGGCTCGGCCAACTCTGGAAGCCCCGCAACCGCAATCCGCTGCATCTTGCGGTTGGGAAGCAATAGGTCGACCCAGCAGGCATCGGCGATAGCGGGGACTGCGAGGGCGGCCACACTGTCCAGCACCTGCCGCGGATCATCCAGGTCGATCGCCAAGTCCTCGATGGCCCGGTGGAGGAAGGCCAGCCTCTCGGCTGAATCCATGGGCTCCAGTATCGTAGGGGAGCAGCGAAAGCGCAACCGGCCCGAGGAGGGCCCGAGGTTGGGGTGTTGTTGCCCTACCCGGCGAAAGCCTGCCTGGCCTCGTCGAGGGAACTGTGGATCGAGAATGCCGAGAGCAGGCCCGTGATCTCGAGGACCTTCAGGATGCGAGGCTGGGTGCAAACAAGGCTCAAGGTGCCTCCGTCTGGCTCCATCCGACGCCGCGCGGTCAGCAGGACCCGCAAGCCGCTCGAATCGATGAAATCAACGCCTTGGAGATCCACCACGACCTTCCACGCTCCCGCGAGCGCCAAGGCATCCAGGGCTTCACTCAGCCGGGAGGAGCTGTGGAGATCCACCTCGCCCGAGACCACCACGATGGCCGGGTCCAGCCCCCCCTCGACCAGCTCGACGTTCATGGTTGTGGACCCGGCTGCGCCGACGCCCTCAAGCGCGCCGTCCCGCCGTGAGCGACATCCCACCCAGGAGCGCCAGCACTATCCCGGGCCCGAGGTTGTAGCCCAGCAGGTTGATGAAGTTGGCGGTGGGAGGCGCCGAGGTGAACACGCCTACTCCAGGCTCGTGCAGGATCGGCCAGACGACAACGCCGAGGATGAACCAGGCGCCGCACGCGGCCAGCAACAAGCCAAACAGGGCACCGGACCCTCTGAGGGTCAGGAGGCAGAAACCAGCGAACACCGCCACCGCACCCGGCACGAGATAGAGCAACGCATGCATCAAAGTCCACTGGAACGACGCGATCCCGTTGGAGCTGTAGCCGAAGGTCGGACCCAGATAGGGAACAATCCCACCCCAGGCGCCATCCAGGATGGCCAGGACGCCAATGACCGCAAGCCCGACACCTGCGGAGCGCCTGGCCACCTGCCCACCTTTGGCGGTGGAAGCCCCCGTGCTGGGCGATGTGCCTGACCAGTCGGCGTTGGCCACCCGGCCACTCGAGCGTGTCTTTATTGCCATCCCAATGACCTCCCTTGTGAGCCAACGGCGCTACTGCCGACTGGCTCCTGTCATCGTCTTGCCCACTCTGGCCATCATCCTAACACCCACGACACCGGCCCCGTACCGACGCGGTTTGTCACCCGGTGGGGTGGGTATCGGACATATGACCTTGCAAGTCCTGGGAGGCGAGGATCGGAGGGCTTGACACCTTGAGCAGCCCTCCGCGGGTATGCTGGCAGCCAGCCTTCGACAGTGAGGGTCGGTCTCTCAGGTTCCGGCCGAGCCGGTCAACTTACCGAAGGCGAACAGTGCTGATTAGCGATGAGACGTTGTGACAGCGGTCGCACCAGCGCTCGCGCGGGCCACCCCGACGGGTCAGCGGGCCGGGCCCGCCCAGCTCGTCAGCGCCACCCTGTTGCTGTGCGGCCCGCTGGCGGGTCTCATCTGGGCGCTGGCCCGCCTCCGGGCGCATCCCTTCACCTGGCTAGATGCCGGGCTCCTGGTGAGTGGCTACGTGCTCACCGGCTTCGCAGTGACCATCGGCTTCCATCGACACCTGGCCCACCGGGCGCTCAAGCTGGCACGCCCAGCACGCATCGTCGTGCTGGTCGCGGCGACCATGTCGATCCAGGGCTCTCCACTCACCTGGGTCGGCCAGCACCGCAAGCACCACGCCTACACCGAGGCCGATGGCGACCCCCACTCGCCGTATCGGTACGGACCAGGTGTCTGGCCAATGACCAAGGGATTCGTGTACGCCCACATCGGATGGTTCTTCCAGGCCAACCCGGTCGATCCCAAGCGCTGGACCCCGGATTTGCTGAACGACCCCGACGTGGTGGCAGTCTCCAGTTTCGCGCTGCCCCTGGGGCTCGCCTCCCTAGCCATACCTTTCGCCATCGGCCTGGCGGTCACAGGTACGCCGGAGGGCGGCCTGAGCGCTTTCCTTTGGGGGGGACTGGTTCGGATCGGCCTGTTGCACCATGTGACCTTCTGCACCAACTCGGTGTGCCACGTTGTCGGGCGCCGCCCGTTCGCCACGCCCGACCGCAGCACCAACGTCGCTCCCCTGGCCATCCTGAGCTTCGGCGAGTCGTGGCACAACGGCCACCATGCATTCCCGGCGTCCGCTCGCCACGGCCTGGTCCCAGGGCAGGTCGACCCCTCTGCAGCAATCATCGCCGCCCTGGAAAGGCTCGGCTGGGCAACCTCGGTTCGCTGGCCGGACCCCGATCGAGTTCTTAGGAAATTATACCGCTGAGCCCGGCCGCCGTGCCCACTCACCACCCGCTCCTCCCAGCTCAAGTCCTGTCCAGCGTCGGGATCCCCACCTCCTCGATCAGCAGCTGGATTGCTGCGGCAACCGGGATTGCCACCAGGGCGCCGATCAGGCCGAGCAACGACCCTCCGACGAGGACGGCCATCACAGTCACAAGGCCCGGGACCTTCACCGTGTGTCCCATGATCCTCGGGATCAGAGAATAGTCCTCCGCGCCTTTGTAGACGACGAAGAAGGCCACCGTGGCGATCGCCACCGGGATCGACACCGTGAGAGCCACCAAGGCGACGACCAACCCGCCAATTGCCGAGCCCACTATCGGCACAAGGTCCAAAAGGGCGACCATAGCGGCCAAGAGGAAGGGGAAGGGCAAGCCGAAGATCAGCACCCAGATAAAGGTGAGGATCCCCGAGACCAGCGAGATGACGAGCTTTCCCAGCACGTAACCACCCACCCGGTTGAAGATCTCGTCGGTGAGCAGCACCACCCTGGCCCGCCGGCTCCTCGGAGCCATCTGGTAGAGCCCTCTCTTGACCCTCGACAGGTCGGCCAGCAGGTAGATCGCCATCACCACCACGATCAGGGTGCCGCTGATCAGACCGACGACCACCCGGCCCACCCCCAGGATCCCGTTCACCAGGGAACCGCCTCCGCTTCCAACCAGGGTTCTCAGCCTGGAGGTCAGGTGGTACTGCGCATTGAGGCTCCCCAGGGCCGTGTGGGGCTTGCTGAGGCTGGCGAAATAGTGAGGCAAGTGCTTGGCCTCGGTCACGATGACCGGTATGGCAAGCGCCAGGAAGCCCCCTGCCACGGCCAGAGCGCCAATCAGCACCAACAGCACAGCCAGCCAGCGCGGGACCCAGCGCTGGAGCCATCGCACCGCCGGATCGAGGCCAACCGCGATGAACAACGCCAGCCCTAGGAGCAGGATCAGGTGCCTGATGGAGTAGAGCGCCCAGACAACCACCGTGGCGGCTGCCACGCCGAGGGCCCCAGTGAGGCCGATGTAGAATGGGGCCCGCCGGTTGAGGGGCCGGCCCGGGCGACCGTACTCGTGCTCCGGCGACACCCCGGCCTCGATAGCGGCCTCCTCTTGCAGATCATCGTCGAGGTCGCCGACATCCTTGAGAGGAGTGTCCAGCAACTCTGGGTCCGGGTGAATGCTCTCCTCGGACCCAGGTGCGGATGCGGATGGGAGCAAGTTGATCAGCGGCTAGCGCCGCTGCTGGCGTAGGACCTCCAGCACTGCTTGCCGGCGCTGCGCGGGGGTCGTGACCCTCGCTGGCACCAGGGTCGGGCGCGGACCGAACAGACCACCCAAGCGCGCCAGCGCCTCCCGCACCCCTTCAACCACGCCTGCCACCGTGTCTCTGCTCGAACCACTGAGCTTGCTGGAACCGCTAGGCATCCCGACATCCTCTCACATCATGACCCACGACGGGTACCGGCTGCTCCACTCACAACACGCCTCACCTCAGATACCTTCCCCACACCCGCCTGGGACAAACGCCCCCAGGGGACGCGGGCAAGCGCGATGCCCATCCAGAGCACCACCACCCCGGCGATGACATCCAAGAAAAAGTGGTTGGCGGTGACGATGACCACGAAGGTGGTAATTATCGGATCGGCCACGAGCAGCGCCCTCAGCCAACGATGACGCACGGTTGGGACCATGGCCACGGCACACCAGGCGGCCCACGCGACGTGAAGGCTCGGCATTGCTGCGTACTGGGCCCCGACGTAAGACAGCAGCACGGTGTCCAGACGACCTGCCCCACCCAGGGTCTTCATCGTGTCGACGAACCCAAAGGTGGTAGGCAGGAGCCTGGGCGGCAGGACCGGGAATGCGAAGAAGACGATGAAGCTGATCCCAGTCAGCCAGGCCAGGGCGTTTCGCATCTGGCGATATCGTTCCGGGAAGCGCCACCAGAGCCACAACAACACGACCACAGGCATCAGGAACTGGAGGGTGGCGTAGTAGTCGTTGCAGAACTGGCCCAGGCCGGGCACCGAGAGCGCCACCGACTGGATATAGCGCTCGTCAAAGATCCCCAGGCCCTTCTCGAGGTGCACCTGTGCGAGCGCGTCAGCCAGAGCTGAGGCGTGGGAACCAGACATGACGTCGCCGATGAGCTCGTACGCGAAGTAGAAGACCGTGACGATCACCAGCTCCCGCCAGAAGCGGCGACGCCAGAACCGATCTCGCCAGGCTGGGACGGACGTGCCAGGGCCTTCGCCGGGCGGCGCGGACAGCTCGATAACCGGAGCGTCAACACACTCGAAGGTCGCGACACCCTTACGGTCGCTCATGGCAGGGCGACTGGAGAAGGCCTGACGCCCGAACAGGCTAGCTTAGCGATGATGTCCCACCGGATCGACCTCGAGCTGACGAGCGCACGTCCCGACGGTACATGGACTTGGAGGGCCGCTGGTGCTCGCCAACCCAAGGGAAGCCTCGACGCCTCACTGCTATACGAGGGCGCCCAAGTCGGTGACGTGGTGCGAGCCGACGCCGAGCTTGGCTTGGACGGCACCAGCATCGTCCGTCTGTACCCACCCCGGGAGCGTCGAGCGGAGCCCGAGCGCCTCCTCCTGGCAGCATCGCCGAGCGCCTCAGCAGGTGTCACCTCGTCCCTGCTGCCCAAGTCCCGTGGTCGGGGAGAGCGCGATGGCTCGGGGCCGTCGCGCACCGATAAGCGTGGGGGTGACACACGCCGGAGAACCGCAAACCAGGGAATCAAGAACCAGCAGATCGGGAACCTGGACACCGAGGATCAGGCTAAGCCAGACCCGAGCACGTCTGTTAGGCAGGGTCCCATAGCCCTAGGCTCCCCCGGCGGGGCGCAACGCTCGCCTGCTCGGGCTCCCCGACGAGAATCGCCGGTCACCCGCACCACGTCTCCCAGCTCTCGACCTGCTGGCGCACACTCTCGGGGATCAAGGGACTCCGGCGAGCGGGTCGCCGGGCGCCACGCTTCCGGGCGTCTCGTTCCGGGTACCACGCATCGGGCGGCCGCCCTGGCCGCCCTTCCCGCCGAGCAGAGGCCAATCGCAGAGCAGCTCCTCAAAGGGGGTCTCTCGGCAGTTCGCCAGGCCATCGACGCCCAGAATCTTGCCGCCAGGCAGGAGGGACGCCCCGAGGTGAGTCCTGAGCATCTGTTGACTCTGGCCGAGCAGCTGCTTGGGGGCTTGAAGACCGCCGCTTGGCGGGACCGTGCCGAGGCTGCAGTGGCTGCCGGGGATGACCTGGCCCTTCGTGACTTGCGTTCGGTGGTTGCCGGCGCCGACAGCGTCGCACGAGACGGCGAGGCACGCTTGCTCGCGGCCAAGCTCCGGGAGACCCTCGAAACCCGAATGGCCCAGGTCCGCCAGCGTTGGATCGAGGAGATCACCGCGGCGATGGATGCAGACAAGGTCCTTCGCGCCCTGCGCACCTCCTCGCGCGCACCCGACCCAGGATTTCGGCTCCCTGCGGAGCTGGCCGTGCGCCTCAGCCAGGCGGCAGGAAGCGCCATGGCGCCGGACACACCCGCCGACCGCTGGGCGGCGTTGCTGGAGGCCGCCGCAGGCTCACCAGTTCGCCGGACCGTCAGGCCCTTGGGCCTGCCCACCAACGCCGGGGAGGAGCTCATGGCCGCCATTCGCCATATGTCGGGGCGCATCCCCGCCCTGGCCGGCCTCCTCGGAATAGACATGCCGCCCCCGCCTGCCCCGCCGCGGAGCATTCCGCCCAAGCCGGCGAGAAATCCTCCGCCGGCCTCAGCGGTCCAGCGACCGGTGCAGCACTATCAGTCGGGCCTTGAACCCGGTTGACTCCAAGAAGGCCTTGACCTCCCGGTTACCTGGCAAGGCGACGGCATCCACGCCAGCACAGCCTTTGCACCAGAACCACCCGACAAGGCCCTCCATCAATGCCTGGCCGACTCCGACGCTCCTGGCCTCAGGCTCCACGTAGAGCTCTTCGACCACCCCGTGAACCAGGGCGCCCTCGAGATGCTCGATGCGCCCAAGCCCATAGCCGACCACCTGAGCTTCCAGCGTGCCCACCCACACCACGTGATCCAGGCTCCTCAACCGGGCGGCCAGGTCCGCAGGAAGCAAGGGCGAGGGCGATTCCCTCTTGGAGAAGAGGTCCCCTCCCCGCTGAGCCCGCAGCGCCTCCCGAGAGCGCCGGCTTAGCTGCGCTATGCGCTCTACGTCATCCGCTACGGCAAGTCGGGCGCCTTCCACTGAATCTACCCAGCCCAGTCCGGTCAGCTCATACGCAGTCGCGGCACAGCATGCGCACCGAGTCCGCGAGCTGACTGGGGTGCTTGACCAAGAAGCATGACTGGCACACGAACTCGTCGGGCTGCTTGGGTAGCACCTTGGTGACAGCATCCGAACGGTCCTCTGTGTCGGCAGCTTCCTCGTCGTCGTCATCGTCGGGAGGTACGACGAGCCGCTCTTTCAGGATGACGTCCAGACTCGCCTCTACGTCGTCGTCCGAGTCCTCGTCGTCCTCGTCATCTTCGTCGTCATCGCTCAGCAAGCTGGCAGGCGCCACGGGGACGACGACCGCCTCGTCCGAGTCCTCGTCCTCGGCCACCTCCTCGTCCGAGTCCTCGTCGTCCGAGTCCTCGTCGTCGGCTAGCTCGTCGTCGGTCAACTCGTCGTCGTCGATCAGCTCGTCGTCGTCGATCAGCTCGTCGTCGTCGATCAGCTCGTCGTCGGCCAAGTCATGTAGGTCGATCTCCTCGGGCTCGACGCCCATCGGGTCGGTCTCAGCCTCGTCTTCAAGCTCTTCAGCCATGCAGGTCCCAGTCGTTTCGTGCTACGCAGCTCGTGGAGATGCGGGTGGTGGGTACGCGGTGGTGTCGCGAGGCGGGGAGCCTATACGCGTGCTTTTTCCCGTCGGCCACCCGCCGGGGCTCGGCGGGGCCGGGAGCCTTTGGGTCATCCGGTGGCCCGCTGTCCGGGCCGCCCGGTCAGGGGTTATTGGGACGATCTCTACTCGGTCTCCGGCCCCACCTTGCCCACGACTGCCCCTCCCGACATGTAGTTTCGGGAGACCCACGACAAGTTGACCGGGGCGGATGGGACTCAGCCATTTACGCCCACCGCCCACCCTCAAGTCAAATGGGAATCATGGCTCCTGACCTGCAGATCCTTATCCCGTCCCTGGTCAGGAGGTAAAAAAAAGTTTAGACCCTCCCTCCGGTCCACAAGGTGGCTGCCATTGGCTAGGTTTGAGCTGTGTATGCCATCAGCTCTCTCCTGCTCGTCGTGGCCGTATCGCTGGTCATCACTCGAATCGGCACGGTGATCCTTGTAGCTTCGGGGCTCTCGCGCGAGGCAGCACGCTTCGAGGCCCGTTCAGCCTTCACCGGAACGGGTTTCACAACAAACCAGTCCGCTTCGGTGGTCAACCATCCTCTCAGGCGCAAGGTGGTGATGACCCTGATGCTTTTGGGCAACGCCGGCATCGTGGCTGCTGCGAGCACGCTCATCCTCGGGTTCCGAAGCGGCGGGGCCGCGGACGCTGGATTTCGGGTGCTCGAGCTGGTGAGCGGCCTGCTGGCGCTCGTGCTCGTCTCACGCAGCAAGTGGGTGGACGGGCACCTCACCAGCTTGATCAGCCACGTCCTCAAGTCCTACACCGACCTTGCCACCAGGGATCTGGAGGGACTGCTGAACCTATCGGGCACCTACGCCGTCAGCGAGCTGGGTGTGGTCGAGGGCGACTGGGTCGCCGGTCGGACGCTCAGTGAGGTCGCGCTGAGAGACGAGGGGGTGGCGGTCCTCGGGATCGTGCGTCCCGGAGGCCATTACCAGGGTTCTCCGATCGGTTCGACCAAGATCGTGCCTGGCGATACCCTCGTTCTTTACGGACAGTCGAGGAGCCTCGAAGAGATCGATCACCGGCCCGCTGGGGCGATCGGCGACCTCGAGCACGAAGCGGCGGTTTCCCGGCAGAGTCGGATCATACGCACGGAGCACTCCCGTGACCCGGTGACCTCTGGGCACTCGAGGCCCCAGCAGAAGCCGGCAGATGACGAGACAGACGAGCACCCTGGCGCGCAGGCCGACGAGCTGGCAGGAAGGGACAGCCACGGATACCGCTGAGCCAGTCCGGCCCGGCCGATTCGACCGCTTTCAGCGCAGGCACGCCTGGGTGGGCTTTCCGGTAGCGGTGGCCTACAAGTACTTCGAGGACCAGGGCACCTACCTCGCCGCTCTGGTCACCTACTACGGCTTCGTCTCCCTCTTCCCCTTGCTCTTGGTCTTCGTGTCGTTGCTGGGACTAATCCTACCCAGCCACCCGGGCATCCAGAAGAGCCTTCTCCACTCGGCGCTGGCGCAGTTTCCCATCATCGGCAGCCAGATCAAGTCCAATCTGCACGTGGGACAGGCCAACGGGGCAGGTCTGGGGATCGCTCTCGCAGTCGCTCTCTACGGTGGCCTGGGCGTCGCCGAGGCCCTCCAGAACGCTATGAACCGCGCCTGGGCGGTCCCGCGCTATCGCCGGCCCAACCCGTTTCGCTCGCGAATCCGAAGCTTCGGACTGCTCATCCTGCTCAGCGTCGGGGTCGGCATCACGACCGGGCTCTCTGGGCTCGCAACCAGCGCGGCCGACTTCGGCGCCTCCTCCGGTGAGGGCGCATGGTTCCGACTCGGCATCACCGCGGTCTCGGTGCTGTTCAACGTGGCACTGTTTGTCGCAGCATTCCGCCTGCTCACCGCCCACGCCATCACAACCCGCCAGGTCCTGCCAGGCGCCGTCCTGGCGGCTGGCGCTTACCAAGTCCTCCAGTCGCTCGGGACCTACTACGTGGGCCACATGCTCAAAGGGACCAGCGCGGTCTACGGGGTGTTCGGCTTGGTCCTCGGGCTTCTCGCCTGGCTGCTGGTGACCTCGATCGTGGTGGTTGTGTGCATCGAGGTCAACGTCGTGCTGGCCCGCCGGCTCTGGCCCAGAGGGGCCCTGTCCATGGTGTCGGAGAGAGCCGTGCTGACACCCGTGGACCGCCAGGTCTATGAGCTTTACGCCAACAGCGAGCGATACCGGGGCTTCGTGGACGTGGTGGTCGAGGTGGCGCCCGAACAAGAGGAGAGAGCCGCGCCACGTGAGCCAGAAGCACCCACGGTGTAGGTGGCCCGGGCTCAGAACTGCTGCTGGAGCGCCATCACGTCGGCAACGTACTGGCTCGAGACCGGCAGGACTCCGTATGCCTGTGCCGCGGCCAGGCCCTGGTAGTAGGCGGCAATCGCCAGCTGCTCGTTCCAACCGGTCTGGTCGAGCAGGTAGCGGACGTACTGCGCGCTGATGGTTATGTTGTCGGCGGCCACCCAAGGATCCAGCGGTGCGGGATCCAGGACGGATCTGACGAAGGCCACGGTATCTGGGGTAAGCTGGCCGATCCCGATGGCACCGGCGGGCGAGACCACGCCCGCCTGCCAGCCGGACTCCTGCCAGGCAATCGCCTCCAAAAGGCTCACGGGTATCCCCGCAGCAGAGGCTGCTTTCTCGAAGTCGGGCACCAGGGCCAGCCGATCTGGATAGTAGGACAGGCCGGCGGGGTAAGTGGAGGAGGCCGCCGAATCGGTCTCTGCCGCTCCGCCGCCCTGGCCCGGAATGATCAAGGTGGCCCCCGCCTCGATGAAGTTGGGATTAGAGATGCCGTTGGCAGAGGCCAGAGCCGACACGCTGACTCCATAGCGAGCCGAGATCGACGACAGGGTGTCGCCGCTCGCAACGACGTAGCTCCCAGGACCCAGCGCGGTGGCAGCAACCGGAGCGCCGAGGGCCGCTGCCAAGGCCAGGGCAGCAAGGATACCCACAGGGCCTGAGCATCTCTTCCACCAGCGCCGCTGCGTCATCTGTCTGTTCGTCAAGTCGTCTTCTTTCAGGGCTGGGGCGTCCACCCAAACGCCAGACCGAAAGACTACAACCTCAACTGCAACGCCAGCAACTCGAAGCTCATTATCAACTCAAGAACCATATTTAACACAAAGCTCAATAGCAACTCGACGCCCGCGATCAACACAGAAGTACACTATCGACACAGGGATCACTATTCTCGCTATAAACTCTCGACTCGCTATCAACATAGGTCACGTTAGGCTACTTGAGCCTCACTGTCAACTTGAGCCTCACTGTCAACCTTCGAGTCCAGCCCCAGCTCGGCGCCGCTCGGCGCGGTCTTCACCCTGGAGGCGGCCCAGGGCGACCTGGCTGTGATCCACAAATCGCATGGCACCGGCCAGAGCCCGGTGACCTGCGCTGTCCCCGAGCAGGCGGTGCATCTCTTGGGCCACCTGGCGATACGACCCGTGGCCCTGCGGCGCCGATCGAAGCTCGGTGACGTGCATGACCTCGCGGGCGTTCATCTGCATGGAGTACCTGATGCGGTAAGCCAGAGCTACGGCGTAGGCGGCCTGGTCCGGGAACGGACCGGCCAGCGCCTCTCGCAGCTCGGCCGAGCGCTCCATCGACTCGCGGAAGGGGGCTTCGAGACCGGCCTCGGCCACATCGTCGGGCAGGACCCACCCGAGGTCAGTCCCCAGTGGCTGCCACTCGATGGTGAGCATGCGGTGACGCTGGAGGTCTCGGAAGGCCCCGTAGTCCGATACCACGTCGTAGCGATAGGAGGTGCGTTCGAGGGCACGCCCTGGCCGGTGCCGGCGATTGGTGCGCTCACCCACGTAGGCATCGAGCACTGCAGCCCGCTGCTGTACAGACATCTCCGCAACCAGGCGGGCGACCTGATCCTCCGGCAGGTTGGTGTGGGGGTAGAGGATCGCGGTGATGACCTTGTCCTCCCCATCTGGATCGAAGTCAACCAGGCTGACCAGTGGCCGGGCCTCGGGGTCGCGCCCAGCTGCGAGCGTAGCTGCCAGCGCAGCCGTTGCCTCGCGAGTGTCAGCCAGGTAGTTGGACCACGCGATACCTCGCTCCGGGCGATCCACCCGGACGAGAAAGGACGGGACCACCTTACGCAACTCCTCCAACATCATCTCCGAGTACGCACGAGCCTCCGGCAAGGGATGAGAGCGCATCCGCAACAAGAGTGCCTCGTATGCCTGACCACTGCCATAGACACCGACGTTCGACAGCGAAGCGGCAGGCAGGGCACCCCTCACCGCATCCAGGGCTCGCGCTTTGACGGCCCGACGCCATGCCAGGTCAGAATCTGATGGACCCCGCGGGTGGCTCTTGGCGACCCACTCGGCAACTCCGGCAAGCAGCTGCGAGTAGGCATCGAACATACGGTCCAGCTCGCCCACGTACCTGGCCCCGAGGGAGGAGCCGAGTATGGCCGGATCGCGGTGATAGCGGTAGCGCCCGTCACCAAGGCGGGCCTCGAAGGCGATGTAACGGGTGGACTGCTCCATGTAGGCCATCACCCGGCCCCACTCCAGCACCTTGGTGAGCAGGTTCGAGGCCTGCTCGCAGGCCAGGTGGACGCCGCCGAGCTGAGCCACCGAATCGTCTCCGTACTCCAGGAACACCCGTCCGTACAGCTCCTCGGCTCTCCGCAGCCCCGCCGTGGCGTCCACGCTGTGATCTCCGCTGATATCCAGATCCTCTACGAACTCGTCGAGGAAAAGCCTGCGCAGTGGCTTGGCCGAGCGTGAGTAGCGCGCGAACAACGCTCCTTTGACCACCTCAGGCAAGTTCACCAGGGCAAACACTGGTTTGTCCAGGTTGGTGAAGTACCGCCGCAGGATATCGGCCTCGTCTGGGGTCCAACTCTCTTGGGAGTACCAGGGCATCTTGACCTGTGGATGTTGCGGCGGCCGCCGTTGCTGGGATGACATACGCGGCCAGACTAGAACTCCCGGCACCCCCGCGGGTGGACCCTCAGTGCGCGGGCCGTCGGAGCGGCCCCTGGCCTCTGCGCTGGGCTCGGCGGAGAGGCCAAACTGCTCTCATGCGCTGGCCCCGGTGCCCGCCACGCCCTGGGGCTCCATCATCGAAGAGGCGGCCACGACCCCACGAAAGGCCACTGCCGCCGCTTCACCCGCAGCCGCCCTGGTCTCGGCGCAGGGCGCCACGACAGCAATCTGACGGAGCAGATCGATCAGGCACTTCACGTTGCGAACGAAGTCGCCACCCCAGGCGCTCGAGGGTCCGGCATCCGAGGGCGCGTTGGCACCCATGATCGCCTCCAGCTGGCGGCCCCGGGCCCACGCCCTGGCAGCCCAGGCGAAGCCCGGGTCCGGAGGTCGGCTCACCGGGAGCCCTGCTGCGGCTTCGGCGGTCGCAACGCGACGCGCCAGGTCCTCGACCGCGTCCCAACGTCGCTTTGTCTCTGGGTCGGAAAACGACGGGATCGACGTCCCGGGTCCCCGCTCCTCGAAGCTGAACACCGAAGCCAAGCTCGCCAGCTCAGGTGGGGCCAAGCCGTCGAATAGCCCCTCCTCCAGCGCCTCCGCGACGGCCAGGTCAGATTCGTGGTAGATCCGAGCCAGCCGTTCGCCGGCCGGCGTGAGTGACCACCCCTGTAGGTATCCCCACCCCCCGAGCAGCTCCAGCACCTGGTCCAGCTGGTGGGCCAGCGAGTCGCTCCGTGAGGCGATCCGGCGCTCGAGACGGGCGGCCTCTCTCTCGGCTCGTTCCGCCAGCGGCGCAGAGCGAGCATCCTTGGCGATCCGCTGTAGTCGGTCCACCTCGGCCTCGAGGGCCACGACGTGCGCATTCACCTGGTACTGGGCGAAGGAGCAGTTCAGCAGGTGGCGGGCCTGCTCAGGCGAGTACCGGCGAACCAGGTTGACCGCCATGTTGTAGGTCGGACGGAACGAGGACCGCAGCTCCCAGGCTCGGTTGGAAGCCAGCGCAGCCACCTCGCCAAAAGTCACGTCGGGCGACCACAGCACCACCGAGTAACCCAACTGATCCATCCCGCGCCGTCCAGCCCTCCCGCTCAGCTGGGTGAACTCACCCGGCGTGAGACTCTCGTGACGCTCGCCGGTGAACTTGGTGAGCTTCTCGATGACCACTGATCGGGCGGGCATGTTGATCCCCACCGAGAGCGTCTCGGTGGCAAAGACCACCTTGACCAGCGCCGCGGTGAAGCACGCTTCCACGACCTGCTTGAAGGCCGGCACCAGTCCGGCGTGATGCGCGGCCAGACCCGCCTCCAAGCCGGTGAGCCAAGCTCCGTATCCCAGCAGCGCCAGGTCGTCATCGCCCAAAGCCTCCACCCCCGCCTCGGCGAGGGCCCGAATCTGGAGGCGCTCCTCAGGGCTGGTCAGGCGCACCCCATCGGACAGGCACTGGCGCACCGCCTCGTCGCATCCGGCCCTGCTGAAGATGAAATAGATCGCCGGCAGCATCGACTCGATCTCCAGGCGCTCGACCACCTCCCTCCGGCGGGGCCGCCGGAACGGGCTGCGAGACCGGTAGGAGCTGCGGGCTCGCTGGGCCCTCCGGGCATCCAGTGCCACCGCCTCGGGATTGGGGCGCCCATCCACAAAGGTCTCCATGAGACGCAGCCCATCACTGGAGCGATCCCCCACCATGTAGAGCTGGCGCAACTCCACAGGGCGACCCTCCTCGACTATCGCGGTGGTGGGGCCCCGCACCGTGGCGATCCAGCTGACGACCTCGAATGAGTTGGACACGGTGGCGGATAGGCATACGAGGGTCACGTCCGGCGAAGCGTGGATGATGACCTCTTCCCACACGGCCCCCCGGTACGGATCCTGGAGGTAGTGAACCTCGTCCAGGATCACACAGCTGAGTCGGGCCAGGGCGCCCGAGTCGGCGTAGATCATGTTTCGAAGGACCTCGGTGGTCATCACCACCAGGTCGGCGTCGCCATTTATGGCGTTGTCGCCAGTCAGCAGGCCGACCTGGTGTGGCCCGAATCGGGCGCACAGCTCGGAGTACTTCTGGTTGGACAGGGCCTTGAGCGGGGTGGTGTAGAACGCCTTGCCCCCGCCAGCCAGTGCCTGTGCCAGCGCGTAGGCGGCCACCACGGTCTTTCCCGACCCCGTGGGAGCAGCAACCACGACCGATGCGCCCCGGTCGATGGCGTCCAGAGCACGCAGCTGAAAGGAGTCAAGGGGGAAGGCGAGCGAGGCGACGAAGCTTGCCCTGCCTTCCGGTGTCATGGCCCGGGGTCCAGGCTCGGCTTGCCTCGCCGCAGGACCTTGCCCACGATGATCGCCCCCTCGTAGAACAGGCACATCGGGATGGCCATGGCGAACAACGAGAACGGGTCTGAGCTGGGGATGAAGATGGCGGCCAGAGCGAAGATGATGACGATCGCCTTGCGCCGCCACGCCGAGAGCTTGGCCGGGCTCAGCACCCCCGCGATCTCGAGGCACACCAGCACCACCGGTAGCTCGAACGCGATCCCGAACGCCGCCATCAGCAACAGGATGAAGCTGAGATACGAGGTGGGCGAGTAGATCTGTGTCAGGTGCGTCCCGCCGATCGAGCCTAGAAAGCCCAGGGCCTTGTTCGAGACCAGGTAGGCGACCGCGGCGCCGAAGCTGAACAGCGCGATGGAGCTGGCGATGAACGGGATGGCGTAGCGCTTCTCCCGGGGGTTGAGCCCCGGGGTGATGAACCGCCAGATCTCCCACAGGATGACGGGCGAGGCTAGGAAGACCCCACCGTAGGTGGCTATCTTGATCCGAACAGCGAAGCCCTGCAACGGCGACGTGATGAACAGATCGCAGGTGGCGGGGAGGCTTGGATGGGCTAGGTGGCGAGCCCGGATGCTGACACAGTAAGGATGGACGAGGAACGCAAAGATATCGTTGTAGAACGCAAACGCGACCACCCCAGCCGCGACGGTCACCAGCACGGACACGATGAGGCGCCGGCGAAGCTCCCTCAAGTGCTCGCTGAGCGTCATGGCCTCCGGCGTGGGCCGCGCCGTGCGGCCCTCCCGGGCTGGCTCGCCTCGGGTTCTGGGGGGTCTTATGGCCATTGTGTGATCTGGGCGTCAGGCACTGACCCGGAGCTAGTTGAAGCTCGGGTCGTCGGCGGCGAAGACCGCACCCGAGTCTCCCCTTCCCGCGAGATCACCGACGGCTGCCTGGGGCCGGGGAGGCCCGACGGCCGGCAGTGGGGCCACTGACAGACCCATGACATCCGGGCCCGCCGAGCTCGTGCCGGCGGCGGGCGGCGGGGAGCTGGCGGCGGGCGGTGTTGCATTGGGCGAGGCGCCTGCGGAGGTGATCGGGCTTGGCGACGTTGGCGACGTTGGCGACGTTGGCGACGGGGACATCGCCCCCGTTACCGAGGAGGTGATGGTCGACTTGATACCCATGTTGGTCATCTGCGTCAGCTTGGTCAGTTCGGAAAAGCCCGGCACGCCCCCAACAGTGTCTCGCACCTGATTGGCCATGGTCTCCCGGAAGCTTCGAAAATCTGTCCAGGCCTTGCCGGCCTTGCGCATCATCTCGGGCAGCTTGTCAGGTCCCAGGACCACGAGAGCGATTACCGCCACGATGAGGATCTTGACGGGCGTGATGTCACCCATGCAGGACAGCCTAGCGTTAGTCCACATGGCCGGCGGCCACCCTGCAGGGATGAAATAGGTGCCCAGGGGCAACCCCCAGCCAGTGGCGGCTGAGC
>JAVKSL010000053.1:0-19808 GCA_039583695.1 Acidimicrobiales bacterium | reverse complement strand
GCGGACTCGAGCATGTCCACCGCTTGGATTACGACACCCGCCATGTGCACCAGTGTACTACGGGGGTGTATCAAGCAGGGAACAGCTACATGCTGAGATATGGAACCCCACCGCCCCTACGCCGTGCGCCCGGCATTGCTAATTGGCACTGGCGCTCTATGCCTGGCCTCTTGCAGGAACGCTAGAACTACCAAGCCAGGCACCGGGCCAACAACCAGTGCCCGGGCACCGGGCCAACGGCCACTGCCCCGGTAAAGAGTGCCACTTCCTCGACGACATCGGGGACAACGACATGGTGGGAGGCCCAGACAGTAAACGGCGGTGAGGGGATGGTGGTAAAGCTCACCGGCGTCGTGCACCGCGGACCGAAAGGGCTGGTCCAGCCAGGGATCAAGTGCTGGGGCCGTGAGTACCTGCGCATGGTCTGCGGCCCCGAGTACACCGCGCCCGGCAATCTCGATCGTTTGCGGTCGCGCAGCTCGGGCCACAAGCGGTCGCTGGCGCTGCGAGAGTTTGCCCTCGGCATCGAGGCACTGGAGCGATTCGTGGCCGCCGAGCCAATTGCCGGGTTCACCGGTGCGTCTTCGGTGTCGAGACCCTGGAGCGAGCCTGTCGATCCCCGCCTCTGGATCTGAGCCGTGGCCTCTTGCTTGGCGCGGAACGCGCCGGTGCGCGCGGGCGCAAGGACGGCCCCACCCCCGCAGCGAGGACGGAGACCTGGGCTACGGGTTGATCCGGCTCAGCGTGCCGAGGTTATCGAGGCTGCGACCGCCTCTGGATCGGCGCAGCCCACGACCCACTCGTCCTGGCCTGCTCCCTGAAGGCCCACCCGCACCCCGCGCGGGGTATCATGGTGCACGGCGGCGAAGATCAGCTTGTTTGGATCGCGGATCGTGCCGACCTCGACGACCCCGAAGATACGGGTACCGGTCTTGAGCCCGACGTCGGCCGCCTGGTGGGCGTCGTCCAGCACCTCGATGCTGGTCACTGCCAAAAGGGGCACCCGCAGATCCCTGTGGACCCCCTCGAGCTTCTCCACCCGAGAGAGGCGTAGCACCAGCTCGTCACCTTCGACCACCAGCTTTGCCACGGGAGCCTCCTCGACGCTCAACCTCTTACGACCCTGCGAACGCTACCAGCACTATGAGCTTGGGTAGCCTGGCCAGCGCTGGGGCACCGCTCGTCAAGCCGACGGGAGCCCGCCTGCCGTCTTGAAGAAGGCGTTGAGGTCCCCGATCAGGGTCTTGGCTATTTTCCGTTGGCTGGGCGAGCGACTGGTCTCGGGCAGGGTGGCCAACTGGCGGGCGTCGCTTGCGGTCTGCTCGTCGGCTGCGGAGGCTGGGTCTCCTGGCGCCACAGCGGCGCGTAGGTCAGTGGCCACCTGCTGCAAGGTAGGTGCGCATCTTGGCGGCGGTCTCGATGCTGCCCTCCTCCCAGGTGCTCCGCGCCGCCGTTCGGTCTGCGCCGTAGATGGTGGCTGGCGTCCCCCCCGCCGGGGACCCCGAAGAAGGCGTTGATCTCGACTGTCAGCACCGGTCCTCGTTGTTCCTGCACAGGGCTGACACTGGTCTCGGGAAGGTGCTCTAGCTGGTGTTCTTCAGTCCACCTACGTCCAAGTCGGCTCCTGGTCGCGGTAGGTCGACCTGATGGCGAACAGCGCCACACGATGGCCTACGGTCTCCCACCAGGAGCTGTGGGGACGGATGTCGGCGGGGCGGGCGGGCCACGGGTTGATGGGGTGGCACCGACAGCAGCAGTCTGTTGCAGATAGCCACCGATGACCGGGCAAGTCACCGGGCGGCCTATACGGACATCGCTGGGCCGAGCGGGCCGTTGACGAGGGCTGGCCAGCTGTCGTGGCCGCGCAGCTCGGCACGAGGCCATCCCGCGGCGGCACTGCTGGCCCACACTTCCTCCAGCCGGCGGGTTGCCCTCGCCAGGTCAGACCTAAATTCGCGATGTACTTGTATGTCCTCCCATGGATATAATTACGTATAGATAACTATGGTGCCCTTCCGGTCAGTGAGCTCGGGCGTCGCTGGTTGGGATTTGAGGCATGAATTCTGTACTCGGTTCGTCGGGATCGACGCCGCTCTGTATGGACCGTGGAATTGGGCGCGCTCCACTCGCCCGCCTCCGCCAGCGGTCGGCCTGGAGACAACAATTGCGTCGCTACGTTACGGCTCTCGTTGCGTCACGGAGCTCCGTAAGGGGGCAGGGTGGCCAACGCGTTGTGCACGGCGA
Source organism: Acidimicrobiales bacterium (assembly GCA_039583695.1). Taxonomy (GTDB): domain Bacteria; phylum Actinomycetota; class Acidimicrobiia; order Acidimicrobiales; family JAJPHD01; genus JAVKSL01. The sequence goes on along the minus strand of JAVKSL010000053.1, from coordinate 17,564 downwards.
TGAGCGGCCCCCCGTCTTGGGAGGGATGGAGGTGCACGATGAGGCCCCGGGCGTGATGAGCGATGAGCCCGGGGACGTTGACGATCTCCCGGCGCAGGCGCTTCCCGTGGGCCCACAGCGGTCCGAGATGCACCCGAGCCGGCGCTCCTGGCCCCGGCGTGGGATTGGGAGGGACCTCGGGGGATGGGGCCGGCGGGGGGTCTTCCTCGCTAGGGGCCTCGTCCCTGTCGTTGTCCTCACCCTTATGCGATGGGGCAGCCTCCCGGGCGAAGGCGGAAAGGATGGCCGAGCAGTTGAGGGCGAGGAAGCAGGCCCACATCCACAGCGCATTGGTGGCCTGGAAGCCAGAGGGAAGATGGCGGAGAGACATGCCGAGCTTCCCGTCCTTCAGGCGCTCCTCAACCTGGGCCCTTTCCCTGAACCAGGCCTCCACCTCGACCGGGTCGTCGCCCAAGCTGGTGAGGATGATCACCTAGCCTAGGCATAGGCGTGATCGGCCCGTCCCTGCCTCACCGCCTTCAGCTCCTCGGGGTCGATGGTGCGCTGGCGCCGGGAGCGGGGGTCGGCCCGGATCTCCTCGGCCTCGACCCTCACCCGGCGCACGATGGCCCGGGTCCCATCCGGCCAGCCCGCCGGGTGGTAGTCGCAGGTGGCCACCTCGGCCCCCTCCATTCCCCTCGCTTCCTTCCAGGCCTCCCCGGGCACGGCCCGTACCGCCTTTCCACACGGCCTGGTTCCTCTTCGCCGCGATCGCAAAGTCGGCCCCCGCCCGAAGGGCGGCCCAGGCCACCTGGGAGTCGAAGAAGCCCGAGTCGCGCCGGACCCGGGGGCGCCCGAGCCCGGGGGGCAGGGCAGCGATCGCCCGGGCGATGAGGGAGGGGGCCTGGGGACGGGGGTCGTCTGTCCCCGAGCCGAGGTCGCCCACCAGCACGAAGCCGGCCTCTGCCCAGGTGGCGGGGTGGGGCCGCCCGCAACGCTGGCCGGCGTAGTTGAAGGCCACTCCTTCCTTCTTATGGCCGTAGACCTCGACGTCGGTGGGGTCCAGGTCGACGGTGGGCCGGGTGGAGGTAAGCCTTGACCGCTCGGGGGGAGGCAGGATCGACAGGGCCCGGGCGATGAGGGTGGCGTTGGCCGACTCCAGCCCGGCCAGGTGCTTGTCCGAGAAGCGCCCCCCCAAGGCGCCCACCGTGGTGGAGGCCGGGGGACGGGCCACGGCTCTCAGCTCGGCCCCGGCGGTGTCAGACCTCCGGTGGTCTATATCGCATAGGAAGTCGCCTCCGGCCAGCTGAGACTCGATCAGGCCCATCACCACCTCACCGGCGCTATAGGGCCTGAAGCGGGCGCCGGAGCGGTACAAGGAGCCCACCTGGTCGCTTATCACCTCCACGATGCCCAGGACCCGGTCCAGCTCCTTCGTCGCGCAAAGGCCTGCCGCCGGGGTGAGGTTCTCCTGGTCGCAGCGAAACTCGACCTTGGGCCTGGTGGGGCGTATCCTGTTCACCTGTTGGGTGCCTCCCGTTGCGAGGGGTTGGTCCGGTCTTCAGCCCCAATCCTCTTGCAACGGAAGGCATTCTTCGCGGATCGAACCTCCGTTCCCCACTCGACCTTGCGAATCTAGGTCTGAGGCGAGCTCGGCGGCGCTCCGGCCGGCACCGGCAACGATGTTGGCGTCGCGCTGCGACGACCCGCCGGGGTAGCGGGCCAGGTCCTCTCCCACGAACGCTGCCTCGAGACGGCTCGCGTGGCCTTGCGCGTTGCGGGCCAGGTGGGTGAGTACGTGCCCGACCGACCAACCCGGCAATCGGCTCGGAGCTGTTCGGGGAGCACTTCGCCCGCCGGTACGCCAACGAGGCGAAACAGCGCTGGGGCGACACCGAGGCGTGGCGCCAGTCCCGGCAGCGCACCGCCGGCTACACCAAGGCGGACTGGGCACAGATCAAGGCTGAGGAGGAAGCGGTCACCGTCGCTTTCGCCGAGGCAAACTTGGCCGGCGAGCCGGCCACCGGAAAGCGAGCAATGGACGTCGCCGAGGCCCATCGTCGCCACATTCACGAGCGCTACTACGACCTGTCCTACGCGATGCAGCGAGGGTTGGGCGAGGTGTACGTGACCGACGAGCGCTTCGCCAAGGCCCACGACGACCGGGAGCCAGGTCTGGCGACCTATGTCCGCGACGCCGTTCACGCCAACGCCGACCGCCACGAGCCGTAGGCGATCCGTTCTGGTCCCGCGGGTCGGCGACAACCGGGCGCGGGACCAGGAGTTCAGGACCCGCCGGGGTGTCCGCAGGCGGATCCCCCTGCGCTACGCGCAGACGTTCGACTCGATCCGGGACCGTCGTCGCCGTATCACCTCCACTAACCTGACAGCGCCGACCCCCAGTCCGACCACGAGCGCACCGTCGGCGAAGTCGCAGCCGTGCTCGGGATCAGCACCGACATGGTCTACTACTGGATCGAAGGCCACCACATCGAGGCCCGCCGCGGACCGGCAGGCCGGCTCTACATCCCCTTCAGCTCGCACGTCGAGGCCGCGTGCCGCGCCCGGATCGCTGCCTCGGTCCACCTCAACCACGATTCCCGAACCCCACAGTCCCTGCACAAGGAGGCTGTATGCAGCCATCGTTCCCACTGTCAAAGACAGGGTGGCCCAGCAGACGGCGAAGATCGTCCTCGAGCCGGACCACGAGCTCGAGCGGGTGCGCCAAGAGTACAACTCGGTCAGGCTTCACGCCAGCCTCGGCTAGGTCACTCCGAACGACGAGCACGAAGGCCGGGGAGACGCCATCCGTGAGGCCCGCCGACAAGCTCTGCGGCGGGCGGGCCAGGAGCGGCTCGCATGCCATCGAGAACACAACCAACACCGTGGAGCTGGGGCCGGTTCTTGGTGTCGGTAGCTGTAGTTGGCATATATTGACAGCTGCTCTACCATGATTGAGGGAACGTGCAACTGGCGTGATCCGTACCGGGGCGGTCATGATGAGGGGGGCTTGACGAGTTGACCATGATATGTCTGGGCCTGTACTGCCCCAACTGACTGCCCGGTTACCACCTCCCGTATCTGGGAGCGTCGGCGAGCGGTCTGTTCGCCAGGCATGGCTTTGAGGTGGAGATCCAGGAGCCGGTCGGCGGCCCCGAGAACGTCGCTCGGGTCTCGCAGGGAGCCCTCGACTTCTGCCTCACGAGCGTCTCGCACTTCTTGCGAGCCGGACAGGCCGGTCCCCTTGAGGCCCGCTTCGTCGCCATCATCGTGCAACGCAGCCCTATGTCGGGCATCGTGAAATCAGACTCGGATCTTTTGAGGCCCGAGGACCTGGCGGGACGCTGGCTCGGCGGTTTTCCTGATAGCCGCCTGGTCGTCGAATACGAGGCGGCTCTCGGAGCACGAGGCTTGGCAGGCTCCACGGTCGTGGCGATGGATTACGCCGACGTGCCGGCAGCACTCGGGCGAGGAGCGATCGAGGTAGCTCCCGACTTCGTCGACTTGCTGCCCCGGACCCGGCGCCAGGCCAGCGTGTCCCTGCGGGCCATCCCGGTTGGGGCTGAGATCTACGCCAGTGGCCTCGTTGCCGCGGATCGCCTCCCATTCGACCTCGTGGAGCGCTTCCGGAGCGCGATCCTCGAGGCACTGGAGCTGCAACGGACCGATCCTCGCTGGGCTCTTGGAGCGCTACGCGACCGCTACCCCGACGTGGATCCAGAGGAGGCCGTGCAGGGCTGGCTCTTGGCAGCGCCGAACATCTTTTATGGCGGACAAACCGGGCAGATGGAACCAAGCCGCTGGCGGGCCACGGTAGATCATCTGTCTACTGTCCACGGCTTCGAGGCTCCAGCCCTCGACACCGTGTACCGGGACGAATTCCTCGGTGTCCCGGGCCAGGCCGTGCAGTCAAGTTCCTCGGCACCCTAACCAGGAGGGCATCGTGCAAGACGAAGTGCGTCGAGAGATCACCCGGCGAGATTTCATCCGCAGGTGTGCTGCTGCCGGCATAGCGTTGCCAGCCCTACCAGTGGTCCTGGCGGCCTGTGGGTCCTCCCAGAGGACCCCTACGGTGTCACCGGGGTCGACGGCCCCCCCAGCGGGCAACCAGGAGCTGACGGTCGGCGTCGCCCAAGATGAGTACGTCACCTCGGGACTCAAGTCTCACCTCGGTATGTACCCACTCAACGTCAACGTTTACGAGCCACTGGTTCGTCTCGACCCCGACTATTCCGTCTCTCCGCAGCTCGCCACCAGCTGGAAGCAGGTCGGCGCCAATACCTTCCGCTTCCAGCTCAGGCCAGGGGTAACGTTTCACGACGGCGCCCCCTTCGGTGCCTCCGACGTCAAATACACCTTTGACCGGATCGCCTCCGGGGGTGGAGGTCTCGCCGGGCTCGGTCCAAGCTCGACTCGGGTGGTCGACAACTTGACCGTGGACGTGACACCGATGGCTCCGAACCTGCGCCTGGTAGAGCAGGTGGTGCACCCCGAGTACAGCATCTTGAAGCAGGGCACCGTGCCCGGGCTGAAGGGCCCGGGCACCGGCCCATTCCGCTGGGTCAGCTATGTTCCCCAGTCCAGGGTTATCGTGAAACGGAATCCCACTTACTGGGCGGCCAAGGCGAAGGCGAGCGGCATCACCTTCGAGTTCGTTCCGGATGCCACCTCCCGTGGCCTGGCCTTGGCCGCCGGACAGCTCGACGTAGCAGTCGCCCTGGCCAGGCCATCGGTAGCCAGCCTCAAAGCCAGAGGGGCCGTAGATATAGTTCGAGCCCCGGTCGGAGCCTACAACGCGATGTACGTCAACATCCATGGCAAGCCCCCATACACAATCGGAGCCGATCCCGCCGTCCGGCTGGCGCTTCAGACCGGCATCGACCGTCACGCGTTGATCCAGAGCGTCTTCAGCGGCCTCGCAGACCCTGGACATACGCTGCTACCAGCGCCCTTGCTCGGTAGCGCAGCCAGCCTTATCAGGGGATTCAGCTACGATCAGGCGCGGGCCAAGGCTGCCCTTGACGGTGCTGGTTGGAAGGTCGGCAGCGGCGGCATTCGTGCCCACAACGGAACACCGTTGCAGCTCGTCCTGGTTAACGGCTTCCCTGACGCGGCAGCCAACGCAGGAGTGCCGGAGTTCGTGCAAGCCAGCTTGCGCGAAATCGGGATTGGCATCACGATCAAGTCGGAACCCGACACGAACAGCTACTCGGCCGTGCTCGGGCAAGGCGCTGGCGACCTGTTCCTGGAAACAGGCAGTCAGAACGACGCCAATCCTGCCTTCCTGCCGGAAGTGCTCTTCTATGGGAAACCGCCCTCGCAGTACTCCAAGCTTTTCGATCCCGGGCCCTCGTTTGACGCCGAGATCAGTGCAGCACTGGCCGCAACCTCGAGGGCAGCCGTCGACCGGGATGTGGCCCTGGCGATCCACCAGGTGGAGGATGTGGCCATGGTCTTCATACAGCTGGCCGGGATCTTCGCGATCTTCGGTCTACGGTCCAACATTCAAGGTCTCGTGCCAAATCCGTCTGACGTGAACCAGTCGTGGGCGAGTATTTATCGAGCAGGGTAGATGAGGCGGTCCGCTCATGTGCCGTTTGCCTACGTAGCACGACGCCTGATCGGCCTTGTGGCGGTATGGCTCGGTATCAGCGCCTTGGCCTTCGCCATCGGGCACCTGGCACCCGGCAATCCTGGAACGGCAATCCTGAGTGGTGAGCTGGGGCGTCTCCCGACTCACGCCGAGCTCGCGGCGTTCGATCACCATCTCGGACTCGACCGTCCTTTGGTGGTCCAGTACGCCTATTGGGTCGCCGGAGCGCTCCATGGCAATCTCGGCACCTCATATCTGACCGGACAGAGCGTCTTTGCGTTGCTGGCATCTCGTATGCCGGCAACTCTAATCCTTGCGGCCTGCGCTTTGTGCCTTTCAGCGGCTCTCGCAGTACCACTCGGGATATGGGCAGCCCTGCGGTCGACACGCCTACCCGACAGCTTGACGCGCGTCCTTGCTGTCGGGTCGGCCTCATTGCCGAGCTTCTGGATAGGCTATCTGTTGATCATAGCGTTTGCCGTGCTACTTCCCGTGCTGCCGGCCCAGGGCAACGCTGGCTTGGCGTCCCTGATCCTTCCCGTGTTGACGTTGACCATTGCCATTGTGGGGGTCCCGCTCCGGCTGGTTCGCACGGCGGTGCTCGAGGTCCTTGGCCAGGACTATGTGCGCACTGCCCGCGCGGTCGGGCTACCCGCCAGAACTGTGGTGGTGCGTCACGTGCTGCGCAACGCCCTGATCCCGGTGGTCACGTACCTGGGACTCATCTTTGCGTTCTTGTTGAGTGGGACGGTCATAGTCGAGACCATTTTCTCGTGGCCCGGCGTAGGCTTGGCGGTGACAACCGCTATCCACAATCGCGACTATCCGGTCGTCCAGGGATTCGTGCTGTTCACAGGTACCATCTTCGTGGTGATCAATTTGATCGTCGACCTTCTCTACACACTCCTGGATCCGCGTGTGCGCCTAGGAGGGACCGCAGTCCGAGGCGCCGATGCGTAGTGCGACGGGGCGCTTCGGCCTACGCCTGGTTGACGACGACGCACTGCTCACGAGCGCCGAGACGGGTAGAGATGGGTTCAGAGGTCGTCTGGTCGGCGATCGCTCCGCCGTTGCCGGCATGGTCATTGTCGGAGCGCTCATGGTACTGGCTGCGATCGGGCCCCGCATCGCCCCACACAGTCCGATCACGATCCATCCGGCGAACGCACTGCACGGCCCCAGTTGGGCGTTTCCGTTCGGAACCGACAACCTCGGCCGGGATATCTTCTCGCGCGTCATCGACGGTGCTCGCATCTCCATGTCCTTGGCGCTGCTCACAGGGCTCTCGATAGCGTCGATCGGCATCGTCGTGGGAGCAGTGGCTGGATACATGGGATCCTGGCTCGACGCAGTCCTTATGCGGGTTGTTGACGTGTTCCTGGCGTTTCCGACGCTCATTCTTTCACTTGCGATCGCCGGAACCCTGGGGGCAGGATATGCCAGCCTCTTGGTGGCCCTTATCTCAACGTGGTGGCCCACCTACGCTCGGCTTGTCCGGGCAGGTGTGCTGGCCGAGCGGGAACGCCAGTACGTGGGTGCGATCCGGGGATTCGGAGCCCGGCCACGCCGGCTCGTCGTGCGCCACATTTTGCCAAACGTGCTTCCGCCTGTGTTTGTGTTGTTGAGCTTCGACCTGGGCGCCATTATCCTCGCCATCGCTGCGCTCGGCTATCTCGGAGTGGGTGTGCCCCCTCCAGCCCCTGAATGGGGCACCATGATCTCAGACGCGCAGAGCTACGTGTTCAGTGCGCCGCACATGATCGTGTTTCCGGGATTGGCTGTCGCCGTGGCGGTAATCGGCTTCAATCTGTTTGGTGAGGGGGTGCGGAATGCGGTGGACCCCCTTCGGGCGGGGTTGGTGGGGCGTCCGTCGACAGGCACGGGTCGATCGGCCCCCGTCGCCCCCAGGTCACTGCCAGAGGTCGATGCGTTGCTTGTCATAGAGGGCCTTGAGACCCGCCTCCGGGATCCCCGTGGAGACGTCCGGGCGGTCGACGGCGTATCGTTCCACGTAAACGCGGGAGAAACGGTGGGTCTGGTCGGAGAGTCGGGGTGCGGCAAGTCGATGACCGCGCTGAGCGTGATGCGGTTGCTCCCTCCGGGCGGTCAGATAATATCCGGTAGCATTCGCCTTGACCAGCGGGAGCTGGTAGCACTGAGCGACTCCGAGATGCGGCGCCTGCGCGGGGCGGAGGTTGCGATGGTCTTCCAGGACCCACAGACGTCGCTCAACCCCACCATGACTATCGGGGATCAGGTTGGCCTTCCCCTTCGTTGGCACACCGGTCTCTCGAAGAAACAGGCACTGACTCGGGCCACCGAGGTCCTGGCCATGGTGGGCATGCCTCAGCCCTCGGAGAGGCTGCACGACTACCCTCACCAGCTGTCGGGAGGGCAGCGTCAACGGGTCATGATCGCCATGGCGCTCGCCTGTAAGCCCAAGCTATTGATTGCTGATGAGCCGACGACAGCGCTCGACGTCACGATCCAAGCCCAGATCCTCGCCCTGTTGGACGACCTCAAGGCCCGGCTCGGGATGGGGATGTTGCTGGTGACCCACGACATGGGCGTCATCGCCGGGCGCGCCGACCGTGTTCTGGTGATGTACGCGGGCCAGATCGTCGAAGAGGGGCCAACGGCTCGGATCTTCTCCCAGTCCCGCCACCCGTACACCCGGGCGCTGTTGGATTCGATCCCGCAACTGGGCCGTGACCGGCGCCTCGTCCTGGAAAGCATCCCCGGACTGCCGCCTGACCTCGTCGAGGTCCGTTCCGGCTGCGCATTCGCGCCCCGCTGCCGACACGCCACCCAGGTCTGTCACGACTCCCAACCGCCACTCACCCAGGACGTGGCCGGCCACCGGTACGCGTGCTTCCATCCTGTTGACACATGTGTCGATCGGCACGGGCGGTCCGGAGCGCCTGACGTCGGGACGCTACTCGATCCGCCTGTGAAGATGCCTCGAGATGAAGCGCTGGTCGTTATCGACCACGTGGTCAAGACATTCCCGGTCGGATCGGGGTGGGGCCGGCTCGCCGGTCGTCTCCAGGCTGTCTCAGACGTCTCCTTCACTGTCCGCCATGGCGAGACGTTCGGCATTGTCGGGGAGTCGGGATGTGGCAAGACGACCCTTGCTCGGATGTTGGTGGCGCTGGAAGAGCCCGATACAGGCTCGATTCACCTCGGCGGCGTAGCTCTGGCCGGTCTCTCGAAGCCCACCCTGCGGCGACGACGGCGTGAGTTCCAGATGGTGTTCCAGGACGCTTACGCCTCGCTCGATCCCCGGATGCGGATAGGGGCGGCCCTGCGCGAACCCATGGCTATCCAGGGAATTGGTGCTCGACAGTACCGTGACGAGCGGGTGGCGCTGTTGTTGGGCGAGGTCGGCCTGGAGCCGGATGCCGTGAAGCGGTACCCCCACCAGTTCTCTGGCGGGCAGCGCCAGCGCATCGGGTTCGCCCGTGCGCTAAGCCTCGAGCCGGGGTTGATCGTGGCTGATGAGCCGGTCTCCTCGCTTGACGTCTCAATCCGTGCTCAGGTGCTCAACCTGATGAGCAGTCTGCAGACCGCCCACGGTCTCACGCTCGTCGTCATCTCCCACGACCTGTCGGTGATCCGCTACCTGGCTGACCGGGTCGCGGTGATGTACCTCGGCAAGCTGGTGGAGATCGGTCCGACCCAGGACGTCTACACCACGCCGGCTCATCCTTACACGGCAGGGCTGCTCAACGCGTTACCGCTCCCAGACCCGCGCCACGAACGGGCAAAGCGAACGGTCCCGCTGTACGGGGAATTGGCATCATCGATCGATCCTCCATCGGGGTGCCGGTTTCGCACCCGATGTCCGAAAGCCGAGAACCGCTGCGCAAACGAGGAACCGCCGATGCGAGCGGTGGGAGTGCCCAATCGGCAGGTTGCTTGTCACTTTCCCCTGTTCGTAGACCTTGAGGCTTCGGCTCCGGCGTAATCGGAGTGGGAGGTCAGCGCCGGGATCGGCGCGTACCCTGGGGCTGTCGATGTCGAACCGCTGTCCGTCGGCCTAGACCACGGAGGGGCTCCGCCAGAGCGACGCCCCGCGGCAACGGTTTCCCCGCAAGCGGACTACGCCGCGGGGGTCTGACTACCGAGGACCTGGGCGACGACAGCCGAGTCGGCGTTGCCGCCCGCCGCCGTCTCTGTCATAGTCACGCACTCATCCAGCGGCATCTCCATTCAGCGCTTCGCCCGCACCGCGACTCCCCAGGCCGGCCGGCTCCCGAATGAGTTCATTCTGATACCTGCAGCTCTGCAACGGTCCGCCGGTCGGCCGCTGCGCCGGACCCGCCGAACGCCGCTGCGTCGAGCTCATGGGCTGCGTATTGGCCTTCGCCGGCGCGCTATTGCAGGCAGCGCAAAGCACGGCCACGACGCCGGGGACCACGACCAGCCGGGCATTGAGACGCCGGACAGCACGTCGTCGAGCACGACCGGCCATAGCCAGCTTAGCACTTAGCTTCCGAGGGCCTCGTCCGGGGTCTGGCTGGGAAGGCGAAATTGGGTCGGTACGCCAAGCTCCGTGCCCCGGCCCCACCAGCTCGACCGCGCACAGGTGCAGATTGCGCCGTCAGCCGTGGTGCGCCGAGGCTGGAGCTGGTGCCAGGCGGTATGGGGCCCAGTGCCGACCAGCGTCGGTGGTGGTCCAGATGGTCGATGCCGGGGTGATGGCGTGGCCCTCGGTCGAGGTCTCGAAGCCGATCGCGCCGCTTCCCACCGAAACGGGAAAGTCGCCCGGCTGGACGGCGTAACCGCTGGGCTGGGGAATCGTCGTTGTCCAAGTCACGCCGCCATCGGAGGAGCCCTGCACGCCGCCCTCGCTATCGAGCACCGCGAGCACACTGGGGGAAGCGAGGGTCAGGGCCACTGGTTCCGACCCGCCGTCAAAACCGGGCAGGTGCGGCAGCGGGTGCGCCGGCCCGAAGCTGGTGCCAGCGTCGTCCGACAAGGTGACTCCCTGTTGGTATCCAGCCTGCTGGGGGGCGGTCTGGAGGGGAGCGCACACGAGGCCCAGGGTGTTTCCGCTGGCGCCCATGGCCAGCACGTTGCCGTAGGGTGGCGCCGCCGCGCACGGGTCGACCAGATCCTGCCACGTCATGCCCCCATCAGTGCTGCGCCAAAGGTCGCTGGAACCGAGACCGCCCGGCGCAGCCCCGCGCAGGTAGAGCGTGCTGGCGCCGCTGCGAACGAGCTGTACCCAGCGTTGTTTGGGTGCGGGCAACGTCCGCCACGCGGTCGAGCCGGCCTGAGCCGACTGGACCACGCCGCTCGACAACACCCGGACCACGTTTGACCCCGCAGCCTCAAGGGCGACGATGGACCGGCTGGGCTCACTGCGCCAGTGCTGGCCGCCGTCGGTGGTCACGAACAGCGCCGGCCCGAAGATGTAGCCGTCCTGGGCGTTGGCGAAGCGGACCTGGGACACGCAAGCTCGCTGCGAGCAGCCTGGGTTCTTGCCGGAGGAGCCCGACAGCGCTCCGAGGTAGGCAGAGGGAGCGGGGACCGCCTGCCAGGTGGCACCGCCGTCGCTGGTGCGAAGCACCGAGGCGCACATAGCGCCCCCACACGGCGCTCCACCCAGAGCCCAACCGAGGTCGGGGCCCACGAAGCTGAAGCTGCTCAATGCCGTGGGGGACCTGGGTGCGCCACGTGCCGGCCCGGGGTTGAGGCCGGGGCCCGGACCAGGTCCTTGGGCACCGCCGAAGGTGCCCACCTGGACCTGCTGCTCATGCTGGCCTCCGAGCGCAAGGACCGGACTGACCACGGCTGCAATCACCACCAGGGCGGCTGCGACCGTTGCCGACGCCGCCCAACGACGGTGCCGGATGACCCGGGCACCGCGCTGGCGGGCCGCGACCAGCAGCTCGGCGGCCGATCGTTGCTCAGCTGGTTTGGAAGTCAAGGTCTCCTCCTTTGGGCAGCTCGCTGCCAAGTGACGCTCGCAGGGCGCTCAGGCCCCTGTGAACATGGGTCCTCACCGTCCCGACGCTCACGCCCATCGCCGCGGCCACGTCGTCCTCGGGCAGGTCCACCAGGTAGCGCAGGACCAACGCCTCGCGCTGCCGGCGGGATAGGCCGCGCAGGGCGGCGATGAGCGCGACCCGTAGCACAACGGCGTCGGCCACGTCTGGCGAAGCACCTGGCCGGCCCCGGAGCGGCGAGGGGTGCCTCGCTCGGGCAATCACCAGGTTGGTGGCCACCCGCATCACCCACGCCTCACGGTAGGCAAGTCCTCGCACCTGGCCCCAGTGGGCGAAGGCCCGAGCCAGAGCTTCCACTGCGACATCCTCGGCCTCGGCCTGGCTGCCGGTGAGGCGGCGTCCCAGGGTCAGTACCTTGGGCAGGCAGGTCGCGAAAAAGCGGTCGTAGCCGTCATCGGGCTGCAGGCGGAGTTGCTTCACCACTACAGTTCAACGCGTGAGCCTGGCATTTTCCTGACGAGTCGGGCGCGAAATTTTCGACCCTCCTGGTTACGGCACGCTAGGGGCCATGGGGCGGCACGGCGGTTGGGGTTCCAAGCGGCTCAGCTAGCTGCCGGCGAGCTCGGAGTCGGGGTCGAAGGTTCCGTCCTCCAGGGACTCAAGGATGGCTCCTGTGCAGGGGCCCAGCCAGGCAACTGCGGTTGGGAGGACCTCTGGCGGCAGGGTGTCGAGGAAGCCATAGGCCACCGCGGTCGCTCCCCCGTCGCCGTCCATGGCGATCACGTCGACAGCATGGAAAGCTCGTTCCAGCAGGTCGTTGTGCTCAGACGTTGCGGCGAGGAGGGGGGTGACCAGCTCGGCCAGCTCCTCCAGGACCAGGGTCACCCCGACACCCTCGTCGAGCGCTTCGGTGAGCGAGACCCAGCGGGGCCAAATCTCCGGGACCTCATCCAGGAGGCCGGCAACCAAGTGGTCCTCTGTCATGGGAGTCATGAAACCCTATGATACAGCACCAGTCCCTCGAATGGAAATAACGCATGATGATGCAATCGACTGAGTGTGTATACTGTCCAAGGTGAAGATAGGGATTGCCGGAGCGTCGGGGTACACCGGAGCGGAGCTGCTGCGGCTGTGTGCCGGGCATCCCCGGCTCGACGTTGCCTGGGCCAGCGGGGACAGCCAGGCTGGAGGGGCGGTAGCGGACCTGTACCCGAGCCTGGCGGCGGCCTACCCAGGCCTTCGCTATTCGGGCCTGGGCGGCTCGGGCTTCGGTCCGGCGGATGCCGACGGGCTGGACCTGATGTTCCTGGCGCTGCCGCATGGGGCCTCCCAAGCCCTGGTCCCGGAGCTGTCCAAGCGGGTGGGCGCGATAATCGACCTTTCTTCGGACTTCCGCCTGCGTGACCCAAGCCTGTACCGGAGGTGGTACGGCGCCGAGCACACTGCTCCCGACCTGCTGGGCGCGGCCGTCTACGGGTTGCCGGAGCTGACCCGGGCCCAGCTCCCTGGCGCCGCGCTGGTGGCCGGGGCGGGCTGTTACGTGACCGCCGCGGCCCTGGTCCTGGAGCCGCTGGTCCGCGCCGGGGCGATCCAGACGGCCGGCGTGATCGTGGACGGGGTGAGCGGGGTGTCGGGCGCCGGGCGCAAGGCGGCGCATACCAGCCAGTTCGCGACGGTGGACAGCGATTTCGTGGCCTACGGGCTGCTCGAGCACCGCCACACCCCCGAGATCGAGCAGGTGACCGGCGCCCAGGTCCTGTTCACCCCCCATCTTGCGCCCATGACCAGGGGGATCCTGGTCACCTGCTACGCGCGGCCAACCGAGGGTGCACCAGACCCCCTGGAGGTGCTGGCCGAGGCCTGGCGGGGCGAGCCCTTCGTGGTCGTGGCGGAGCGCTCCCCATCGACCAAGGCGACCCTGGGCTCCAACGCCGCTCACCTGACCGCCCGCCTGGACCGCCGGACAGGCTGGGTCGTGGCGCTGTGCGCGCTGGATAACCTGGTTAAGGGCGCCTCTGGCCAGGCGATCCAGTGCGCCAACGTGGTGGCCGGCCTGCCGGAGACGACCGGGCTTCCCACCGTCGGGTTGTGCCCGTGACGGTCGATAGGGTCCGCTGCGCAACTACTCGCGCGGCCGCTTCACATTCGGCCTTGGTGTTGCTACATGTTCGGCCTCCGGCCGCACAAGTAGTTGCTACGCGGTCCCTTACCCCCACCGCCGGGCGAGTCCCCTGCGGGGATCGCCAAAAGGGAGCACCGCAGTGAGCGTCACCACCCCGCTGGGGTTCGAGGCGTCTGGCCTGGCCTGCGGGCTCAAGGCTGAGGGCGCAGCGGACCTGGCGCTGGTGGCCGTCGCGCCGGGTCCTGAAGGTGGCCGCCAGGGGACCCCGGCTGCGGCCACCTTCACAGCCAACCGGGCCAAAGCCGCACCAGTGCAGGTGAGCCGAGCGCACCTGGTGCAGACCGAGGGCCGGGCCGCCGCGGTGATCCTCAACTCGGGGAACGCCAACGCGGCCACCGGGGAGAGCGGGCTGGCTCACGCCGAGGACACTTGCGCCCGGGTCGCTGGCGAGCTGGGCGTGAGGACCGAGGAGGTTCTGGTCTGCTCGACCGGGCTGATCGGCATACCGCTGCCCTACGAGTCTACGATCGCGCCGGCGATCGCGCGCTTGGCCCGAGCCCTGGCCGGTGATCGCGAGGCCGCCGAGGCCGCGGCCAGGGCCATCATGACCACCGACACCCGGTCTAAGCAGGTGGTGGTGAACGGCCCGGGTTTCCTGGTCGGTGGGATGGCCAAAGGAGCCGCGATGCTGGCGCCGGACATGGCCACGATGCTGGCCGTGCTCACCACAGATGCCCAGGCCTCTTCGGCGATGCTCTCCGAGGCGCTGCGCGCGGCGGTGGGAGCCAGCTTCAACCAGCTGAGCGTGGACGGGTGCTGCTCCACCAACGACACCGTCATCGTCCTGGCCAGCGGCCTGGCTGCCCCGGCCAGCCCTGCTGCGCTGACCGGATCTCTCACCGAGGCCTGCGCCCGCCTGGCCGGCCAGATGGCTGCCGATGCCGAGGGCAAGACCGTGGTGGCCAGGGTCACCGTCACCGGGGCGAGGAGCGACGCCGAGGCGGCCAGGGCGGCTCGGCGGGTGGCGGAGAGCCAGCTGGTGCAGTGCTCGCTCTACGGGCGCGACCCCTACTGGGGCCGGGTGGTCTCTGAGCTGGGGAGCGCGGGTGTGGATTTCGAGCTCGGCCGGGTGAGGGTGGCGTACGGAGGCATCACTGTGTGCGCGAACGGCGCTCCGGTCCTCGCGCACGACACCGCCGCGGTCGCCGACCATCTAGCCGGTGAACTCGTCGAGGTATCCGCCGACCTGGGACTGGGCGCCGGGGCGGCCAGCATCTGGACGACCGACCTGTCTCCCGCCTACATCGCCGAGAACATGAGGACCTCGTGAGCGCCACGAGCGACGCCGACGCCAGGGCTGCGATCCTGGTGGAGGCGCTGCCGTACATACGCAGGTTCTTCGGGAAGGTGGTGGTGGTCAAGTATGGCGGGGCGGCCATGCCGGGGGGCACCACCGGGGTTGGTGGGAAGGTGTCTGGAGTGGCCACCCTTGCAAATTTCGCAGAAGATCTGGCGCTCATGGCGTCGGTGGGCATGCGGCCGGTGGTGGTCCACGGGGGCGGCCCGCAGGTCGGGGAGTGGATGGCCCGGGTGGGCAAGGTGGCCGAGTTCCGGGACGGGCTGCGGGTGACCGACGCCGAGACCCTGGACATCGCCCGCATGGTGCTGGTGGGCAAGGTCAACCGGGACATCGTGGGGGCGATCAACGCGCATGGCCAGCTGGCGGTCGGGATCAGCGGGGAGGACGCCGGGATGATCAGGGCGACCCCGCACCCAGGCGGCCTGGGCTTCGTGGGGGAGGTGTCGGGGGTGGACCCGGCCATCGTGCTGCGCCTGGTGGCCGAGGGGCTGGTGCCGGTGGTGGCGACGATTGGCACCGATGCCGGCGGGCAGGCCTACAACATCAACGCAGACGTGGTGGCTGGGGCGCTGGCGGCGGCGCTGGCTGCCGAGAAGCTCGTTTATCTGAGCGACGTGGAGGGCCTGCGGCGGGACCCCGCGGACCCGGCGAGCGTCGTCGGCTCGCTCGGGGTGGCGGAGCTGGAGTCGATGCTGGAGGATGGCTCGGTCGTGGGCGGCATGGTGCCCAAGGTGCGCTCCTGCATTGGGGCGCTTCGAGACGGTGTGGCCGGGGCGCACATCCTCGACGGGCGGGTTCCGCACGCGCTGTTGCTGGAGCTGCTCAGCGACCGGGGCGTGGGCACGATGGTGCGGGCGTGAGCAGGGGCCCGGAAGGCGGCCCCGGTCTTGGCCCGCTGGCCAGCCCGCTGATGAGCACCTATGCCCCTGCGAGCGTGACCTTCGTGAGGGGCGAGGGGTCCTGGTTGTGGGACACCGAAGGGCGGCGCTACCTGGATTGTCTTTCGGGGATAGCGGTCACCTCGCTCGGCCACGCCCACCCGGCTGTGGCCGAGGCGATCGCCTTGCAGGCCAGGACGCTTTGCCACGTGTCCAACCTGTTCATCAACACCGTCGGGCCGGAGGTGGCGGCGACCCTGGATCGCCTGCTCGGGGGAGGCGGCCAGGTCTTTCTTGCCAACTCGGGAGCCGAGGCCAACGAGTGCGCCCTCAAGCTGGTC
Source organism: Acidimicrobiales bacterium (assembly GCA_039583695.1). Lineage (GTDB taxonomy): Bacteria > Actinomycetota > Acidimicrobiia > Acidimicrobiales > JAJPHD01 > JAVKSL01. The sequence continues at coordinate 1,337 of JAVKSL010000053.1, read as the reverse complement.
CGGCGGTGGGGGGGGCAGGCAGGTCATGGCCGCACTGATGTGGTGTGCGCCAACGGTTCCTTTCACGGACGCACGATGGCCACGCTGGCGGCGACCGGCCAGCCGGCCAAGCACGAGGGCTTCCAACCGCTCCCTGCCGGATTTCGCCACGTCGCGTACGACGACGTGGGCGCCCTGGAGGCGGCGATGGGGCCAAGGGTGGGGGCGGTGATGATCGAGGCGATCCAGGGGGAGTTCGGGGTCCGCACGCCTGGCGACGGCTACCTGGCCGAGGTGCGCCGGATCTGCGACCAGGCCGGGATCCTGATGGTGGCGGACGAGGTCCAGACCGGGCTGGGCCGGACGGGGGAGTGGTGGGGATTCAGCCACGACAAGGTGATGCCGGACATCGTCACGGTGGCCAAGGCGCTGGGAAACGGGATGCCGATCGGGGCGTGCTGGGCGCGCGCCAGGGTGGCGGGGGCGTTCCGGCCGGGGGACCACGGGAGCACCTTTGGGGGCCAGCCGCTGGCGGCGGCAGCGGCTCGGGCCACTCTGGGGGTGATGGAATCTTGCGACGTCCCTGCTCTGGCCCGCTCGGCGGGGTCTCGTCTGGCCGCGGCCCTCTTGCGGGCTCCCGGCGTGGTGTCAGTGCGGGGCAGGGGCCTGCTGTTGGGGGCGGTGCTGGAGCCCGGGGTGTCGGCCCGGGCCGTGACGGCCCTGGCGCTGGAGCGGGGCTTGGTGGTCAACGCCCCAGACGACACGGTGGTCCGCCTGGCCCCCTCGCTGCTCATCAGCCAGGAGCAGGTGGCCGAGGCGGTCGAGACCCTGAGCGGCGCCCTGGCGACACTCGCGGGCGGGTGAGGGGATCTCCGGGCGGCGCTGGCGGTGGGCGCGAGCGGGTGCTGGGGAGGCGCCCTCCGGTGGGCGAGGGCAGGAGTCGCACCGTAAAGGCCGGATGCAGCTCGGCCACCCTCCGAAGGGTCAGGTCGGCCCCGGTCGTCGGCGCCTCGGGCGCCGGCTCGCCAGGATGGGTGTCATGGTCCCCGGAAGTGGCTAGGCCAGCTAGGCCCCGCGACCGCGAGCGACAGGTCCAAGCGCCGCCGAGGACGGCGCGCAAGGCACCTGGCGACCTAGTCCGGCTACGATGGCTGCCGTGGCCAAGGACTTGGACGAGGCGATAGAACAAGCGCTCGATGCCCACGCTGACGATGTGGAGAGGCTGCGAGCAGGAGATGGCACCGCCCTGGAGGATCTACTGGAGGTTTGCACCGGGGCCAGGGTCCGCTCGGTGACCGTCCGTAACCTGGTGTGAGCTTCGCCGGGTTCGATCTTGGCGGAGCGCGTCGGATCCGGGT
>JAVKSL010000052.1:0-20553 GCA_039583695.1 Acidimicrobiales bacterium | reverse complement strand
CCCTGGAGCCGTCGAGCGCGGCCATCGCCTCCCCCAACCCCACCCTCAGCCGGATCGAACGGAGCACTGCCGCCGTGCCCGAGGCAGCGGCGGCCGCGAGGGCACGGAGGTCGTCTGCGTATGAGGTCAATTTCGTAGAGTCCTCGCCGGAGAGGCGCTTGGCCAGACGGCGTATGTCGTTGACCCCGCTCCGAGCCGGCTTGGTGAGCATCTCCACGACATTGCGGGCGATGCGCCGCGGTGGCCGCCGGATCGTCTCGGCGATGTCCGCTCGGGTGATCCTGGTTGGATCGACTGCGATGCGCAGGTACGCCAGCGCGCTGCGCATCCCCGTACGCTCCAGCACCTGGGAATCCAGGGGTCGGGTGCAGGCGATCCCCTTCGCAGTGAGCGCCACCTGAGCTCCGAGCAGGGCGGCGTTCACCCGGGCCAGGATCGCCATGTCTGCCAGGGCCACCCCCGATCGTGCCCAGGACTCCACCTGCTCGCAGGCCGCCGGGCCCATCTGGTTCGGGTCGACGACCCGAACCACCAGGTCCTCGGCCCGGGCCGCTCGTCCCGGCGCGGCGACGGTCGCCTTGGGGATCCGGCGGCGGTTGTGCGAGCACAGGTTGGCGGCCGCTTGGATCACCGCGGGCGGGCAGCGGTAGCCGACCCGCAGGCCATAGGCCGTCGCACCGGGGAAGTAGCGCTCGAAGCCGATCAGGTAGTCGGGGTCGGCGCCCGCGTAGCCGTAGATGCACTGGTCGTCGTCTCCCACCCCGAAGCAGTTCAGGACCGGGGCCCCAACCAGGCGCAGCAGCAGCAGGTGCGCCGGCGCCAGGTCCTGGAACTCGTCCACCAGCAGATGGCGGGCCAGCGCTTGCGCCCCGTGGCGGGCCTCGGGGTCTGCCAGCAGGATCTGGATGGCCAGGTAGATCTGCTCGTCGAAGTCCACCAGGCCCTCGCGGGCCAGGATGCTGCGGTACTGGACGAGCACTCCTGGCAGTCCCTGCGCGTCGGGGAATGCCTCCTCGGCCTTGGCCGGGTCTACGAGGCCGATGCGGACCATCGACAGGGCCTCCAGGTAAGGAGCGAGGATGTCGGTGTTGGCCTGGGGTCTGACGTGGGTGACGCTCTCGAGGATGCGCCGGACCTCTCGTTCGGTGACCACTTGGAGGCGCCTGCGGGCCTGACCCCCGCCCAAGCCGTTGCAGATCGCCAGGGCAAGGGAGTTCACCGTACGGATGTGGGGTTTGAGCCCGCTGGCGACGAGGTCCGCGGTCCGCTCGGCGAGCTCGTCGACCGCCTTGCGGTTGAAAGCCACGGCGGTCACGCTGGACGGATGCACCCCCCGCTCGGCCAGCAGGTGGCGCAGCCGGGCGGTCAGGACCCGGGTCTTTCCCGAACCCGCCGGGGCGATCACCCTGGCTGGCCCCCGGGCGTGGGTCACCGCGGCCAGCTGGTCTGGGGCCAGACCGGCACGCTGGTCGGCGCCCGCCAGGCCTCCAGCCCGGCCCAGCGCCCCGACCAGCGAGCCCGCCTCGATCGACCAGCGGTGCACGACCTGTCCGTCCAGCCCAAGCTCCTCGCACGGTCCCCCGTCGCACCACGCCGGGACGCCCCCAGCCAGGAGGACGTCCGCTGGGCCGGTCTCCCTTGCCCCCAGGCGCGCCGCCCGCCGCCCGTGCCACCAGATCGGCTCGCCAGCGGCGCTCCGGGCGTCGTAGGAGTTGGTCCAGACAAGGAATTGGAGTCTTTCTCGGGCCAGGTCCATGCCCGGGTCACACTCATGGGGCTCCAGGGTGATCACCTCCGGCGCCCGCAGCTCAGCCGGTTCCACTGCCAGCTCGACGACCACCGGGCGGCGGTGCAGCCAGGCGTCGTGCAGCTGCTCCACCAGGGACTGGGGGTCCGCCATCACGTCGTCGTCGATGCGGTGCCTGGGACAAGCGCTCCAAGGCGACGGTGGCTCGGCCCCCGCGGTGACTACGACGCCGCGACCGAGGCTCGGCGGACCAGGAACCGGCACGGTCCTTTACCGTAGCCAGCCCTTGTGACACTCGGGTGAGTCAAGCGTCATGAGCACTGACGTTGCTGTCTGTCCTCCCTTGGGGGAAGGCTCCTAACTCATGCCAGCCTGGCCGACGGCCTATTTCGGCGCCAGGGTCGCTGCGAGCCGCCGCTTCGCTCTGGTACTCGCTTGGCCTAACGGTCCGCGCTTCAGTTAGGCGCTCGTAGTAGGGTCTTGATGTGGAGGCGCAGCCCCAACGGTTCCAGGATCGCCTCGATCCGGGCCTTGGCCTCCACGGCCCTGGCCTGGTCGGGGCGAGCACGACGAAGTCCTCGCAGGCGAAGTCAGCCAGGTCGGAACGAGGAGGTCCATCCAGCGGTCGGTCGCTTCGAGCAACTGATCGTCGCTCATGGTTCCGCTCGGATCGTCGACCGTGGCGATCGCTTCGACAAGCACGCTCCACTCCACTGCTAGGACCGTCCTTGGCTCGGTGGTGGCCAGATCCCGCCCCGTCGGCGCATTCCCGAGTGCGAGTGCCTCAGGAGAAGAACACCTCGGCGACGTCGTGCAGCAGCTCCAAGTCGACAGTCTTGAGCACCTCCACGCCCTGGCCGAGCGGGACCCGGACGATCTCCCCGCCCTGAAGTGCGACCATCGTGTCGAACTCCCCGTCGTGCACCGCCTGGATGGCGGCCACTCCGAAGCGGGTGGCCAGCACCCGGTCGAAGGCGGTGGGCGTCCCACCCCTCTGGATGTGACCAAGCACGGTCACCCGGGACTCGAAGCCGGTCCGGCGTTCGATCTCCTCGGCCAGCAGGGTCCCGATGCCACCGAGGCGGACGTGGCCGAACTGGTCCACCTCGCCAGAGCGGATGGCCATGGTGCCCTCCTTGGGGAGGGCACCCTCGGCCACCACCACGATTGAGGCGAAGCGGCCCTTGGCGTGCCGGCTGACCAGGTGCTCGCAGATAAGACCGATGTCGAATGGCTCCTCGGGCACCACTATCTCGGCTGCCCCGCCAGCGATGCCGGCGTAGGTGGCGATCCAACCGGCGTGACGCCCCATCACCTCACACACGATGACCCTGTCGTGAGACTCGGCCGTGGTGTGAAGCCGGTCGATCGCGTCGGTTGCAATCTGCACCGCGGTGTGGAATCCGAAAGTGACCTCGGTGGCCGACAAGTCGTTGTCGATAGTCTTGGGCACGCCCACCACCGACACACCAAGACCAGCCAGACGGTGAGCGACGCCCAGGGTGTCCTCGCCGCCGATGGCTACAAGCGCGTCGAGCTGGTTGGCGACAGTGGTTGCAACCACTGCCTCCGGCCCGCCCTCCACATTGAAAGGGTTCGTGCGCGAAGTCCCGAGTATCGTCCCGCCCTTGGGCAGGATCCCCCGGCAGTGCTCGACATCGAGGGGTAGGGTGCGATTGTCGATGAGCCCCCGCCAGCCGTCGGCGAAGCCCACCAGGGTGTCACCATAGGCAACCTCGCCCTTGCGGGCCACTGCTCGGATGACCGCATTGAGACCGGGGCAGTCGCCCCCACCGGTCAGAACCCCAACCCTCATGTGGCCTCCAGCGTCATGTTGTGCACCCTGCCTCGCTTCCTCGGGACGGCGGTCGGAGCCAGGGTACTAAGCGACGCTCGCGCTTCGCCAACCGCACGATCGCTCGACAAGGAATCCGCAGCTGAGCCCCCCGCTATGGCAAGACCAGGCGCTGGCCGACCACCACCACGCCGTCCGGCGCCTGCTTGGTGAGCCGTTCCATGATGGGTCGGGGGTCGCCGTTGCCAGCCAGGGCGGTGGCGATCCCCCACAGCGTGTCGCCAGGTCGTACGGTATAGTCGCCAGGTCGTACGGTATAGAGGTTCACCCCGCCTGGTGCGGAGCTGAGGGCGCTGGTCCCCTTGGGTGGGCTCGGCTGTCTGGCACCCAGACCGGCGCTGAGTGCCAGGCCGGTGGCAACGGTGATCGCAACCAAGCTCGCCAACGCCGGTCGCCGCCGTGGCACCATGGCGGGTGAGGAGCGAGCGCCCGTCCAGCCTGCGCCGCCACTGCGTGCTGGACCTGCCTCTGTGATGATCGCCATGTCGTCTCCTTGGTGCTGGGAGCTCCGGCCGCGCGGCTCTCGCACGTCTGTTCCCGAACAATTGTACGCCAGTACATCTGTTCGTAGCAAGTCGCCCAAGACCTCGCCGGAATATGCATACAGCCGTTGATGAGCCCAGCCCCACCTGGATCCCAGTCGGTCACGAGGTGGCACGCCGGATCGCCGAGAATGTCGACTGCGTGGCGGGTGGCACGAACGGTGCCAGCGTGCTCGCTGGCTATCGAATGATTGTTTGCCAAACAAGCATCGTCTCGGCTAAGCTGGGAACGTCGGTTCGGAGAAGGAGAGCAACGCATGACTGAGGTGCTGACGCCCAAGAGGCGCGAGATCCTGGACTACATGGCAACCGAGCAGCGTGCTCACGGCTACCCGCCATCGGTGCGCGAGATCGGAGAGGCCGTGGGACTGGCGTCGTCATCCACCGTTCACGCCCACCTCCAGGTGCTTCAACGCCATGGGTTCTTGCTGCGCGATCCCACCAAGCCTCGCGCCATCGAGGTTCACTGGGACCCGGTCTCAGACGCCCCGATCACGAGCCGACCCGTCCGCCACGTCCCGTTGCTTGGCGATGTGGCCGCTGGCGCCAACGTGCTGGCACAGCAGAACGTAGAGGAGCTGATGCCGTTGCCGGAGGATCTGACCGGGAGCGGGATGCTGTTCATGCTCAGGGTGCGGGGGGACTCGATGATCGAGGCGGGCATCTTCGACGGAGACTACGTCGTGGTTCGCCAGCAGCCTGACGCCAACAAGGGCGACATAGTGGTGGCTGGCATACCCGGAGGGGAAGCGACCGTGAAGACCTATTCCCGACGGCAGGACAAGGTGGTCCTCCAGCCAGCCAACCCAACCCTGGCTCCCATCGAGTACGACCCCGACGATGTCACCCTCTACGGCAAGGTGGTCACAGTCCTGCGACGCCTGTGACACACCCCCGCAGGCGGGGCGGGGCGACACCTCGAACAGAATGAGCGCGTGACGCCCCTCGATCTTCTCGCGGTCGCCGGGGCTGGGCTGGCCGCCGGTGCGATCAACACAATTGCGGGAGCCGGGTCACTGCTCAGCTTTCCGGTCCTGGTCAGCGTTGGCCTGTCGCCGCTGGCCGCCAACGTCACCAACGACGTGGGCATCGTTCCGAGCAACGGGGCCGGGGCACTGAGCCTCCGGCGAGACCTGCCTGGCCAGGGACCACTCCTTCGAGTCGTCCTGCCAATAGCCGCGGTGGGCTCCCTGGCCGGAGGGGTGCTGCTCTTGGTCGCACCAGCCAGGGTGTTCGCTGCTGCTGCTCCGGTGATGCTCCTGGCAGGCGCCCTGCTCACCGTCGCCCAGCCCCACCTGTTTGCCCTGAGCCAACGCGGGGCGCGCTCCAGGATGGGCTGGCTGCGAGCGTCGGTCGGCGTCGTGTCTGTCTACGGTGGGTACTTCGGCACCGGCATCGGGGTGCTGTTCGTCGCGGTCCTCCAGCTGTTCGCGAACGACGCCCTCAGACGGCTCAATGCCTCCAAGACGCTCCTTGCCCTCCTATCCAACGGCGTGGCCGGTGTGCTGTTCGCTTTCCTCGGCCCCGTCGACTGGCAGCTGGCCCTGGTCTTGGCCGTATCCGCCAGCCTGGGTGCACCGATCGGTGGCCGTCTGTCCTACCGTGTCTCGCCCAGTGCCCTGCGCTGGTGCATCTGCGTCGTCGGAGTCGCCGCCTCGGCGTACCTGTTCTGGCAGCAGAGCTGATCAGGTCCGTGCCGGACCCTCGCTGCGCCTACTCGCTGCGGCTGAAAGAGACGATCGCCACCCCCAGCATGGAGACGCCGATCACCCCTATCACCGCCACCTCCAGAAGGGTCGGTACGTGCCATCCCGCCCAGGTCACCCCCGGGTCCAGCCGGGCCCGCGCCAGCGCGGAGATGTGGAGGTGGGCGAAGACCAAGCGCCGGATGGGGTCCACGGCGTAGGTCAGCGGGTCGATCCGGTTGAGGACTGTCAGCCACGTCGGAAGGTGGCCCGCAGGGAACATCGCCCCCGAAAGAAAATACAGCGGGAGCACGAGCATCTGGGTGAGTGCCATGAACGATTGCATCTGGCGGATCCGAGCCGACACCATGACGCCAAAGGCGGTGATCGTGAACGCCAGGAGGAGCTGGATACCAAAGACCGAGATCATCAGCGCCGGGTCGTACGGCACGCCAACGAAGCCGGCGATGGCGATCACGATGATCCCCTGGAAGCCGGCAATCGTCGCGCCCCCGATGCACTTGCCGATGACGATCGAGCTGCGCCGGACCGGGGCGACCAGCATCTCGCGCAGGAAGCCGAACTCACGATCCCACACGATCGACGCCGCGGCGAACATCGCAGTGAACAGGACCGCCATGGCCAGGATGCCGGGGTAGAGGAAGGTCTTCAGCGATACACCCCCCGAGAATCCCGACGTGAGCTGGGAAAGCCCGGTGCCCAGCACGAAAAGGAACAGGAAAGGCTGCACCAGGGACGTCGCGATGCGGAGGCGATCACTGAAGAAGCGGATGACCTCACGCTCCCAGACGATCTTTATTGCCCGGAGCTCCCCGGCCAGCGTCCGCTGCGATACCCGGACGCTGGCGACCACCGGAGCGACCGGAGCACCGGTCGGAGGGCTGGCCACCGTGCTGGTCACGTCAGCGCCTCGCTCCCGTGAAGCGGGCCATCGTCTCGCGTCCGCGCTCGCCGGTCGTGGCCTCGGCGTCACGGATCGTCTTGCCGGTGTAGGACATGAAAACGTCGTCGAGCGTTGGCCGGGCAACGCTGATCGAGCGGATTCCCAGCGGGAGCTCTGCGAACAGCCGGGGCACGAACTGCTCGCCCCCCTCCACGGCAAAAGTCACCATACCCTCCGCGAGCGTAGCCGTGAGGCCAAAGTGCCTCTCGAGCAACGCGATTGCCGCTGGGTCGTCGTCTGTGCGGATCTGGACGCGATCCTTGCCGATGCTGGCCTTGAGGGCCTGAGGGGTGTCGAGCGCGATGATCCCGCCGTTGTCCATGATCGCGATCCGGTCGCAGTACTCAGCCTCGTCCATGTAGTGGGTGGTCATGAAGATGGTGATGTCCTCGTTGCGCTTCAGCTCGCTGATGTAGGACCAGATCGACGAACGGGTCTGAGGGTCGAGACCCACGGTCGGCTCGTCCAGGAACAGCACCCTCGGGGAGTGCAGCAGGCCCCGGGCAATCTCCAAACGACGCTTCATGCCGCCGGAGAACGTGCCAACCTTGCTCTTCCTGCGCTCCCATAGCCCGACCATCTCCAGGACCTGGCGCATCCGGTCGTCGAGACCAGACCGCCCTACTCCATACAGCGCCGCGTGCAGGCGCAGGTTGCGCTCGGCGCTCAGGTAGGTGTCCAGCGTGGGGTCCTGAAAGACCAGGCCGATGTGGCGACGGACCTCGTCGCGCTGGCACACCACGTCGAACCCGGCCACAGTTGCCGCCCCACCAGTTGGTGTCACCAGGGTGCAGAGCATTCCAATGGTGGTCGACTTTCCGGCGCCATTGGGGCCCAAGAACCCAAAGGTCTCCCCGGTATGGACCTCGAGGTCGATGCCTCGCACTGCTTGCACGTCCCCGTAGGTCTTCACCAGCCCGACCGTTTGGACCGCTGCGGTCGGGCTCGGGGAAAGGGGGGTGGGTGGGCAGGACGGCGGCATATTTCCATGAAGCTAGGGCGTGGTAGCGTTCCTACCGTGAACGCGCCCACCGATGGCCTCGTATGATCCGGGGCGGTATCACCTCCCTTCTGCTCGTCATCTGGTTCATCATCGGGGCCGTCGCTGGCGGTCAGCGCCACGACTACAGCAGCGCGGCGGCCCACTGCGCCACCGCGGCGACGATCGTGGTGACCATCCTGGCCGGTCCGCTCAACTACATAGGCGTGGACCCGAAGATATCGTCCTGCAAGCTTCCCAAGCCCAGCAGCTGACCACCCACACAACCGACGCCCGCCGGTCATCCCTCCCCGGCGCTGGACAGCACCGGGGAGGCGCCGGCCAGGCAGCCGCGGCAGCCAAGGCGCTCCTTGGCTGCCACGAGCACCTGCACCGAAGCGCAGGTCGGGCATCGCTGGGCGGCAAATGCGCCCGCGCTCGGCACCCAGGTCAAGCTGGCAGGAAAGCGCCTCGGCCCTCGCCGCACGTCCACTGGGACCACGACCGCCGGCACTCCCAGCAGCTGGAGCCGGTACGGCCGCAGCACGTAGGTTGGCCGGAAGCTCTCCTCGATCTCCCCCAGACGCCGGTCCCGCTCCATCTTGGTGATCTCCGCCTGGGCATCGAGCATCACCTGGCGCTCGACATTGGCGCTCGCTCGCCGGCTGGCGATCGAGCTGAGGGTGGCCTGGTAATACGCTGCCGCTCGCTCCAGCTCCTCTTGGCGGGCGCGCACGGACTGACGCCCGAGGGCCTGGCAGCGAGACGCAAGCCGGGGCCCCAGCAGGCCGTGGGCGCTGGCGAGGGCGCTCGGGACGTGCGCATCTAGGGTTCGGTGGTCCCTGGCCCTGCCAGGCAGCAAGATCCCAGCTCGAAGGGCGCCGACCGTCCGGTCGGGAAGCCTCAGGCCAGTTGTCGCATCCACCATCACCTCCTCTCGCTCCAGGAGCCTCTCGTCAAGGGAGACGCTGTAAGCCACGAGGACACCCAAGCTGAGCACAGGCAGGTACACCGCGATGGGCTGGCCCACCACATCGACCCGGCCGTGGTCCACCTCGACCATCTCGCGCGCCCGCGCCTCCATGATGTCTGCGGATGGGGCCGGGCGACCTGGCCATCGAAGGTGCGCCCAGCCCACATCGCCGCGCCCTAAGACCAGCTCCGCCGCCCGCTCGAGCAGGGGATGCCCGGGGGCGAGCAGGATCGCCCCGTCCTCCCGGGCCACCCCTGGATCAGCGGTGACGACAACGGCCTCGGTGAGCGAGTACTGGCCTTGGAGCGACTCGGGCAGCAAGACCAAGCTGTGGTCCCCGCCATCCTCGCAAAGCCCACCCTCGTGCTCGGCAAACGCCACCCAAAAAGCCACTCCCGGGTCAACAGCCGCCGCCCTCACCCGCCCTCCCCTATCTCACCCACCAGGGCGTCCTGGCGGTCCCGACTCTCCCGGTAGCCCGAGCGAGCCTGGGCCAATACGTCACCCAAGCTCTCCAGCCGGGCCTGCAGCTCGCCGTCGTGGGCGCTCGCCACGTGAGCGTCGAACACCGCCCGCTCGAAGTCGAACTCGTCCTCGACCCGACCGAGGATCATGTCCAGCTCCCCGATCACCAGCTCGAACAGGTTGATCTTGGCCTCCAGCACAGCGAGGATGCGATCCTCGACGGTCCCCTTGGTGACCAGGTTGACCAAGCTGACATCGTGGTGCTGCCCAATGCGATGGAGGCGACCGAGCCGCTGCTCGATCTGCATTGGATTCCAGGGGAGGTCAAAGTTGATCATCTGGTGACAGAACTGAAGGTTGCGGCCTTCGCCAGCCGCCTCGGTGCTCAGCAGGACCGCACAGCCCTCCTCGAAGCCCCGGATCGCCAGCTCCTTGCCTGCCCGGGACAGGCTGCCGTGGTAGGTGAGGTGATCGATGCCAGCCTCGGCCAGGGATTGCTCCAGCAGCCCCAGCGTCTGGCGAAACCCGCTGAACACGATCACCTGGCCGCCACCAGCGGTCTGGCTCCGGACCAGATCCACCAGCGCACGACACTTCTCAGTCCTGGTGATCCCGAGAGCTCGCCCGGCCAGGTCCGTCCAGCCCAGCTTGGCCAAGGTCGGGGCCAGGGCAGGTGGGCTGGAGCCAGCCAGGCGTTGCACGCTGCGCAGGGCCAACGCGCCGGCCGGCGAGGCCGACTGAGCCTCAGCTCGGACCCGAGCCGACACGGCCGCGTAGAGCTCGGACTCCTCCCGCCCCGGCTCGACCCTGATGGTCTGAGCCAGACGCCGTGGCAACAGCAGGTCCACCTGGCTGCGCCGGTGGCGGACCATCACGTCCCGGAGTCGTACCCGCAGCTCATCGAGGCCGGCCACCCCCTCGCCGGGCCGCTCTCGATGGTGGTTGCGAAACTCGCTCGGGGTTCCGAGCAAGCCCGGGGAGATCAAGCTCACCAGCTGGAAAAGGTCGTCGAGACGGTTCTCCACCGGAGTGGCGGTCAGCAGCAGCAGGTGCCGGGCCCGCAGCGCCCTTGCCAGGCGCCCCGAGGCACTCCTGGGGGCCTTGAGCCGGTGGGCCTCGTCCGCGATGACCAGGTCCCACGTCACCCCGGTGAGCGCTCTCCGCAGCGGGTCCCGCCGGGCGGACGCCAGCGAGGCGAGCACGATCGGGGGCTGGCCGATGAGGGCCGGGTCCCCCACGGCGCTGTCGCTGCCCCGCACGATCAGTACCGCCAGGCCAAACTTGCGCTCCATCTCCTCACGCCACTGCTCCACCAGGCCCGCCGGGACGAGGATCAGCACCCGGTCGGCCAGGCCTCGGTGGCGCAGCTCGGAAGCCACCAGCCCCGCTTCGATGGTCTTGCCCAACCCGACCTCGTCGGCGAGGATGGCCCGGCCCCGCATCCGGCGCAGGACCCGCTCCGCCGCTTGGAGCTGGTGCGCGAACGGCTCGAAGCGCAGACGGGACAGGGAGACGAAGGTGTCGAAGCCGGGGCGTGCCCATATCCCTACCGCCGCCTCGACCAGCGGCGAAAACGCCGGTTCGACCGCCTCCCCCCGCTCCAGCCGCTCGAACAAGCCCCGGTAAGGAGCCAGGTCGAGCTGCCCTACGTCCGGCCAGGCCGGCTCGTCCCGAACCTCCACGCATGCCTGAGTGCCCATGCGGCCACCATACAACATAGGTGTAACAAGCGCAGGGACCCCAGAGGAATATGCCCGGTGATGCCTGACCTCCGTGCCCACTCACCCGTGGCGCGTGGCGCCAGGACCGCCACCTGGCCATCAGCCCATCTTGACCCCGATGGAGGTGAGGGCTTGAACCAGCTCGGAACCCCATTCGGGGACCGGCGGGGCCAGCGGGGCCGGGCGCTGCACCCGTTCTAGGATTGCCAGGGTGCTGTTCACGATGTCTGCCGGCTTTGCATTGCACACCTCCGCGTCACCCAGCTCCAGCTCGTGAAGCAGGTTCTCCCTACCGTGACCTGGCACCACATCCAGGATCAGCAATGGCCGTCCGAGGGCGCGGGCCTCGCTGCAGGTCGTGGCGCCAGCAGGGGCGATGACCACGTCTGATGCAACCATCAGCTCGGGTATCCGGTCGGAGAACCCAAATGCCCGGAGCCGGGGGGACTCTTTTGCCAGGTCCCGCAGGCGGCGATCCAGCAGCTTGTTGTTCCCCGCCACCACCAGCACGTAGGCGCCTGCGGCCGCCAGCTGGCTGGAGGTCTCGGCAAGCGGCCCGAGACCCCATCCGCCCCCCATCAACAGCGCGCACGGGGCCTGCTGGGGTACATCGAGGCTGAGTCGGGCATCACCCTGGCTCGGGGCGTGGCCGAACTGGCGCCGGACGGGCTGGGGCATCACGACCACCTCGGCCCGGGGAAGGAACCGCCTCACCGAAGCTGCGGCGGCCACCGAGGTAACGCAGAACAGGTCGATCCCCTCCCAGACCCACAGGCGGTGCAGCGTCACGTCGTTGCAGAAGACGACAGTGTGACGGTCGGGAGCCTCCCGGCCCAGCTCTGCAACAGCCGACGCCCCGGCGGCGAACACCGCGATCACCAGGTCCGCAGGATCGCGCTCCAGCTCGGCGGCCAGCGCGGGCGCCAGCCGGCGCTTGGCTGCGTGGTCCATGGCGTCGGCAATCCGACCACCTGGCCGCAATCCGGCGAAATGAAGGGCGTCGTAGAGGCCGGGCAGGGATATCATCCGGCGAAAGACCCGCTCGCCCAGCCGGCCAGCTACGGGACCGAGAAGGCTCATGGCCGACAGCGTCCGCACCTCCCAGCCGTGAGCGGTCAGGACCTCGGTGCAAGCCGCGGCGATCATGTCGTGACCGAGTCCCAGCGAACCAGACAGGATCACCGCTCGCTGTGACATCGCACCTCCGGGTCGACGGTTCGACGGCTCCGGGCCTCACTCTACCCAAACCAGTGCAAGGGCTCAAAGCCGAAAGCCGGTTACGGTGAGCCGATGAGCTCCGCCGCTGGCTACCTTCGTTTCCCTTCTATCTGCGCCGACCAGGTGGTCTTCGTCACCGAGGACGACCTTTGGTCCGTGGACGCGAGGGGAGGTGTGGCCCGGCGGCTCACCTCCGACCTGGTGGAGATCGGCCGACCTGCGCTCTCGCCGGACGGCAAGCTGGTCGCCTTCACCAGCAAGGCCCAGGGTCAGCCGGACGTCCACGTGATGCCGGCCTCGGGTGGCCCCGCCGGGCGGCTCACCTGGCTGGGGCAGGCGTCCGTGCTGGGCTGGGCACCCGACGGGCGAATAGTGCTGGCCAGCGCGGCGGGCCAGCCTTTCTCCTTCGTCGCCCACGCCTACTACCTGTCATTCACTCCTGTTGCAGGTGGGGGTCTGGAGGCAGTTGGCTTCGGCCCGGTAAGCGCAGTGGCTTTCGGGCCGGATGGAGAGGTGGTGATCGGGCGCAACACCGCTGACCCGGCCCGCTGGAAGCGCTACCGGGGAGGCACGGCGGGTGCGTTGTGGGTCGACCCCGACGGGTCCGGGTCCTGGCGAACGCTGCTCAGCGCGGCCACGCTCGGCGAAGGTGCCCCGAGCGACGCATTCCCGGGCAACCTGGCCTGTCCGATGTGGGTTGGAGGGCGGATCTGGTTCCTGTCCGACCACGAGGGGATCGGGAACCTGTACTCGGTCAACCCGGACGGCACCGGGCTGTACCGCCACAGCGACCACGCGGAGCACTACGCGCGTTGGGCGGCCACCGACGGCAGGCGGATCGTGTACCAGGTGGCGGCCGAGCTGTGGCTCCACGACCCTGCCGGCAACACCAACCAGCTCATCGAGGTGGAGCTGCACAGCCCGCGCACGCAACGCCAGGCTCGCTTTGTGCACGCCGAGCGCTACCTCGGGGACGCCGAGGCCGACCACAAGGGGGATCACCTGGTCCTCGACGTGCGGGGCAAGCTGGTGAGCATGCCCACCTGGGAGCGGGCAGTGCGCCAGCACGGCGAGGCGCAGGGAGTGCGCTACCGGCTGAGCAGGTTCCTGGGCAGCACGGATGCCGTCGTGACCGTGAGCGACCAACCCGGCGAGGAGGTCATCGAGGTCCACTCGTTGGGGCCGGCGGCGCCGGCGGCTGGGGACACCAGCTCGGTGCGCCGGTTGGATGCAGGCGACATCGGCAGGGTCATCGAGCTGGCGCCGTCGCCGGACGGGCGCCGTGTGGCGCTGACCAACCACCGCAACCAGGTCTTCCTCGTCGAGATTGCTGGCGGGGAGTCTCGTGTCGTGGACGAGTCCAGGTTCGGGCGGCCGTCCGGGCCCGTGTGGTCCCCGGACAGTCGCTGGCTGGCATATGCCTTCCCGGCCAGCGAACGCACCAGCTTGATCCGTGTCGCCGACATCGGAGGCGAGCCAGGGCCGGCACAGCCGGAGCCGGGCGGCGAGAGCGCCCCGATCGCGCTCCACGACGTCACGCCCGCCGAGTTCAGGGACAGCTCGCCCGCGTGGGACCCCGAGGGGCGCTGGCTCTGCTTCCTTTCCCACCGCAGCTTCGACCCGGTGTACGACGCCGTGGTGTTCGACCTGGGTTTCCCCCGGGCAGTGCGGCCCTACCTGGTCACCCTGCGAGCGGCAGACCCGTCACCGTTCGTGGTCCGCCCGGAGGGGGCCGGGGAAGGGGCCTCCACCGAGGAGGGTGGGCACGGAGGGGAGGCCGAGCCGAGCTCGATTCCTCCTGCCGAGCCGGTGAGGGTGGACCTGGACGGCATCGCCGAGCGCGCAGTCGCATTTCCGGTTCCAGAGGGCCGCTACGACGCCCTGGTCATGGTGAAGGGCAAGGCGCTCTGGCTGTCGTATCCGGTGGAGGGCGCGCTGGCCAGGGACATCCTCGCCACCACCCCCCCGCCTGGGGGCTCGATCGAGTGCTACGACCTCGCCGAGGCCAAGCTCGAGCCCCTGGTGGACGGGGTGAGTGACTTCGGGCTGAGCGGCGACCGGAGCAAGCTGGTGTATCTGGCGCACGACGCCGCAGGCTTGCGGTTGCGGGTCGTCGCTGCCGGGTCCAAGCCTCCGGAGGACCACGACGACTCCCCGGGTCGGACCAGCGGGTGGGTGGACCTGACGAGGGTGCGCATAGCCGTCGACCCCGGCGCAGAGTGGGCCCAGATGCTGCGCGAGGCCTGGAGGCTCCAGCGGGAGCACTTCTGGGTCGCCGATATGTCGGGGGTTGACTGGGCCCGGGTGTTGGAGCGCTACCTGCCGCTGGTCGACCGGGTGGCAACCAGGGCCGAGTTCTCCGACTTGATGTGGGAGATGCAGGGCGAGCTGGGAACCTCGCACGCCTACGAGCTGGGTGGCGACTACCGCCCGTCGCCCGACTGGGGCCTTGGCCGCTTGGGCGCCAGCATCGCCTGGGACGCCTCGACATCTCGGTGGCGGGTGTCAAAGGTTGCCACCGGGGCCAGCTGGGACCCGCGAGAGGCCTCCCCGTTGCGGGCGCCTGGGGTGAACGTCGGAGTCGGAGCCGCGATTGTCGAGGTGAACGGCCAGCCGGTAACGCCCGAGTGGGGACCGGCACAGCTCCTCACAAACCAGGCTGGTCAGCCCGTCGAGCTGACCGTGGAGGAGCTGGGTAACCCGGGCGAGGCGGAGGGCGAGGCGACGGTTGACCCGGCGGGCGAGGCGGAGGGCGACCCGGGCCCGGCGGGCGAGCCAGACCCTGCCGGGACAGCCACGGCGGGCCGGCGGCGGGTGCTCGTCGTGACCCTGACCGACGAGCGGCCCCTCCACTACCGGGAGTGGGTGTCGGCCAATCGGTCACGGGTACGGGAGGAGACGGGAGGGCGAGCTGGCTACCTCCACATTCCCGACATGGGACCTGTCGGCTTCGCCGAGTTCCACCGCAACTTTGGCCCCGAGGTCGAACGGGGCTGCCTGGTCGTCGATGCCAGGTTCAATCGGGGAGGCCACGTCTCCGCGCTGCTGTTGGAGAAGCTGGCCCGGCGGCGGATCGGTTGGGACGTGTCCCGATGGGGGCCGATGGAGCCATACCCGGCCGAGTCGGTGGGCGGCCCGATGGTCCTGCTGACCAACGAGCACGCCGGGTCGGACGGTGACATCTTCACCCATGGCTTCAAGCTGCTCGGCCTCGGACCAGTGGTCGGGACCAGGACCTGGGGGGGCGTCATCGGCATCAGCCCGAGCCACGCCCTGGTGGACGGAAGCCTCACCACCCAGCCCGAGTACGCCTTTTGGTTTGCCGACGTGGGATGGGGGGTGGAGAACCACGGCGCGGACCCCGACTTCGAGGTGGTGATCCGTCCGCAGGATCACGCCGCCGGACGAGACCCCCAGCTGGAGCGGGCAATCGCGCTGGTCCTCGACGCTCTCGACTCCCACCGACCTGCGCTGCCCGACATCGAGGGCCGGCCCCGCCTGACCCTGCCCACACTGCCACCCCGGAGCGCCCCGAGCTCCCGGAGCGAATGATTGAGGTCCTCCCAGGACCTAGGGCTCGGTGAGACCCTCCGGAGCCATCGGTCCAGTAGCTCCCTCCAGCATCCAGGACTTCAGGTCGTGCTCGAATGAAGGCCACCACTCGGGCTGCTCCTGCCCGTCGGGCGGGGTGCCACCAGCTTCGGGTGGGGTCTCGCCTGGGCCGGGCCCGTGACCCCAACCGCCGCCATCGTCGCCCGGGTCCCCGGGTTCAGGGCCGCCCCACAGCTCCCTCATCTCCGAGCCGAACATCTGATGGAGCCCTATACCAGCGGCGATACCGCCCAGAACCACCACTGCGATGCACGCAATAACCAGGACCTCGCTCCCCGTGGTCACCGAGACAGCCATTCCCACAAAGCCAAGAGCAAACACCCCGAAGCCAACCACGTACACCGCACGACCCCAGCGCCGCTCCGGTCGCTCTGCCTCCTCGGAAATCAGTGCTGGGTGTGACCACATGCTCCGAGCTGCCTGCCTGGCCATCATTTGCCCTCCAAGTCCAGTGTGTGTACGCTGCCTTCTTCGGCAACTGGGGAGCGGGCCTTTATAGGCACCGACGAACTTTCCCAAAAACAAGACCTCAGCGCATCGCCTCGGTCGCTCCCTCGCTAAGCCAGCCTGCCAGTACCGGCTCGAACGCGGACCACCACTCGGGGTCCTCGCCGACACCGCTGCCAGGACTGGGTGGCTTACCAACACCAGGTGGGGTACGGGACGGCTCCGGCGCCTCCCAGGTGCCCCCCCCGTCGTCGGGGTCAACTTGATCAGCTGGCCACGCAACCTCGTACCTACCGGGCAGGGCGCCATACATGGCCCCCAGGCACGCAGCTGTGGCGCCAAACAGCAGGACTACCACGCTCGCGACGAGGCCGCCTTCGTCAAAGGCAGGAATCGTCACCACCGCTCCCACGAGACCCGCTGCGCACAGGCCCATTCCCACTGGCACAGCCCAAGACCAAGCCTTCAACCGGCGCGCCTCTGCTTCGGACACGATCTTGGGCCTGTCACATGCCAGCGTCATCCACCGTCTCCTCTCCTGTGGTACGTGCGAGCACTTGCAGGTATTCGATGAGGTGCTCATCTCTGGATGAGCACATTCCCGAATGAAACCCTAGCAAAACGTTCTCCTCAGGTACAGAGCACACATCCCGCCGATCGGAGACGCCCGCCGTCAGGTCGTGGGGTAATGACTCGCAATGACGCGCCAGGCCTCGACGAGCCAGCGACATGGCTCCAGCGCCAGCCGCTCCCCGCCAGCTCGGCAATTGCCTGGGGCGAGGACGTGCTTGTCTGGTGCCAGGGCGTCGGCCCCGGCAGCGGCGCCTTTTGGGCCCGCCGTTTCAGGCGGCTACCGGCTAGCCTCGCTTCGTGTCGGAGCGGCTGGCGAACAGGCGGGCCGCGACCACAGCGCAGCCAGGTCCGAGCAGACCAGGCGCCGCCCATCGGCTCACCCGCGGCAACCCATCTGGCACCAGCCGGGGAGCCAGCCGGGCGGCCAGACCCGGCGCCAGCCGGGGACCAGCGTTCAGGTTGGTGGACGTGGCTCCCCTGCTGGCCTTCAGCGTCCTGGCAGTGGCGCTGTTCTCCGGGGCGTGGACCGATCCCTCACGGAACCTGGCGGGGCCAGCCGGCGACAACATCCTCACGGTATGGACTCTCGCCTGGGTGGCGCACGCGTTGGCCGGTGGGCACAACCTGTTCTACAGCCACCTCATAGGCGCGCCGGGCGGGGTGAACTTGCTCAGCAGCACCCCGCTGACGTTGGGCGGGATCGTCCTGTCACCCCTGACCTTGCTGGCGGGTCCGGTGGTGTCCTACAACCTGGCCGCCACAGCCGCTCTCGCGCTGTCGGCCTGGACGGCATATCTTTGCCTGCGGCGCTACGCCCGTGGACGGCTGGGCCCCTTGCTCGGGGGGCTGGTATTCGGCTTCTCGCCCGCGCTGATCGCCCAGTCCTACGGCCATCTGCAAGTCACGACCGCGTTCCTCGTGCCGCTGCTCGTGATCCTGATCGATGAGGCGGTGGTCAGGGATCGATACCCAGCGGCCCTGGTAGGAGGCGCCCTGGGCCTGACGCTGGCGGCCCAGCTCCTGCTGTCGGCCGAGGCCCTCGCGACCGCGGTGATGATGGGAGCAATCCTGGCAGTGGTGCTGGCCGTTGCCCACCCGAGGATGGTGCAGGCCAGGCTCCGGCGGGGGTTGGTGGTCGCGGGAGCCGCCCTGGTCGTGCTCGCGATTGTCGGAGGTTACCCGCTGTATTTCGAGCTGGCGGGCCCGGGACACACTGTGGGAGGCGCCATCCGGGGTTTCGACACCTACGTGAACGACCTGTTGAACCTGGTCCTGCCCACCTCGGTGCAAGCGCTCGGACCGGCCGGGGTGACCGCGCGCTTTGCCGCGGGCACTGTAGAGTCCAACGGGTACCTAGGGATTCCCCTGCTGGTCGTGGTGGTATGGTCCCTATGGCGCTGCCGGCGGGTGGCTGCGGTGCCAGTTGCGGGCGTGCTCGGGTTCCTGGCGCTGGTGCTCTCACTCGGCCCTGATCTGGAGATCGCCGGCCACCTCACCGGGATCCCCCTGCCCTGGGCAGCCCTTGACCACGTCCCGGTGCTCCGCGACGCCCTGCCGGGGCGCCTCGCTGTCTACACCGACCTGGCGGCGGCCCTCATCCTGGCCGTGTGGTTGGGCGAGGTGGAGGCACAGGTCCGGGCCAGCCTGGCCCCGTCCCAAGCGGTCCTGCCGGGAAGGCTCTCACCGACCCGAGCCCGGCGCCTGCTTGTCGTCTCGGGCACCGCCGTGGCGATGGTAGCGGTGACCCTGTTCCCGGCTATCCCATTCCCGTCATCACGCCCTGTGGTCCCGGCTTTCTTCGCTTCGCCAGCATCCTCGGCGGCGATCCCCACCGGGAGCGTGGCGGTGCTGCTTCCGCTGGACACCTCGAGCTCCCTGCTCTGGCAGGTCCGGGCAGGCCTCCGGTTCTCGATGCCGGAGAACCACTTCGGCACCGGCCCCCTTCCCCCCTCCCCGCTGGGACCGCTGGCAACCGCGTTGCTCGGCGCCCAAGCAACCGGGAAGCTTCCTCCCCCGAAAGTAGATGGCCGAATGCGGGCCTGGCTGGTGAAGGCGTGCGTGACCTCGGTGGTGGCTGGCCCCATGGCCCACGAGGCCGCCGTGGCCAGCCTGGTGACGGCTGTGATTGGCCAGGCCGGCCGGCAGGTGGGTGGCGTGTACCTGTGGAGCATCGTGCCGGGCCCGGATTGCGCTCACCGAAATGGGGCGTGGGGCGGGAAGCCCACGGCTTTAGCCGTGGGAGGCAGAGCCCCGCTCGGGCCGTAGGCCCGACCTTGGGTGCCTGAGCTGGTCGGGAGCGAGCCGTGATACACCCTCATGCCAGAATGGGTCCCATGGGCTACCGCTCGACCGACAAGAGCCTGTACTCGGCCACCTACCAGGTCATCTGGTGCCCCAAGTACCGTCGGCGCGTACTGGTGGGGCGGGTGGAGGCCCGGGTCGGCGAGATCATTGCCGAGGTCGTCGCACACTGCTCCGCAGGGGCGAGGGTCATCGAGGTGAAGGTCATGGCCGACCACGTGCATCTGCTGGTAGAGATTCCCCCCACGGTTGCGCTGTCGCGTGCACACCTCCGGTGGGGCAAAGGTCGCTCGTCTCGCCTCTTGCGAGCTGAGTTTGTCCACCTGCACCTTTGCCCCTGCGGAGCAGTGTTGTGGAGTACCTCGTGGTTTGTCTCCACGGTTGGCGGCGCGCCTCTGGAGGTGGTGCGGCGCTACGTGGAGAACCAGAAAGTGGCTGCATAGATGGCCCTCGTCGAGGCCCGTTACCGCTACCGGCTGCGGGTGAGTCCTGACCAGGCCAGCGCGCTGCAAGACGTGTTCGACACCTGTCGTTTTGTGTGGAACCAGGCACTCGGGCGCTGGGGGGACCTGTGGCGACACGAGGGCGAGCGGGTCTCCTACCGCGATGCCGACAAGGAGCTGACCCACTGGCGGGGGCGCTTCGACTGGCTGGCGGCTCAGCCCTGCGTGCCCCAACAACAGGTGCTGAGGGACCTGTACCGGTCCATCTCCGCCTTCTTCGACAAGGCGAATCCGGCCGGGCGCCCCCGCTTCAAGTCGGCCAAGACCGGATACGCCACCGCCCGATGGACCCGGCGGGGCTTTGCCATTTCGGGAAGCGGTGCCGGGCAGGGCCCCGACGACCGCTTGGAAGTGGCCACAGCCGGCCGGCGCACGGCGCTGCGGGTGGTGTGGTCGAGGCCGCTGCCCTCCGCCCCGACCAGCGTGACCGTGTACCGGGACCGAGCCCGGCGGTGGTGGGCCAGCTTTGTCGTGCAAGTCGATGTCCCCGACGTCCCGACCAACCCGACCGGCCGCTCGACCGGCCTCGACGTGGGCCTGACGACCTTCGCTACCGCCGAGGACCGCGGCGCGGATGTGGCCAACCCCCGCTACGCCCGGGCGGCTGCCAAGGCCCTTGCCCGTTCCCAGCGCAACACAGCCCGCAAGGCCAAGGGCTCGAAGGGCCGGGCCAAGGCCAAGGCTCAAGCGGCGCGCGTCGCTGCACGGGTGGCCAACCAGCGCGCCGACTTCCACCACAAGGCGGCCAGGGCGCTGGTGGGGGCCTACGACCGCATCGGGGTCGAGGATCTGGCGGTCAAGAACATGTCCGCCCGGGGCAAGGGCCGACGCAAGGCGGGCCTCAACCGCTCGATCGCCGATGCTGGGTGGGCCCAGTTCCGAGCGGTGCTGGGCTGGCAGGCAACCAAAGCAGGTAAGACGGTGGTGGTGCTCCCTGCCAGGGACACCACCCAGCGTTGCAGTTCTTG
>JAVKSL010000051.1:3946-21171 GCA_039583695.1 Acidimicrobiales bacterium | reverse complement strand
TGTGGCCTTACCCGGCTGGGTGCTCAGGTGAGGCTCTGAATTGACCTCATTTTTTTGAGCGTAAATCCAGGCTAACGCCAATTCCCGCAACCGATCGCAGAACCTCAGCTTGAGTGGTCTGTGAGGAGCTTGCTCGACCCCGGCAGGTCTCCGAGGTGGTCCTCTGCGGCTCCCGGTCGTGTCCCGCGACGGCGGTCTTTGGGGGGATCTGGCTGACTAAGACTAAGGGTGCCATGTCCCGGATGCAATCTCCAAGGTGGCCGAACTGAGGGGGATTCCTGGCTGCGGGAATAGGGGCTAATGCTTTGATAACACTTTGCTCACAGGTGCCGGCTTGCATGGGCCCATGAGACGCATCCACAAAGCAATTGCAGTTGGCGCCGTCGTGGGATCGCTCGGCCTCGGTGGGGTGGCATACGCCGCAACAACCGGGTCGTCCGCTCCTTCGGAGGCAAAGCCTGCGAAGGCCAAGCCCTGCACGGCCAAGCCATGCCATCATCGGCTGCTGAGCCATGCAATCTACGCACAGGTGATCGTGGAGGGCAGGGGTCACATCACCCACACCTTCGTCTTCGAGCGGGGGACCTTCACCGGGATCTCAGGCGGTGACATCCATCTGACTCGCCCGGACGGCGTGGCAGTGAGCGCCCAGATCACCGCCACCACCAAGTTCGGGCACATCCCCGAGGCCAGCCTGGCCTCTGGCGACCGGGTGCTCGTCGTCGAGCGTGACGGTGCCCTCCTGCGGGTGGTGGGCCAAGCCCCCAGAGCGGCCCCGACGCCGGCTACGGCGGCCGGCTAGTCTGGGGGTCATGCAAGCCACACCCGAGGTGCTCGAGGGGATCCGTCCGGTCTTGGACGACGAGGGTGACCACGACCGGATGGCCCACATCGTCGTACCAGCTTCGGCCATCACCGAGGCAATTATCACCGGCAAGCCGTGCACTGCGCTCTGCGGGAAGGTGTGGGTTCCCTCCAGGGACCCCAAGCGCTACCCCGTGTGCGCTACGTGCAAAGAGGTTGCCGCGTCCCGGGGATGGAAGGTCCCGACCGGCTGAGCGCCGGGGCGGGCGGTCGACCGAGGCGGGCGGGCGCCCCGGGGAGTTGGGTCGCGCGCCACCACGTGTCGGTGCACCTGCTGGCGCTGGTGCTGGTGTCCGGTTGTGCCGTGGCTACGTGGTGGCAGGTGGGCAGGGCGCTGGGGGGCAACGGGTTGTCGTGGGTCTATGTGTTGGAGTGGCCGTTCTTCGGGGGCTACTCGGTGTTCATGTGGCGCAGGCTGCTACGTGAGGCCAAGGGCCGCCCCGGCTGGAGGGTCTCGCCCGACAGCTGGTTGGCGGTGCCGCCCCCGACGCCGGAGGAGGAGCACGCCGAGGCCGAGCGCCTGTGGGCCTACAACCGCTACCTGGCCGAGCTGGCGCTGGCCGACCAGGCCCGGGCATTGGCCTCAGCGGGTAGTTCCGCTGGCAGGCGTCGGCAGCTGGCCCGGCGCAAAGAGCTGGACCGTGGGGGTGGCAGCGGTTGACGCTTGAGGGCGCGTTGCCTGCTAGCCGGTCACGTCGACCTTGAAGCTCCAGTAGCGGCTGGGGATGGCGCACATCGGGTGGGCCTTGACGCACGTGGGGTTCTGGGTGGCGGAGATCGTCGTCTGACCGACGCCTACCGCCCGGAAGACGCCGTTAGCGTCACCGGTGGTGGGATCGGTCGTGCCAGAGACAAGGATCACCACGGCCGGGTTGGCGCTGGTCGGCTCGGCCCAGGGGAAACCCGTCGAGCCGGTTAGGTTCACCGCTAGGGTCTGGCCAACCCGTAGATCGACCGTCGTGCCCGCTTCGGCTTGGGTGACCACCGTCTGCGTACCCGGGACCGCGGTGATCGTCGTGGTCGTGGTGGACGGCGGCGGGCCCAGCTGGACGGTCGGCGACGGGAGCGCGACGGCGGTGCCCGATGTCCCCGAAGATGCCACCGTTGTCGAGGGCGGCGATGAGGTGGTGCTGTGTGGTGAGGCACTGCCATAGGTAGATGAGCCCGCCAGGGCTCCGCCCGACGGCTGGCCGGGTGACAGGCTCTGGCGACCAGTTGTAGGGGTCTTGGCCAAGCGTGGCCCAGGGTGCGACGCGCTGGACGGGGCCCCCGCGGCCACTTCGGTTGTAGTCGGGACTTGGCCGCCGAGCGTGACGGCCGCGGCGACCCCGCCCAGGGCCGCCGCCACCGTGAGGGTCCCGACCGCGGCACCCACGCGGCGCTGGTGCCGGCGGCGACGCCGGGCCACGCCAGCGAGCAGATCCGTGCGGGTCTCGCTGGTTGGCCTGGCCGGATGCACACCCCGGGCGCCGTCGTGCATAGCTCTGCGCAGGCGGTCGTCGAGCGGATCGGGCACGCTCAAGCCTCCTCTGGCTGGATTGCGCCGCGCTGCTCGCCGGCTAACCCTGCCAGGCGGTTGGCGAGAGTGGCGCGCGCCTTGGACAGCTGGGACTTGACCGTGCCCGGAGCGCAGTGCAGGGCCGCGGCCATCTCGGCCTCCGAAAGGTCCGCGTAGTAGCGCAGCACGATGGCGGCCCGTTGGCGTGGGGGTAGCGCCCGGACTGCCTCGAGCACCGCGGAGGCCAGCCAGGTCGCGGCACCGGCATCGCCGGTCTGGTCGTTCCCGGTGGCCTCAGGGCGGGCTATTGCGGTGTTCGCCCTCTGCTCCACGTAGCGACGCCGGATCCGGGAGCGACACATGTTGACCACCCCGGCCCGCAGGTAGGCGCCGGCGCTCTCCGGCTCGCGCAGCCGGTGCCAGCCGGAGAAGGTCCGCAGGAACACCTCCTGCACCACGTCCTCAGCCAGGTCCCGGTCCCCGAGCATCAGATAAGCGATGCGCTGGAGCGAGCTGTAGTCCCGCTCGAAGCACTTGACCAGCAGGTCCTCCGCGCTGGGCACGGTCAGCGTCCCGGCTGCTCCAATGCCCGCCACCCGGCTCCTGGTCATCACCACGATCCTACTGACGCCCCAGCTCACTCGGGGGTTGCCCTAGCATGGCCGGAAAGTAGGGTCTTCCTGGTTCCGAAGGAGTGGTAGGCCAAGGGCACCGGGAAGCCCAAGTGGGCATGGAGGCTGTTTGAACGAGGGCATATTCCGTGAAGCCGGCCACGAAGAGGACGCCGCGATCCGCGCCGTGCTGGCCGACGCCTTTCCCGACAATCCCAAGTCGCGCCCCGAGATGACCGCGTGGCAGTACTGGGACAATCCGTTCGGTGGCTCCAGGACCGTGGTATACGAGGACGAGGGCCGGGTGGTCGCGGTGTACACGGGGGTGCCTGTGCCCGTGCTGCTGGGCGGGCGGCGGGACCTCGCCGCGCTGGGTATCGACGCCGCGGTCGCACGATCTCACCAGGGACGGCGGTTGTTCAGCCCCCTGTCGAGGGCGCTGTACGACGACCTCGGGCGTCACGGGATGACCTACACGCTCGCATACCCAAGCACCGCGTCGTACAAGGGAATCACCCGCGCTGGCTGGAAGGAGCTGGCACGCCTCCGGGTAAACGTCCTGGCGCTGTCAGACGAGTGGATGGCTCGGCGATTCCACGTACCCCGGCTGGCGGCCCGGGTGGGTAGGGCCGTGGCGTTCCGGGTGTCTCGGCGCTCGGTGGGTGAGCGCTGCGAGGGGGTGCCAAGCGGGGTGGACGAGCTGTGGGAGCGATGCGCCGCGCGCGATCGGGAGAGTGGGGTCATCCGTGACGCGGCCTGGTGGGCGTGGCGCTACGCCAGGAACCCGGACCGGCCGTATCAATACTACGAGACCAGATCGGCCGGGAGGCTGACGGGAGCCGCGGTGACCAGGAAGGTCGACGCGTTCGGCGGCCGCTTTGCGTACGTGCTCGAGCTTCTGGCCGCCGACGCCGCAGCAGCACGGGGCCTGGTCGGGGCGGTCGTGGACGGTGCTCAGGTGGACGGGGCTGCCATGGTCACCCTGGCCGGGAGCGCCGTCGACCGACTCAGCAGGACGGCTGGATTTCACCGGCTGCCTCGCCGGTTGGAGCCGCACCCCCAGTACTTCGGCGTGGTTCCCAACGCTCTTGGGGCGCCGGACCCCACGTTGCTCACCTGGTCAGTTGCGTGGGGAGACCTCGATCACTTGTAGGGGGTCAATATCCGGCGGGGAAGCTGAATGGCTGGGGGGCTACCGCCGGAGCTCCCACGTCGAGCTGGATCACGTTGTGGGCCGACAGGGGGATCGAGCGCACCGCGCCGGTATAGGGCTTGCCGTTCAAGAAGGCCCGGACAGGGCCCTTTGCCGGCCCCACCTGATCCGGGCCGAGGGGCTCCCCCCAGATGTCGAAGAAGTTGCCCAGAGTGTAGGTGCGGACCACTGGTGACTCGATGTGGATGATGCCCGACATGTCGTGGGTGTGTAGCCAGGAGAAACACGAGCCTCCGACCACGAACGGGCCCCCGGTCACGCCGCCGGTCGGCGAGAGCTCCAGCGGTGGCCCGATCCCGATCCCGTAGGGGATGTAGCGCTGCTGGCCGTTCACGAACACGGCCAGGTGGGCGTGGATGTGGAAAAGCAGCTTCTCGGTGATCTGGCAGGATATCCCGTCTACTGGGTGGTGCTTCGCGGCGTCCCCGGCCGGTGCGAGCACGGTCGGGCTCGCCGGCAGTGTCGGGTTGGGGGCTCCGGTGGAGGTGGAGGCGGTCGTGGTCGTCGAACTGGTCGTCGAGGTGCCGCCGCAGGCGGAGAGCCCGATTGCGATCGCTGAGGCGAGCACCGTCGCCCGTGCCCATCTGGGCGCCTTTACCATGCGCCGAGCATATGTGGGGCCGTGATCAGGCACAAGGCCTGGGCACAAGGCCTGGGCACAAGGCCTGGGCTCAGGGTCTGGGCTCAGGGTCTGGGCTCAGGGTCTGGGTGGGGTGATCTGTTGGAGCGCGAAGTCGAGGAGGATGCCGGTTGCGTCGAGGTGGTGGGCGACCGGACCGATGAGATCTGCTGGAAGGTACTGAGTCCCGCCTGGCCAGGTGTGGCCCCCGCCTTCCACTCGATACAGCACCACGGGGGGACAGCCGGGCGCTGCCCAGCAGAGCCGGGTCACCGGGAGCTCCCCGGCGAGTCTCGCAACTGTGTGGACAGAGGCGATCCCGCAGTTGGTCGACGCCCAGTCGGCAGCGACGGTCTCGGCGGCGACGCCCAGGCGGCTCTCGCCCTCCTCGCCTCGCCTGGCGGCCAGCCGGGTGAGGACCCGCCCAAATGGGCCGTTCGCCCCGATGGCGCCGCCATCGTAAGGCACCACGGGATCGGCAGTGCCCTCGAAGCACAGCACGGCCGCCCGGCGGGCTGGCCTCACCATCGCCTGGCGGCTGTCCTCGGTAGCAGTGCCTGCCACCAGGACGAGGCCGCTCACAGGCAGCACCGCGTGCCGGGCCAGGTGCTCGGCGAAGAACGCTCCGTTGGACATGCCGGCAACGAACAGGACCCCAACCCGGGCCACGCCGTCAGCAACGAGTCGCTTGACCAGCGCGACCAGGAACGCAGAGTCGTCGACGCCCTCACGTCCGACTAGTGCCCGCCCGCCGTCCCAGACCTTGCCCAATCCGTCCGGAAAGACGGTCACGAAGCCCGCGGCCGGACCGCGCGTCGCCAGTCCGGTCACCCCGGCAATATGGCGGCCCTCGCTGCCGGTGCCGTGCAGCACGAGAAGCAGCGGAGCGTCGCGCTCGGGGCACTGGGCGATCAGAAAGCTGCGCCGGACGCCGGAGACCTCGATCTGATCGGCCTGGAGGTCGTCTCTTGTAGCCATCAGGGTGCGGGCGGGGAGACTCGAACTCCCATCCCCGAAGGGACCGGGACCTAAGCCCGGCGCGTCTGCCAGTTCCGCCACGCCCGCGGGCACAGCGCCATTCAGGGTAGCGGGGCTATTGGTCGTTCTAGGTCAGGCGACTATCGTTGGGGACATGCCCGGCGCACCGCTTCCCGCCAATCCCTCTCAGGTCCTGGCCCAGGCCGGCCCTGGCGATCGGTCTCCCGACGTCTACCAGCGCCTGCTCAAGGAGCGCATCGTATTCCTTGGTACCCAGGTGGATCACAACTCGGCCAACTTGATCTGCGCCCAGCTCATCCTGTTGGAGTCCGAGGAGCCCGAACGGGACATCTCGCTGTACATCAACTCCCCAGGTGGCTCGGTCACCGACGGTCTGGCCATCTACGACACCATGCAGTACGTGCGCTGCGACGTCGCCACGATCTGCGTGGGTCTGGCTGCGTCGATGGGCCAGTTCCTGCTCTGCTCGGGAGCGCCGGGCAAGCGCTACGCGCTGCCGCACTCCCGGATCCTCATGCACCAGCCATCGGGCCAGATGCAGGGCCAGGCGTCGGACATCGCGATTCAAGCGGAGCAGATCGTCTATCTCAAGCGGATGATGGCGGAGCGGATTGCCTTTCATACCGGCCAGCCACTTGAACGGATCGAGGCAGACTCGGATCGCGACCGTTGGTTCACCGCTGACGAGGCCAAGGATTACGGGTTCATCGACCAGGTCATCGACCGCTCAGCCACCCGGGTCGGCGCCTGAGGCCAACCGCAGTTGGTGGCCCGAGACAGGTATCCGAGTGACTGAGACGGTGGCGCCCGAGAAGGCGCTGGTCCCCGGGCTGGCGCCCGAGACGGCGCTGGCTGCCCGTTTGATGGTGGAGGTCGCACGAGAGACGCGTCGTCGTCGAGCCGCTGGCGAGGTGTCGGAGGCCGCTGAGCGCGAGGTCGACGCGGCCTTCGAGCGCTTCGCTCCCAAGAGCACCGCCGGCTCGTGTCCTGATGACCTGCTCGCCGCGGTCGAACGCGCTTCGGTCATAGATGCTGCGGTCCCTTTGGCTGGCCGTCATCTCGGGGAGGCCGCCAGCCCTGACCTCCTCGGTCAGGCCGATGCTGCGGCTCGCCGCCTCGTGCGCAAGTCCATGGCTTGGTACGTCAATCACGTGACCCAGCAGTCCAATCGCTTCAGCTCGGCCGAAGTGGGCTTGTTGGGTATGTTGGACCAGCGGATAGCAGCGTTGGAGACCCGCTCCGGGCCTGACTTGCAGCCAGCCCACCCGGCGCGCCTGGCCCGTTGGACACCGTTGGTGCTGGAGCTCTTGGACTGCGTCAAGGGTCGGGTCCTTCACGCCGAATGCGGCGACGGGTGGCTGGTCTACGCGCTGGTAGCCCGAGGCCTGGACGCCTACGGCGTTGACCCGGGTGGGCGGGTCCCCGACGCCAGCGGCCCCGACGCCAGCGGCCCCGACGCCAGCGGCCCCGACGCCAGCGGCCTCGACGTCTGGTCGGATGACGTGGCGACCCATCTTGGCGCGGTCGGCGACGGAGGCCTGGCTGGCCTGGTGCTCTCGGGTTGCGTGGAGTGTGTTGCTCCAGTTGTGGCCAGCCGACTGGCCACCTTGGCCCGAGCCAAGCTCGTGCCCGGCGGTCGGCTCGTCCTGCTGGCCAGCAAGGACCAACCAGTTCCCACCCCACTGGCCGATTTGACCGGAGCCCGGTCCATGGACCCGGGGACCTGGCGGCACCTGCTCGCACTGGCGGGCTTTCAGTCCCCGACCGCGCAGCTCGCTGAGGACTCGTTCGCCATCACCGGCCAGGCATGAAAATCACCTCGATCCACCAATTCCTGCCCTCGCTCGCTCCGCGAGACGCCATCGGGATTCACACCCTGACGGTTCAGGCGATCCTGCGAGGCATGGGCCTCGATTCCGACATCTATGCGGATCTGATCCACCCCGAGGTTGCCACCCGCGCCCGCCCCTTCCGAACCTATCAAGGGGCCAAGTCGGGCGAGCTGCTCTTATATCAGGCATCCATCGGGAGCAGGGTGGCGGACTACCTGAGCGCCAGGTCCGAGCCCAAGCTCCTCAACTACCACAACATCACCCCGGCGTCCTCGCTGGCCCGCTGGGAGCCGGCCCTGGTGGACGAGCTCGACCAGGGGCGGCGTCAGCTTGGTGAGCTCGCTCCGCTGACCGTGCACGCTGTGGCCGACTCCACCTTCAACCAGGCAGAGCTGATCGAGTCCGGCTACGCCTCGACCTCGGTCGCCCCGATCCAGCTCCACCTGGACGAGCCCGAACCGGTCTCCGACGGCAAGTGCCTGGCCCGGCTGGCACGAGCCAAGGCCGGTGGCGGTGCCGACCTGCTGTTCGTCGGCAGGGTGGTCCCGAACAAGGCCCAGCACGACCTGGTCCGCGCCCTGGCCCTCTACCGCCGCCTGTACGATCCAAAGGCTCGCCTCCACCTCGTGGGCGCTCCGACATCGCAGGCGTACCTGCACTCGGTCCGAGGTCTGGCCGAGCGCCTGGGCTTGGGCGACGCAGTGGACCTCCCGGGCCCGGTGAGCGCGGCCGACCTGCATGCCTATTACCGCAGCGCGGACGTGTTCGTATGCCTGTCGGACCACGAAGGCTTCTGCCTGCCCCTTGTCGAAGCCATGCAGCACGGGTTGGCGATCGTCGCGTTCGCCGCCGCTGCGGTCCCCGAGACGCTCGGGGACGCCGGGGTGCTGCTGGCCTTCAAGGACCCCCTCACCGTCTCCGTGGCACTGGCACGCGTGCTTGGCGACGCCGGCCTACAACGCTCGCTCTCTGCCGCTGGCGCCCGCCGCCTCGACGCGCTGAGCCCGGCTCGCTTGCGGGCCGCGTTCGAGGCCAGCGTGCGCCAGGCCATAGCCATCGCCGAGGGCAGCTGACATGGGCGGCATCACATTGCCCAGCGCTCCCCCCGGCCAGCTCGGCGCCCTCCACCAGATCTCGCCCGCATACCTGCGGGGCGACGCCGTGGGCGCGCACATGGCCGAGGTGCGCCGAACGCTCCAGGACCTGGGCCTTCGCTCGGAGATCTACGTGGAGAACCTGCACCCGGCCACCATCGCCGAGTCCCACCCGCTATCGGAGCTTCCCCCGCAAGACCCAGCGACTGCGTTCATCTACCAGTTCGCCACCGGCTCGTTGGCTGCCGACGTAGCCCACGCCCGTCCAGAGACCCTGGTCGTCAACTACCACAACATGACCCCTCCTGCCTACTTTCGCCCTTGGGACCTGGGGATCGCCGATGGCCTGGCCTTGGCTCGGCTGCAGCTCGACTTCCTGGGCGGGCGGGCCGCGCTGGGAATCGGCGTCTCGGCCTTCAACACCGCCGAGATGGTGGAGGCGGGCTACGCCCACACCGCGGTGGCGCCGTATCTGTTCAACCCGGCCAACTTCGGGGCGCAGCCGGACCCGGCGACCCTCGACCGCCTCAGCTCCTCCAAGGGTGGGGCCGACCTGCTGTTCGTCGGCCGCTTGGCCCCCAACAAGGCCCAGCACGACCTGGTGAAGGTCCTCGCCGCCTACCGCTCGGTGTTCGACGGCCAGGCCCGCCTCCACCTGGTAGGTCGCCCGTCCACGGCCACCTACGCGGACAGTCTCCGCCGATTCCTGGACACCCTCGGCCTGGGAGACGCCGTCGAGCTGGTCGACAAGGGTGTCTCTGCAGCGGTCCTGTCGGCTTACTTCACCGCGGCCGACGTCCTGGTCAGCGCGTCGGAGCACGAAGGATTCTGTGTCCCGCTGGTGGAGGCCATGCATCACCAGCTCCCGATAGTGGCCTACGCCGCGGCCGCGGTCCCCGAGACGCTGGGCGACGCCGGCTTGCTCCTGACCGACAAGGCGCCACTAGCGATGGCCGCGGGGATCCACCGGGTATTGACCGATGGCACCCTGCGGGCCAACCTTGCCGCCGCCTCCGCCGCCCGCCTGGCTGAACTCTCACTGGCCCGTTCACGGGCCAAGCTGATCGCCGCCCTGGAGCCTATCACCGGGATTCCCGCGCCAGACGAGCGAGCTTTGGGACATCTCGACCTTCCAGAGGCCACGTTATCCCCAATTTCGCCTCCCCCCGCCCCATGAGGCTCGCATTCGTGGTGCCCCGCTACGGGGCCGGCGTCCTGGGCGGCGCCGAGACAGCCGCCCGCCAGCTGGCCGAGCGCCTGGTCGCCGCAGGCTGGCGCAGCGAGGTCTTCACGACCTGTGCCACTGACGCCATGACCTGGGAAGACGCGCTCCCGCCGGGGACGGCCACCGAGGGGGGCGTGACGGTCCACCGCCTGGCCTCGGCCAAGGGTCGGGACCCGGGCTTCCACCCGTACTCGGGCCGCCTGCTCGCCAGCCCCGAGGCCGCGACCCGCGCCGAGGCCGAGCGCTGGATAGACCTACAGGGGCCGATCTGTCCCGATCTCGTCGAAGCGGTCGCGTCGAGCGAGGCTGACATCGTGGCCTTTTACCCGTACCTGTACTACCCGACGGTCAAGGGAGTGCCCCGGCTGAGCCACCGAGCGGTCCTCCACGCTGCGGCTCACGACGAGGCCCCGCTCCGCCTCCCTGTGTTCCCCGAGGTCTTCGCCAGCGCGGGCGGCCTGGTCTTTCATACCCACACCGAGCGGGCGCTGGTCCAGCGCCTGTTCGGCCTCGCCGAGCGCCCCCAGATTGTGCTGGGCCTGGGCGTCGAGCGCCACGCCCAAGCCGATCCCGGAGCCGTCCCCGACCGTCCCTACCTGGTCTGCATCGGCCGGGTCGACGGCCCCAAAGGTGCCGATGCGCTCGCCAAGGCATTCCTTGCCTACAAGCGCCGCCGGCCCGGCTCGATTGCCCTGGTGTTCGTGGGCCCGGTGGTCGACACCCCGCCTGCGCACCCCGACATCGTGGTCACGGGGCCGGTCGACGAGCCCACCAAGTGGGGGCTCATCGAGGGTGCCACGGCCCTGGTCTCGCCCTCCGCCCTGGAGTCCTTCTCCCTGGTGGTGGTGGAGGCCTGGAGCGCGGGCATCCCGGTCATGGTGAACGGTCGCTGCGATCCGACCAGGGAGCACTGCGAGCGCTCCGGCGGCGGGGCTTGGTTCACCGACTACGCCAGCTTCGAGGTGCTCCTCGACCGCATTCTCGCCGATGCCCCCCTGCGCCGGGCGCTGGGCGAGGCCGGGCGACGCTACGTGGAGGCCAACTTCACCTGGCCTGTGGTGATCCAGCGATACCAGCGCTTCGTCAGCCAGGTGGCGAACCGGGCGTGAGTGGGCAGGAGGCCTTCATAGCAATTAAGCTCATTTCGCCTCAAGACCTGCGCCCACTGACCCCTGGTGCGCCCGCGCCGCTCCCCTCATCGCCTACGATGCCGGGGTGATCACGACCGTGTCGCAGGCCGTCACCGTGCCGGCGGAGGTGCTCGCCGACGACGTCCCCGTGCGGGTTGTCTCAGCTGACGTCAAGGTCCTTGCCCGGCTGGCGGACATGTGGCGGTATCGCAGCCTGTTCCTGGGGCTGGTGCGCAAGGAGCTGAAGGTCAAGTACAAATCCAGCGTGCTGGGGTTCTTGTGGTCCCTGCTCAACCCCGCCTTCACGCTGCTGGTCTACTGGTTCGTCTTCGAGAAGGTGCTGGGCAGCGGGATCCAGGCCTTCGCGATCTTCTTGATGTCGGGCCTGGTGGTGTACAACCTGTTCAACTACGCCACGATGAACGCAACCGGGGCGGTGGTGAACAACGCCTCCATCGTCAAGAAGGTGGCCTTTCCCCGGGAGATCCTGGCGCTGGCGTCGGTGGGCGCTGCGGTGGTCTTCTTCTTCTTCCAGGCGATCATCCTGGTCATCGCCCTGGTGGCGATGCGCTACCAGCCGGTGCTCCACTCGCTTCACTACCTGCCCTTGGTGATCCCGGCGTTCTTCACGTTGATAGTCCTGTGCGCGGCGCTGGCCGTCCTGCTGGCCGCGCTCAACGTGTACCTGCGGGACATGGCGCACCTGATCGAGATCCTGGTCGGTGTGGCCTGGTTTTGGGCCACGCCGATCGTTTACGCCTACTCCGAGATCTCCACCAAGCTCGCCGGCCACCACCTACCCGCCTGGCTACCGCTGCTCAACCCGCTCACCGACATCGTGGTCTCCTTCCAGCGGGCGATCTACGCCCAGCCGTTCGGGGGCAGGCCGGCGTCGGCGCTCAAGTCCCTCAAGCCTGGCTCCTCGCTCCTCAAGAGCGCCCAGCTGCTGCCCAACACCGGCGATTGGTGGTATCTGTGGCACGTGCTGATAGCGCTGGGCTTCTCGGTGGTGCTGTTGTTCGTGGCACTGACCGTGTTCGGGCGCATCGAGGGCAACTTCGCCGAGGAGCTGTAGCCGATGGCGACGCCTGCGGTGCGGGTTGAGGGGGTGTCCAAGCGTTTCAGGCTGTACCACGAGAAGTACACATCGCTCAAAGAACGCATCATCCACATGAACAACATGCCTCACGAGGACCTCTGGGCGCTGGCCGATGTCGACATCGAGATCGGCCAGGGCGAGACTGTGGGCCTGCTCGGCCACAACGGCTCGGGAAAGTCCACCCTGCTCAAGTGCATTGCTGGGATCCTGCAGCCCACCTCGGGGCGGATCCTTGTGCGAGGCCAGCTGGCCGCCATGCTGGAGCTGGGATCAGGGTTCCACCCGGAGCTGTCGGGGCGGGACAACATCTACCTGAACGCGGCGCTGCTGGGAATGGGCCGGCACGACGTCGAGAGGCGCTTCGACGAGATCGTGGCGTTTGCCGAGCTGGAGCACTTCATCGACAACCAGATCCGGTTCTACTCCTCAGGCATGCAGGCACGGTTGGGCTTCGCGGTGGCGGTGACCTTCGAACCCGAGGTGTTGCTGGTCGACGAGGTGCTGGCCGTGGGGGACGAGAACTTCCAGCGCAAGTGCCTGGAGCGGATCCAGCTGTTCCAGTCCCAGGGCCGGACCATCATCCTGGTGACGCATTCGCCAGACCAGGTGCGGGTCATCTGCAACCGGGCCTTTGTGCTGGACCACGGCAAGATCGTCGGGCAGGGAGCTCCCGGTGAGGTGATCCGTATCTATCGCGAGTGCCTACTGCGGGCGGGCGAGGCGCTGTCAGACTCGCTGACCGAGGAGCCGGTGGTGATCGAAATGGAGGAGGCCGGGCGCGCGGTGGCGGGTGGGAGCGACCGGATGCAGATCGGGGCGGTTAGCATCGAGCACAGCCGGAGCCCGGAGCAGGCCTATCTGATCTCGGGTGACCCGCTCAGGTTGAGGGTCGGCTGGCGGGCACCGGTGGCGGTGGAGGACCCGATGTTCAGCGTCTCGATCTTCAACCCGAACCGAGAGCTGGTGTACGCCGCCAACACGGACCAGCTAGGAGTGCGGTTGGGGACCCTGCAAGGTTCCGGTGAGGTCGTCTTCGACTTCGACTCGGTGCCCCTGCTCGATGGGAGGTTCGCGGTGTCCCTGGGAATCCAGGTCGGCGGCGAGGTGCACGACTGGAAGGAGCAGGAGCACTACTTCGAGGTGATGAACCCCAGCCAGGTGACCGGCCAGCTGCTGCTGGCCGTGAGGGTGCGCGTCGAGGTGGACGAGCCGTTGGATGTGCCGGGCCGCGTCCAGATCGACCAGGGGGCGCCCCGGTGAGCGCGGCTCGGGGTGACGCGCCGGTTAGCACGACTGGCGCGGTGGGCACGACTGGCGCGGTGGGCACGACTGGCGCGGTGGGCACGACTGGCGCGGTGGGCACTGCTGGCGGTGACGTCCCTGCTGGCAGTGACGTCCCTGCCGGTGATCACTCCCCGGCAGCTGCCCTGATGGACCAGGTTCGCCGGGAGATCGAACAGGAGGTGCGGCGCCTGCGCGCATCTGGGGTGTTTCCTCCCAGCTTCGAGCGGCGCTTGGAGGACACGTTCGCTCAGGTGGTGCCTACTGGGGTTATCGAGCGCGAGACTGCGGCGGCGCTACGACACTTGGAGAGCGTCTCCTATGTCGACGTGGAGGTCCCGACAGCTTCCAACCTCCCTGGCGGCAGCGCGGCCAAGCAGCTGCTCCGGCGATTGATGGCGTGGTACCTGGATTATCTGGCCGCCCAGCTGAACAGGTTCATGGCCTCGACGGTGCGGGTGCTGCACCTCTTGGACGAGCGGGTGAGCGCCTTGGAGGCCGCCGCTCCTGTCGAGTTGCCGCCGCCCGAGCGGGGCGCTCCTGTCGACCTGGGTGCCTGGGCAGACCTGGTGGTGGAACGCCTGAGCACAGCTCCGGTGGGTGCGCCCAGGTCGGTGCTGCACGCCGAGTGTGGGAGCGGTGAGCTTCTGCGCCGGCTCAGTGACGCTGGGATCGACGCCTACGGGATTGATCCCAGTGCGGACCTGTTGGACCAGGCGGTGCTGGCGACGGTTGGGGCCGACGCGCGAGGGGTTGGCCTCGGTCTCGACGTTCTTTGGGCCGATCCGCTCGACCACCTGCGGGCTCTGGAGGACAACAGCCTGGGCGGGCTGGTGCTTAGCGGCTGCGTGGACCGCATCGAGGTGGGTGCACAGAGAGAGCTGGCAGCGCTAGCCGCGACCAAGCTCAGACCTGGGGGGGCGGTGGTGGTGCTCGGGATCACACCCGGCGCTTGGCTGGCCCGACGTGTCGGCCTGGACGGCCCGGGACCGGGCCTGGTGGAGGCCGACCTCGCGCCTGGGCGACCACTGCACCCCGAGACCTGGGCCTGGATGCTCGGCTCGGAGGGCCTGTCCAACATCGAAGTGCTCCTTGGTCCGTCGCCCGGCCCGGGTTCCGAGCCCTCGCCTGCCCCGGCCGACTTGGAGCTGGCCCGCATCGCCGCCTTGCTCAGCGGCCCCACCAGCTTCGCCGTCGTAGGCACGCGGCCTGCCGCCCATCCCTGGCCTTGACGCCCGGTGTCCACCAGTTCGTCCCCTCCCTTGCCCCCCGGGACGCGATAGGTGCACATACCCTCGCCGTGCAAGCGCTCCTCCTGGAGATGGGCCTGCGCTCGGAGATCTTCGCCGGCGAGGTGCGGTCTGGCTTCGAGGGCCGGGCCCGCCCGTATAGGACCTACGGCGCGAAATTCGACCGAGCGGTCCTGCTCTACCAGGGATCCATGGGCAGCCCGGTGGCGGATTACCTGCTAGCCCGGCCGGAGCCCAAGTGGCTCTACTTCCACAACATCACCCCCCGACGGTTCCTGGAGGCTTGGGACCCGGGTCTGGGGATGGCGTCGGCCACCGGGTGGACCCAGCTCCGCCGGCTCGCCCCCGCCACGACCGCGGCGTTTGCCAATTCGGCCTACAGCGGGGGTGAGCTCCGCAGTGCCGGGTTCGTCGAGCCAGTGATCCTGGCACCGCTGGTGGAGCTGACTGGGCCCGACAGCGAGGTGGACGGGACGGCCCTAGGCGACCTGGAGGCCGGTCGAGGCGGAGCGGAGCTGCTCTTCGTGGGCCGGCTTTCCCCCCACAAGGGTCAGCACCTCCTGATCGGCGCCCTGGCGGCCTATCGCCGGGCGTATGACCCTCATGCCCGCCTCCACCTGGTCGGTGGGGCGGCATCACAGACATACAGGGATTCCCTGGTTCGCTACGCCGCCGAGCTGGGCCTCGGTGAGGCAGTCCGGCTTACCGGATCAGTGACTGGGGCGGAGCTGGCTGCCCATTACCGAAACGCCGACGTATTCGTCTGCGCCTCGGCACACGAGGGATTCTGCGTTCCGTTACTGGAGGCCATGAGTCACGAGCTGCCGATCGTCGCATTGGGGTCAGCCGCAGTCCCCGAGACGCTGGGTGGAGCGGGCGTCTTGTTGGACTATCCAGATCCGAAAGTGATGGCGGCGGCCATCCACCGGGCGCGGACCGATCAGGACCTGCGTGGCGCGATGGCCCTGGCGGCGAAGCGCCAGCTCGACCGCCTCGGGCCGCTGGCTGCGCGCGCGGCCACGACAGCGGCAATCCGTGATGCCCTTGCCCGCCTGGGTTAGGGCCGTTACGAGAACAACCTGGGCGGCGAAGCCGCTCAAATGCGGTCCTCGGCGCTCGGGCGAGCGGGGCATCGCGGCGAAGTGATCGCGCTTATGCACCGAACAGCGCGCTAAGCTAAGCGCGATCGCTTGTCCCGGCGAGCGCCGCCGCCAGGGCCCGGAATGCCCGCCCGCGGTGGGAGACCGCCTCTTTCTCCTTCAGGCTCATCTCGGCGAAGGTCCTGCCGTCGCCGCCCGAAGGTACGAAGACCGGGTCGTAGCCGAATCCCCGATTGCCTCGTGCTGCCAGGGCGATCGAGCCTTCCACCTCGCCGGAGGCGACGACCTCCCGCCCGTCGGGCCAGGTCACCAGTGCGACCGTGCGAAACCTGGCCCGGCGGTCGGCCTCGCCGGCAAGCGCCTCGAGCAGCTTGGCCACGTTGTCCGCATAGCTCGCCCCCTCCCCCGCGTACCGGGCCGAGCGCACCCCTGGAGCACCGCCCAGCGCGGCCACCTCCAAGCCTGTGTCGTCGGCCACCGCGGCCTCACCTGTCGCCTGCGCCAGTGCCCCGGCCTTGAGCCGTGCGTTGTCCTCCAGGGTCTCGCCCGTCTCCTCCACCTCGGCGACATCGCCCGGCCGGGCCACCAGCTCTAGGCCCGGCACCGAGCCGAGCACGGCCGCGATCTCGGCTGCCTTGTGCGGATTGGCGGTAGCCAGGACCAGGCGCACCCGACGGACCTGGCCCAGCTGAGCCTCCGGCCGCACCTACGGCCGCTTGCTCGGCGGGGAAGCGATCGTCGCCGCCTGCAGCTCCAGGAGCTGGGAAATACCGTGCTCGCCCAGGCTCAACAGCTCGTCCAGCTCGGAGCGGCTGAAAGGCTGGCCTTCCGCTGTGCCCTGGACCTCCACGAACCGTCCCGAGGTGGTCATCACCACGTTCATGTCCACCTCGGCGCGCACGTCCTCGCTGTAGTCCAGATCCAACAGGCAGGTCCCATCCACCACCCCCACCGACACCGCCGCACAAGCCTCGCTCAGCGGGTGGGCGCCGATCCGACCGGACGCAACGAGGCGGCTGAATGCGTCGTGGAGCGCCACCCACGCCCCGCATATCGACGCGGTGCGGGTACCCCCGTCAGCCTGGAGCACGTCGCAGTCGCACACCACCAACAGCTCGCCCATCGCCCGAAGGTCTGTGACCGAGCGCAGCGAGCGCCCGATCAGGCGCTGGATCTCCTGGGTCCTGCCAGACTGGCGGCCCTTGGCCGCTTCCCTCTCGACCCGCTCGGCACTGGCCCCGGGCAGCATCGAGTACTCCGCAGTCACCCAGCCCTTGCCCCCACCCCGCAGCCAGGGGGGCACCCGGTCCCCCACCGAGGCGGTACAGAGCACCTTGGTCCGGCCCATGCCGACCAGGACGGACCCGGCCGCCAGCTCGGTGTAGTCCCGGACCATGCTCGCGGTTCGCA
>JAVKSL010000051.1:0-3846 GCA_039583695.1 Acidimicrobiales bacterium | reverse complement strand
CGGTGTCGATGCGCATCGCCAGTGTCTCGGGGCCGTGGTCGGTCCGGGCGAAACCCACCTCGACATCGCCCAGCGACACCCGGTCCCCACCGGCCACCTCGTGCCAATCGAAGAGCCCTGGTCGGTCGTGATAGACATGCCGCCTCAGGCCGCCGGGCGCATACACAGCCAGCGCGGGGCACCCGTTGAGACCCATTCGGGCCACCGCCAGGGCTTCCAGGTCGCCCCAGTGATCCGGGTGCTCGTGGCTGAGCATCACCGCATCCAGGGCACGCAGATCGTGATGGAGCTGGAGGTTGGCGAGGGTGCCGTGGCCCAGGTCGACGAGGATCGCGAGAGCCCCAGCCTGAACCAGGTATCCACTGGTTGCCCCACCCGGGCCCGGATACCCCCCGTCGCAGCCCAAGACGGTGAGGGTCAATCCCACGAGGCCACCTCGACGTGGGCCAGCTCGGGGCCGAGCAACCGGGACCCCAGCTCGACGAAGACCGCTGGATCCCCCGACGAGTAGAACCGGTGGGAACCCTTGGCCGCGCTGCGCCGCCCCAGGCCAGTTTGGGTGAGGATCTCACGCACCTCGAAAGCGGTCTCCTCTGCCGATGACACCAGCACCACGTCCCGACCCATCACATCCGCGATCGTACGGGCCAGGAACGGATAATGGGTGCAGCCCAGCAACAGCGTGTCCACATCCCCCAGCGGCGCGCACAGCGCAGAGACCAGCCCCTGCGCCGCGGGCCCGTCACACTCACCCCGCTCCACCAGCTCGACCAGGCCCGGGCAGGCCACGCACGCCAGCTTGGCACGCGACCGCAGCTCCAGCGCCGCTCTCTCGTATGCGCCCGAGGCAACCGTGCCCACGGTGGCCAGCACTGCGACGCGCTGGTTGCGGGTGGCCCGCAGTGCTGCACGCAGACCTGGCTCTATTACTCCAAGGACCGGCACATCCAGCTCGAAGCGCAGAAGCTCCAGTGCCGCCGCCGATGCCGTGTTACAGGCGACCACCACCATCTTGACGCCCTCGCGCACGAGCCAGCGGGCGATCTGCTCGGCGAAGTCACGGACCTGTGCCTGGGGCCGCGGCCCGTAGGGGTAGCGCCCTGTGTCGCCCGCGTAGATCAGGTCCTCTCCCGGCGCCAGGTCGATCAGCGCCCGCACCACGGACAGGCCGCCGAACCCGCTGTCGAACACGCCGATGGGCCGGTCGTCCACCTCAGAAGTACATGATGTGCTTGGCCCGCTCCACGACGGCGTCCAGGTCCCCGGTCCAGGCGTCGGTGGAAAGGTACTTCCAGCCGTCGTCGGGGAAGACGGTGACGATCACGCCCTCGCCGATCGCCAGGGCGCAGCGTACCGCTCCGGCCATGGCACAACCCGAGGAGATGCCGCAGAATATGCCCACTTCCGCGAGCCGCCGTGTCCACCAGATCGAGTCGCGTGGCCCGATCACCGCCTTGCGGTCCAGCAGCTCCGGCCCGCCCCAGTCGGAAAAGATCGGCGGGATGTAGCCGTCGTCCAGGTTGCGCAGCCCGTCCACCATCTCGCCCGAGGGAGGCTCGACAGCCCACACCTGAAGGTCCGGGTTGCGCTCTTTCAGGTAGCGACCGACGCCGAGCAGGGTGCCGCTGGTGCCCAGCCCGGCGACGAAGTGCGTCACCTCCGGGCAGTCCCGCCAGATCTCCGGTCCGGTTCCCTCGTAGTGAGCCCGGGGGTTGCCCGGGTTGCCGTACTGGTACAAGAAGGCGTACTCCGGGTGCTCCCCGGCCATGCGCTGGGCCATGCGCACCGCTCCGTTGGAGCCCTCCGAAGCAGGTGACTCGATGATCTCGGCCCCCCACACGGCGAGCAACTGGCGGCGCTCGATCGACACGTTGGCCGGCATCACGATCTTGACCGGATAGCCCTTGACCCGAGCCACCATCGCCAGGCCGATGCCCGTGTTGCCCGAGGACGGCTCCAGCAGGGTCTGGCCGGGAGATAGGGTCCCGTCCTTCTCGGCTTCTTCGACCATGGACAAAGCGATGCGGTCCTTGACCGAGCCACCGGGGTTGCGCCCCTCCAGCTTGGCCAGGATTCGCACGCCCGGGGCTGGGCTCAGCTCGGAGACCTCCACCATGGGGGTGTTGCCGATAAGGTCCAGCACGCTGCGCCGGGCGCCCATTTGTGCCAGTCCCCCTGCCGTGCTCTCGCCGGTTTCCTGGTCCCTAGCCTGCCCCGCCCGCCACGGCGGGCAGGATCGAGACCACGTCGTGGTCGCTTACCTTGGTGTCCAGCTTGTCCAGGTAGCGCACGTCGTCGTCGTTGACGTAGACGTTCACGAAGCGATGAAGGCTCCCGTCGGAGGTCAGCACCTGGCCGGCCATCCCTGGAAAGTGAGCCGTCAGGTCGCCCAGCACCTCACCGATGGTCGCCCCTTGGGCCTCCACCGCCGAGCTTCCGGCCGCATGAGGCCGCAGAACAGTTGGAAGTCTGACTTCGACAGGCACGGTCCCCTCCGATTGTTGACTTGATGGGTCGTCATTCTACCCGTCTTCGAGAACAACCTGCTCCTCGTGAATCTTCCCGTCCAGGATCCGGTAGGAGCGGACCACGGGTACGTCGTGGCGGAGCGAGACCAGCACGTAGTGCCACGCCGGGTCGGGGGCCTGGGCCACGTCGGTGGGCGAGGGGTAAGCGTCGGTGTGGGTGTGGGAGTGGAATACCCCCATGATCTGCAAGCCCCGGGAGTCGGCGTCTCGGTCCGCTCGGAGGTGGTCCCGGGGCTCGACCACATACAGGCGCGCCGAGTGCGCGACGTTGGTGGTCGGGTAGCACCGCTCGACGGCGCCGTCGGTGGCCGGGTCCCCCGCCAGGAGGCCGCAAGCCTCCTCCGGCAGCCCGGCTAGGCAGTGAGCGATCATGTCCAGCCAGGCAGGGTGCGGTAGACGGAGCATCGCAGCCCGACGCTACCGTCGAGTCCCATGCCCTCCGCTCTCAATTCCCGGCCCGGCGAGAAGGGCGGGCCCGGGCGCCGGGTGGCTCAGAACCGGCGGGCCCGGCACGATTACGACATCGTCGAGACCTACGAGTGCGGGATCGCCCTAGTGGGCAGCGAGGTGAAGTCGCTCAGAGCGGGCATGGTCCAGATTCGTGACTCTTACGCCCGGATCGAGGACGGGGAGGTGTGGTTGCTCGGGATGCACGTGTCGCCTTACGCCCAGGCGGTGGGCTTCGGGAGCCATGACCCTGACCGCCCCCGCAAGCTGCTGCTCCACCGCCGCCAGATCGACCAATTGCTCGGGCAGGTCAAGCAGCAGTCACTGACGTTGGTGCCGCTGTCGATCTACTTTCTGGACGGGCGGGCCAAGGTCGAGCTGGCCCTCGCCAGGGGCCGCAAGACCTACGACAAGCGGGCCGCGCTGGCCGAGCGGGACGCCAAGATGGACATGGCCCGGGCCTACTCGAGGGGCCGTCGGGGCGAGTGACACGGTAGAGTGGTGTTGTACCTTGACAAGGGGGTGACAGGCTTCGACTTTGGTCATCAAGACGGGAGAAGCGAGCCGTGGTCTCCGGAGCCACGTTAAAGAGCCGGAAAACAATACAAACGCCGGCTCAAACGCCGCACTCGCTGCCTAGACAGTAGCGACGCCTGCCCGGTCCCAGCCCTGCGGACCGGTCACAGACGCCATCTAGCGGGGCTTACCCGACCGGCCGTGTCGACGGGCCGGCGGGGACAACCAAGTCGGCTGGGGCCTCGCACCGATGCCGGTGACGATGCGAGGCCCGAGACCCCTCCACCGGCTGCGCTCGGAGAAGTCCCGTTGCGAGCCCGAAGGACGCGGGTTCGATTCCCGCCACCTCCACTCG
>JAVKSL010000050.1:0-21227 GCA_039583695.1 Acidimicrobiales bacterium | reverse complement strand
TCGCAGATGCTGGGCCGCGCAAGCTCGCCGGCCGCGGCCAGTGGCTCGACGACCCCGCGGACCTGCAGACGG
Source organism: Acidimicrobiales bacterium (assembly GCA_039583695.1). Taxonomy (GTDB): domain Bacteria; phylum Actinomycetota; class Acidimicrobiia; order Acidimicrobiales; family JAJPHD01; genus JAVKSL01. Next base: position 21,155 of record JAVKSL010000050.1, on the reverse strand, counting down.
CCGAGTCGCTTCACCACGCTGGTGTCGCGGAGGAATGTCAGCGCCACGCTTCGGCACGATCCTCAAGGTGGGCAGCTGCCAGCAGGTCCATCGCGCCGCTTACTCGACGTTCCCGACGGGATGTAGCCCGGCGCAGCGCCTCGTTCACGGTGTCTTTGATCGTGGTGGTGCCCAGCTCCGCGCGAGCTGCGCTGAGCGTCTTCTCGTCGAGATCAACCAAGTGCTTCGCCATGAAGCCAGTATATATGCCTTACGTTGCGTATATGTCACGTCCCGGCAAGCGATCGATGAGCCGGACGCCGAACGCGCCAGGTAGGGACCGGCGGTGGCGTGGCGCCTGTGGGCAGGGAGCGTCAGGTCCCGAGAAGATGAGATGTGAGGGGTGACCAGGCGGTCTCATATACCACTTGACGAGCTCGAACCTTGTCTCTTTCGAGATTGAGTCGCGCTCGAGACGTTCATGCTGCTGGATGACCACTGACTGGCGCTTTGAGCCACATGTTCAGTTCCAGGTCGAAGGGGCGTGCCCAACTTGCCCGTCGCTATCTGGCGGCGGGGTTTGCCGAGATCGTGGCGCGCAGCTCGGCAGCGGCTTGCTCCGGAGCCACGATGTTGATGAGCACGCCGGTTCCCAGCTCGAATCCGGCAAGGGTGGTGAGCTTGGGAAGGATGTGGACGTGCCAGTGGTAAGTGCCCGACACCCGGTAGGGCGCTGAGTGAAAGACCAAGTTGTAGGCAATGTCACCGAGCCGATCGCGCATCAGCTGGACGGCATTGCGGATCGAGTGGCCGATGGCCTCCAGCTCGGAGATGCTGGACCGGTGCAGGTGGGCGCCGTGACGCCGGGGCAGGACCATCATCTCGAAGGGGAGCCCGCTCCAGAACGGGCAGAGCACGACCGCCTCGTCGGTGATCTCCACAACCCGCTGGCCGACGTCGGACTCGGCGTGCACGGCGGTGCACAGCAAGCAGCTACCGCTGAAGCGGGCAAACCCGGCGAGCTCGTCAACCAGCTCACGGGGAACGAACGACATGCCCAAGAGCTGGCCGTGGGGGTGCTCGATGGACGCGCCGGCCTCCCGTCCGGAGTTGACGATCGCCTGACTGTAGCGTAGTCCCGGCGTACCTTCATGCGCAAGGGTCCGGTCCCGCAGCGCAGCCATCACTGCGTTCAGCTGCTCGTCGGCCAGGTCGGCCCACGACGCGGCGTGCTCAGGCGACAAGATGAGCACCTCGTGGATCCCGCTGGCCGGCGCCTGGGAGAAGATCGGGCCCTTGGTGGTGACCACCATCGGCTCGTCACCGGAAAATGCTGGGTACAAGTTGGGGACCACGCGCACCATCCAGGCGCCTGAGGTGCCGTAGGTCTCCAGGGCAGGGAGGGTGGCCTCCTCGTTGCCGGGGCAGAAAGGGCACGGCCTGGTGGGATCGGCTTGCACTGGCAGGGTCCGGGGCGTGAACGCGGCAGGGCGCTCGAGGCGCTCCACACTGACGACCACCCAACGGCCGGTCATTGGATCGAGGCGTAGCTGGCTCTTCATCTGGCTCCGGTTGGCGATCTGGCACTGGCAGTGTACGGCGGCGAGGCCGGCCTGGGAAGCCAGGGCGGCAAGGTGCCACCGTAGCGCGTCCCCAGGTCGCCTGGGTGATGTCAGAATGTCTCGCCGATGAGGAACGATACTGCGCTGTTCGAGGTCGTGCTGGCCGCCCACATACTCTGTGCTGTCGTGGGATTCGGGAGCGTTGGTGTGACTGGTGCCTATGCCAGCCTGGCGAGACCCTGGCCAGATCACGGCGCGGTCCCTGACTCAGTGAGACGGTACTTTCGTCCTGGTCCGAACTGGGCTTCGCGCGTCATGTTCGGGGTCCCCGTGTTTGGCCTGATCCTGGCGGGGATGGGTGGAGGCGGCGACTTGGGCCAGCCCTGGCTGTGGATCGGCTCGGGGCTGTGGCTGTTCGCGGCGATACTCGCAGCCGGTGTGGTGTGGCCCGCAGAGCGCCGCATAGCCTCGATCGTGAATGAGGGAGAGACTGCTTCCATCGACGAACCAGCGCGGCGAGCCTCGCGTGCTGCGGGTGCCGTCGACATCGCGGTGGTAGCGGCCTTCGTCGTGATGCTTGCCAGGCTGGGCGGATGAGCCAAGTGCCCGACGGCCCTCAACGCCCTGACGGCCCTCAACGCCCTGACGGCCCCCAGCCCCCCAGACGTCCGGTCGTGCGGGTCAACCCTGTTGCGGGCAAGCCAGGGCGGGATGACCGCCAGGTCCCTGACCGAGCGGCCCCTGGGCATACCCCCGGAGGCCATACCCCCGGAGGCCGTACCCCCGGAGGCCGCGGTCGCCGGCCTGCCCACCTCAGGCGCAGGCCTTGGACTCCTGCACAGGCCTGGGCGGTCCTCGGAACAGTGGTGGTGCTCCTGGGAGTAGCGGCCTGGGCCGGCCTGGGCGCAGGCTCTACGGTCCAGGATCCCAAGAAGCCGCCGGTCACGGCCACCGTTGGCAGCCGCGGGACGACAGCGACCACCCAGCCCCCCGCAGCGACTACCACCACGACCACCATCCCGCCGCCGTCACTGGTGGCATCCCGCTACTTCGGGACATTCGTGCCCACCTTCACCGACCAGTCGAATGGCGTAGCGCTACCGACGGTCGTCTACTACCCGACGACCGCCAGTGGAGCTCCGCTCCCGGGCATCCATCCCCTCATCGTGTTCGCCGAGGGGTATCTGGCTCTGCCCACCTATTACTCGGACCTCCTGCAGGCTTGGGCCAAGGCCGGATTTGTGGTCGCCGCCCCAATCTTTCCCCACACCAACGCCCAAAGCTCCTCGCCAGAGGAGTCCGACGATCTCAACGAGCCGGGCGAGGTCGCCACTGTGATCGAGTCGATGCTCACCCTCGGCCACTCACCCAACAACGTGTTGCAAGGGATCATCGATCCCAGGGCCATCGGGCTGGCGGGACATTCCGACGGGGGGGACGTGATGTCCGCAGTGGCCTACGACAGTTGCTGTACCTATCCGGGGATCGGGGCAACCGTCGTCCTTTCCGGAGCGGAGCTGCCCGGCGCGGGCGGAACCTACTTCAGCGCCCCCAACCCTTCCCCGCTGCTGGTCGTCCAAGGACTCAACGATCCGGTGCTCAACACGCCGGCCTCCAGCGCAGCGCTCTACCAAGCCGACTCCTCGGGCGCCAGGTACTACCTGTCGATCATGGACGGCACCCACTGGACGCCGTACTCCTTGGACCCCACCGCGCTGGGGGCTTTCTACACGGGCATGCCACCGACAGAGCTCGTCGAGCTGGCCCGCAAACAGCTACCAGTGACCGAGAAGGTCACCACCGCTTTCTTCACCTCCGAGCTGGTTCCGGGCTCGGGGGTCACGCCCGCCCAGATCCAGGCCGACGGCACGGTGCCTGGCGTCTCGACGATCATCTCGGCCAATGTGGGGGGCGGAGGCGGGTGAGTGGGAACGGAGGCTTGAAAGCACAGGGCACGATTTCGTAAGGGCTTCTAAGCTCATCAGAATATGCCCAGTGCCTATTTGGATCATGCGGCCACGACGCCAATGCGGCCCGAAGCCGTGGCCGCCATGCTCCCCTTCCTGACCGACCGGTTCGGCAACCCGTCGGGCGCCCACTCGGTGGCCCGATCGGCGTGCCTGGCGCTGGACGAGGCTCGGGACACGATGGCCGAGGTGCTGGGGTGCCAGCCCGGACAGGTGGTGTTCACCTCTGGGGGGACGGAGGCCGACAACCTGGCTATCGGGGGGGTGCACGCCGCTCGTGGCGGGGTGGTGGTGTGTCCGGCGGCCGAGCATCACGCTGTGCTGCGGGCGGTTGCCGCCGCCGGGGGGACCGTGGTGGGCGTGGGTCCCGATGGCTGCGTGGACCTGGACCAGCTGGCGGCAGTCTTGGGATCGCAGGTCAGCCTGGTCTCGGTGATGCTGGCCAATAACGAGGTGGGTGTCATCTCTCCTTTGGACGAGGTAGTGGCGCTGGTCCGGGAGCGCTCGCCCGGGGCGGCGGTGCACACGGACGCAGTTCAGGGGTTCAGCTGGCTGGATGTCGCTGCGATGACCGCCGATGCGGATCTGGTATCGGTCAGTGCGCACAAGTTCGGTGGCCCCAAGGGTGTGGGTGCCCTGGTGGTGCGGGATCGCGTGGCGCTGCGGCCGATCCTTCACGGGGGCGGCCAGGAGCGGGACCGGCGGAGCGGGACGCCCAATGTTGCCGGCATAGTGGCGATGGCTGCGGCCGCTCGGGCCACCATGGCGGCACGAGCCGATACCGTGCGGCGGGTGGGCGCCTTGCGGGACCGGCTCTCCGAGCGGTTGCTGGAGAGCGTGCCCGGAGCGGTGGCGACGGGGGCCGGGGCGGGACTGGCCGGCGGAGCGGTGGCGACGGGGGCCGGGGCGGCTGCGACTGTTGCCAGGGCGCCTCACAGGGTCGCCGGGAGCTGCCACCTTCGCTTCAGTGGCGTGGAGGCCGAAGCGTTGCTGGTGCTGTTGGACGATGTCGGGGTTTGTGCCTCGGCTGGCTCGGCGTGCTCCAGTGGCGCCACCGAGGCCAGCCACGTGCTCAGCGCCATGGGTTGGTCGGCGGCCGAGGTTGGGGAGAGCGTGCGCCTGTCGCTGGGCTGGTGCAGCACCGACGCCGAGATCGATCATGCCCTGGCTGTGATCCCCAAGGCAGTCGCCCGCCTTCGGGACACCGTGGTTGCCTGGAGCTGAGCCGATCATGAGAGTCCTGGTGGCGATGTCGGGCGGTGTCGACAGCTCGGTGGCCGCCGCCGAGTTGGTGGACGCGGGCCACGAGGTGGTCGGTGCGACGATGAAGCTGTGGGGCGGCCCGAGCGACTCGGGCTGCTGCTCGGTGGCCGACGTGGACGACGCACGGCGGGTGGCCCAGCAGCTGGGGATCGCGCATCACGTGTTCAACTTTGGGGCCGAGTTCACCGAGGCGGTTGTGGCGCCTTATGTTCGGGCACACGCGGCCGGCACCACTCCCAACCCGTGCGTGGAGTGCAACCGGCGGCTCAAGTTCGACCGGCTGCTTGGCCGGGCGATGGCGCTGGGCTTCGATGCGCTGGCTACCGGACATCACGCTCGGGTTGTCCACGACGAGGGCGGTGGCTGGGGGTTGCTGCGCGGTCAGGACAGTGCCAAAGATCAGTCCTACGTGCTCTCCATGCTGGGCCAGGCCCAGCTGGCTCGGTGCTTGTTCCCAGTGGGGGAGATGCACAAGGCCGAGGTTCGGGCCAGGGCGGCGGCGCTGCGGTTGCGCACGGCGGACAAGGCCGACAGCCAGGATGTCTGCTTCATCACGTCCGGTGCTGGTCGGGCCGGCGGGTCCGGTGGTCGGGCCGGCGGGTCCGGTGGTCGGGCCGGCGGGTCCGGTGGTCGGGCCGGCGGGTCCGGTGGTCGGGCCGGATTCCTGGCCGAGCGGATGACCCTGCACCCTGGGAGGCTCGTCGATGCGGGCGGCCAGCTAATCGGCGCTGTGCCCGCAGTGGAGCTGGTCACCGTCGGGCAGCGGCACGGCATCGGGGCCGGGCCGGCGGGCTCTCGTCGCTACGTCCTGTCGGTCGACGTGGCCGAGGCCACGGTGGTGGTAGGTAGCGAAGCTGAGCTACTGAGCGACCGGGTGGCGTTGGGCTCCCTTTCCTGGATCGCACAGCCGTTGGTGCCGGGTGCAACGGTGCTGGCACAGACCAGTGCGCATGGTCCGGCCCGCCGGGCTGTCTTTGTGGGCTCCTCCCTGCGTTGGGCCGAGCCCCAGCGGCGGGTCGCCCCAGGCCAGACCGTCGCCATCTACGAGGGTGACTGGGTTCTCGGATCAGCCGTGGGCGAGTGAGTGCACTCGCGGGCTTTTGGCTCGGCCGGAATGCCGCGTTTTTCTAAAGACGGCGCCGACGGCGCAAGGCTCACATACACTGCCCTGCCGTAGCCGCGATACCTGCAGGGCCCTGTGCTCGACATCGCTGACTTGGGCCCCGAGGCGGGATGGATCTTTTGTGCCATCCTACACGGCGGGTGTAGTCCCGCAGGCATGGCTTTAGGAGGGCGTGCTCGGCTCCGCAGTGGGTGTTCTGGCGCTTGGGCCCGAGCCGGGCGGGGTCGTCGACGCCGGGCCGTTGCGGCTGGGGACGGGCGCGACGGGGTTGATCGAGCGGCGCAGGGTCTCGTATATCGACAGGCCTTGGCCGACGACCCCGGCAACCAGCTCGTTAACTCCTTCGGCCCCGTTGAGCACAGTCAGGTTGGCTCCGGCAATGCCCTTGGCTGCCGCCTCGACCAGGGCTGGCAGGATGTTCACCAGCCTGTTGGCCGCGATCACGGCCTGGTTCTGGCCAGTGAGGGCATCGGCGCGGGCGTTGATGGCGTCGGCCTCCGCGGTGGCGACGACCCGCTGGGAGTAGGCATTGCCGTCTGCGGTAGCCTTGGCGGCCTCGGAACCGGCAGCTGCGGAGACCTTGGTGGCCTCCGCGTCAGCTGCGGCGATGGTGCGCCGGCGGTTGGCTTCGGCCTCGGCGTTCAGCTTGGTGGTGTCCCTGGCGGCCTCGGCAAGCCCTCGTTGCTTGAACGCCTCCGCCTCGGTGCTGAGCTTGGTGGTGTCCCTGGCTGCCTCGGCTAGGGTGCGCTGCTTGTAAGCCTCCGCGTCGGCTGGGCGGCGAACCTGTGATGCGAGGCGCTTGTCGGTCAGCTGAGCCTCTCGCTCGGCCAGCGCGGTCTGGGCCTCGATGACCTCCTGGGAGGCCGTCGCCTGAGCCAAGGGACCGGCCTGGGCCGAGCGGGCCTTGGCTTGTTCGACTTCGGCGGCGAAGCCTGCTTGCTTGAGCTCGGTATCTCGAAGGTACTGGGCCTTTAGCGCGGCGGCCTGCTGCTCACGCTCGGTGGCCTCCTGGTCGGCCTTGGCTTGGGCGATCCTCGCCCTGCTGGCGACGGCCGCAGCGTGTGGCGCAGCGAGGTTGTTTATGTAGCCGGACGCATCATCGATCTCCTGGATCTGGAGGGCGTCCACCACGATCCCCAGCTTCTCCATCTCCGAATGACTGCCCTCCTTGACCTCCTGGGCCAGCCGGTCGCGCTCGCGGATGATCTGCTCGACAGTGAGGCCCCCCACTATCGAGCGAAGATGGCCGGCGAAGATCCGCCCCACCAGCTCGTCCATCCGGTCCTGCTCGGCGAGGAATCGTCGGGCCGCGTTGGCGATCGACACCATGTCGTCACCGACCTTGAACGCGGCTACCGCCCTGACCTGGAGGCGGATCCCCTGGGTGGTCACGCACTCCTCCACGATCTCGGACTCACGAAGTGCGAGGGACAGGATCCTGGCCTTTTGCTTGATCGGCAGGACGAAACAGCCGTGCCCGGTGACGATCCGGAACTGAGTTTCTGGGTCCTTGTGCTTGGATCCCGAGACTAGCATCGCCTCGTCGGGCGCTGGAACTTGCCAGAACAACATTGGAGATCCCCTCTAGGCGTAGGGCGTAACGGTCACCGACCTTGCTGAGCGGCACTCGACCACCACGACCCGGGTGTTCTTGGCGACGGGTTCGTCCGACCAGGCGGCGAAGGCTTCAGTGCCACCACGCACGGGCAGAACCACCTCACCGGGGTGGCCAACAACTATCGGCACGGTTACCCACCCGATCGTTCCCGCCAGGTCCTGGTCCAGATCCTCGGCCACGAATGCGAATGTAGCGCAGACAGATCAGCTTGCCCAGGGGGCGGGGTGAGCTGGGTCCAGGCCGGCCCACACCTGCGCCGCGATCCCCTCGATGGTCGCGATGCCATAGCTCTCGGTCGTACTGCCCACGCTCAACACCGCGATGACGTAGTCGCGGCCCTGCCCATCGACCCAGCCGATGCTGTTTACCTGCCAGCCTGACGACCCGAGGGGTAGCCAGCCGTTCTTGAGGGCCACGATGACACCTAAAGGGACGCCGCCGGACACCCCCCATGCCTCGTAGGGCACCACATGCTCCATCAGCGAGAGCGCGTAGGTGCGTTGCGCATCATTGAGCACCTTGTTGGGGAAGGCTAGGTGACTGACTAGATCGACCTGGTCGAGGGCGGTGGTGGTCGTGAGGCCCCAGTAGCCGTAGCGCCCCGGGTGAGTCCCGGTGAGGCCCTCCGTGGTGTTGAAGGCGGCTACGCCGTTCGCAGCGCCCACCTCGTTCCACAGCGCGCTGGCCGCATTGTTGTCGCTGAGCTCGATCATGGCCGCCAACAATGACTGCTGAGCACCCGTGAGTGCCGCTGGAGATCCGGCCACCTGGTGCAGCAGGGCCGACATGATGTCCACCTTCACGATGCTTGCAGTGTCCTGTGCATCTCCTGGCTGAAAGACGAAGCTCTGGCCGGTGCGGGCGTCGTACACCGCGGCGGTGACATTCCCCTGCCGATTGGAGAGCGCGCCTGCGATCCCCGGACCGAGCTGAGCCACGCCCGCCGTGCCGTAGGCCACCCAGTAGCCCCCATCCAGGGGAGCGACGATTCCCACCGCAGGTGCCCCCCCGGACAAGCCAAAGGCCTGTCCTTCGTAAGGCGCGTCGCCGAATGCGAACACCCCGCCCCCAGCGGCCACCAGCCAGTAGCCCCGCCCGTCCGGGGTGGCGGCCATGCCCACAATCAGCGTGTCGAGAAGCCTGGCGGGCAGCGAGTCCTGCAACGTCGCGTCGCCGAATCCCTTGACCTGGCCGTCTGCGGCCACCAGCCAGTAGCCCCGCCCGTCCGGGGTGGCGGCCATGCCCACGATCGGCGCGTCCAGAAGCCTGGCGGGCAGCGAGTCCTGCAACGTCGCGTCGCCGAATCCCTTGACCTGGCCGTCTGCGGCCACCAACCAGTACCCCTGCCCGTCGGGCGTGGAAGCGATGCCCACCACTGGCGAGCCAATGTGAAAGTTCCCTCCAAAGGGGCGCGCGTCGCCGAATGCGAACACCCCTCCCCCCGCGGCCGCCAGCCAGTAGCCCCGCCCATCGGGGGCGGCGGCGATGCCCACGATCGGCGTGTCCAGAAGCCTGGCGGGCAGCGAGTCCTGCAACGTGGCGTCGCCGAATCCCTTGACCTGGCCGTCTGCGGCCACCAACCAGTACCCCCGGCCATCGGGCGTGGCGGCGATGCCCTGCACTGGCGACGCCGAGCCGAACCCTCTGCCGCCGAGAATGGGCGCTGTTCCGAAGGCCCTCACCGAGTTCGTGGGCACGGCCGGCGCGGCTTGCTGGCCAGTGACCGCAGCCGCGGCGGCCGGACCGGCGGGGAAGAGCGCCCACACGACCGTCCCGAGCGCCCACACGACCGTCCCGAGCTTCACCAGGACGGTCGAGCCGCCACGCGCTCCAGACTTGGGAGTCACCACTGGAGCACGCTAGACGCTTTGTGGGGATTCCGGCCTCACCGATGACCTCTCTTGAAGGCTCAGAGAGCCTGGATCGACCTGGTAGGCATTCGAGGACCGAAGCGCGGCGCCCACACATGCCCCGCGGACAGCAGGCGTAGGACCCGACCACGCTGGCCGCGGTACGGTTCCAGCAGCTCCAGCATCCGGTCGTCGTCGCCGCGTGGCTCCCCGGCGAGCGCCCATGAGACCTGGTGGGGGCGGTGCCAGTCACCCAGGCTCACCGCATCGGGATCCCCCAGCGCCACCAGCGCCACCTCGGCCGCCGACCAGGGGCCGACTCCAGGAATGGCAGCGAGGCACCGCCGGGCAGCGTCGGGAGTCATGGTCGTGGTCTCCTCCAGGCGTTTGGCCGATGCCGCGGCCCGGCGGATCGTGTCTGCTCGCTTGCGTTCCAGTCCGAAGTGGTGGTAAGTCCAGCTGGGCAGGCCGGCCAGGATCCCTGGCGCGGGGGGAAGGAGCAGGCCGGGGGCAAGCTGAGTCGGGCCTGGGGCAGGCTCTCCAGTGGAGCGCGCCAGGGCTACCCATGATCGGCGGGCCTCCACACTCGTGACCTTCTGCTCGCAGATCGTCGGGACGAGCGCCTCGATCACCGCCTGGCTGCGGGGTATACGCAGCCCCCGAAAGCGGCGGTGCAGGTCAACCAGCAGGGGATGGTTCGGTCTGAACGCACGATCGTCGTCCTCCGCGCCCACCAGGGCCAGCACATCCTCCAGCGCGCACTCGGCTCCCGTTCCCCAGGCGTGGGCGATCATCTGATCGCCGACCCGCCGGACGTGGATGGTGGCAGGACCCTGCAACGTCCTCGTCGCCCGCCAGAAGCCGTCGGGCTCGATCCTCATGGTCGGGTCCGCAGCGCCCCTGCACAGTGGAGCCATGGTCAGCGCCAGGTCAATTGGCCGCGGGGTCCGAAAGGCCCGCTCGAGACCATCCACCGGCTCGATGCTACGAGGTTCTGGCACACAGCGGGAGGGCCAAAAGTCAAGTGCGCACAGCGAAGCGGTTGCACTTAGCGCGCCAAACGGTGCATAAGTGCAATCGCTTCGAGCGGGAGGGCCAAAAGTCAAGCGGGAGGGCCGATCCGAACCTCCAGTGCCGCGTGCGCTTCCCGGAGCGCGGCCTCGACCTCCGCTGGTGTGTCCGCCTTGGCAAACACGAAGCCCAGGTAGCGGTCACCCTCTGGCAGGGCCACCACGGCTCGCCCTGGCGGGATCGCGACCTCGAGGCCGACGATTCCAGGCACGGCCAGCGCAGCCTCCCTCCCCGAGATTCCCAAGAGCACCCCGCTGGCAGGGATAGGCAGCATCATCACTCCCGACGCCGCCTCCTCGCGCCGGAGGTCGCCGAGCGGGAGCCCGAGCGCGTGGGCCAGGATCAGGGCCTCCAGGCTGATCCCGGTCCCGAAGGACAGCGAGCGGGCGCACAGGCCCCCGATGGAGCGCCCAGCTACCTCAATGCACCAGATCCGCCCGGCGGCGATCCGCAGCTCGGCATGCACCGGGCCCTCCACCAGCCCCATCGCCGCGCAGGCCGCAGCCGTAGCAGGGGCAGCGGTCCCCAAGATATCAAGGCGCGACGGGGTCACGTAGATCGTCTCCTCGAAGTACGGCCCCTCCAGCGGGTCCGGCTTGTCGAAAACGGCCAGCACCTCCAACGAGCCACCCCGCAGCAGCCCCTCCACCGCCACCTCCGCCCCAGCCACGAAGCCCTCTACAATGAGAGAGGCCCCTTCTCCAGCAATTGCCCGTGCCCGCGACCCTGCAGCCCTGGCGCCCGCAATGTCGTCGGCGCGGATCACCCCACGGCTGCCCGACAGGCCGGTCGGCTTGACGACGCAAGGAAATCCCACCGACTCGCCAACCAGGCCAACATCTTCGCCAGCCCTGGCGACCGCCCAGGGCGGCTGGGGCACCCCGGCTGCCTCAAGAGCCGACCGCATCGCTGCCTTGTCCCGGGTCCGGGCCACCGCTTCCGGTGGGTTGTGGGCCAGGCCCAGCGTCTCCGAGGCCAGCGCCGCGGCCATCACGCCCTGGTCGTCCACTGCCAGCACCGCGTCGACACCGACGCGCTTCGCCAGGGCGACGATCTTCTCGGCGGCACGCGACGGCTGGGCGAAGCTCACCACCAGCGCCCTGTCCAGCATTGAGCTGGCCAGTGCCTGCCGGCGCTCCGAAGCCACCACCACCTCCACGCCCAGCGCCCCCGCTGCAGCAATGAAGTCGGCCGCCCTGTAGGTAGCCGTGGGCAGGAGCAGCACCACTCGTCTCATCGACATATCATGGTCTCATGGCCTCCTCCGAGTCGACTGACCTACGTCCGGTCCTGAGCATCAGCCAAACAGCCCGAGCCATGGTCTTGGACGTGCTCGCCGAGGAGCCGAACCCGGCGAGCATGGCGCTGTGGCTCGAGGTCAGCGGCTCGAGCAACGGCGCGTACTCCTACGACATGTACTTCGAGTCCCTCTCCGATGCTGGTGAGGACGACGCCATTCAGCATGGAGACGACCTTACGGTGGTCATCCCCCAGGCCAGCGTGGGCAAGCTGCGGGGCGCCACCCTCGACGTGGGGGACCAGGGCGGCGAGATCGGTCTGGTCATCATCAACCCCAACACCCCGGCCCCCCCCCCGCCCCGCCCGGAGGCCGACCTGTCAGACCCGGTGTCCCAGGCGGTGATCGCGGTCCTGGAGTCCAGCGTGAACCCCGGCATCGCTGCCCACGGAGGCCGCGCCGACCTGGTTGCGGTCGAGAACGGCACGGCATACCTGCGCCTCTCCGGTGGGTGCCAGGGCTGCGGCCTGGCGGCGGTCACCCTCACCCAGGGCATCGAGGGTGCCATCACCGAGGGCGTTCCGGAGATCGTCGCGGTGGTCGATGTCACCGACCACGCGGCTGGGACCAACCCCTACTTCGAGCCGTCCAAGAAGTAGCCAACAGGACACGGCGGCCCGCCGCCACCGGGTCCCATTGTGTAAGGGCCTGTACGAGAACAACCTGGGCGGCGAAGCCGCTCAAATGCGGTCCTCATCAGGGCTATAGCTGTGCCCGCCGCCCAGGTTGTTCTCTGCCAGGCCCTAAACAGACTATGACTTGAGGATCGCCTCGATCTCCAAGGCTATGCTCACCTTGTCACCGACCACCGCGCCGCCGGTGCCTTCGATGGCTGCCCCCCACACCAGGCCGAAGTCCTTCCTGTTGATCTCGGTGGTGGCGCTGAAACCCGTTCGGACGCCGCCGTAGGGGTCCGGGCCAGTGCCGTTGTGCTCGAGGTCCAGGGTCACGCTGCGGGTCACGCCGCGGATGGTGAGGTCCCCGACCACTTGGTGCCCGCCCGATCCCGCGCGCACCTCGGTGGAGGCGAAGGTGATCGTGGGGTAGCTCTCCACGTCGAGAAAGTCGGCCGAGCGCAGGTGGTTGTCTCGGGTCGGGTCATGGGTGTCGACCGAGGTGGCGTCGATGGTCGCCTCCACCGAGGAGGCCAGCGGGTCCTCTGCGACGGTGATGGTCCCGGAAAGCTTGGTGAAGCGTCCCTTCACCTTCGAGACCATCATGTGGCGCACGCTGAACTCCGCCGACGAGTGGACAGGGTCGATCTCCCAGGTGCCGACCGGCAGGTCGGTAGCGGTGATCTGGGTTGCAGGCATGAGCGCTCCTTCTGGTTGGACTTACCCCATACTAACTGTTTGTGCACGCAAGTATATTCCGGGCGCGGCTATGGTGGGGGAATGGACTGCGAGCTCTGGCTGAGCCCGGCCGAGATGGCGGCGTGGCGCGCCCTCATCCGCGCCCACGCCCGGCTGTTCACCCGCCTGGATGCCGAGCTGGTGGCGGCCCACGGGCTCACCTTGGCGGACTACGAGGTATTGGTCCAGCTCTCCGAAGCCCCGCAGGGAGTGCGAAGGATGGCGGAGCTGGCGGAGGCGTCGCTGGTATCGCCGAGCGGGCTCACCCGCAGGGTTGACGGCCTCGAGGCCAAGGGCCTGGTGTGTCGGCGAAGCTGTCCGAGCGATGGGCGGGGGAGCCTGGCTGCGCTCACCGAGGCGGGCCGGCGCCGGCTGGCCGAGGCTGCGCCCACTCACGCCGGGGGCGTGCGCAGCCACCTGATTGACAAGCTCAGCCCTGCCGAGCTGGCGGTGATGGCTGCGGCTCTGGAACGGGTCGCGGGCGAGCTCGCCTGAGAAGGCAGCCCCCTACTCGCCCCGCTTGGGCAGCCGGGCGACCATGTGGGCCGGGAGCACGTCGTAGTGGTCGTGGCAGACCCGAAAGCTGCCCCTGCCGCCCGTGATCGAGCGCAGGTCGATGGCGTAGCGGGTGATCTCCGAGGTGGGCACGATGGCCACGACCGTCTGTGCGCCGCCGGCTCCCACCTCGGTGCCCTGGACCCTGCCCCTGCGGGAGTTGAGGTCGCCCAGCACGTCGCCCTGGTACGCCGCCGGGACGGTGACGGCCAGCAGCGAGATCGGCTCCAGCACCACCGGTGAGGCTTTGCCCAGTGCCTCCCGGAAGCCCAGCGAAGCGGCCATCTTGAAGCTCAGCTCGGACGAGTCGACCGGGTGGTACTTGCCGTCGTCGCAGGTCACCTCCACGTCGACCACCGGGAAGCCGTGAAGGCCGCCCATCGCCATCGCCTCCACCACGCCCTTCTCGACTGCGGGGATGAACTGGCGGGGGATCGCCCCGCCCACGATCTTGTCCACGAAGGCGAATCCCTCGCCCCTTGCCAGGGGCGCCAGGCGCAGGTGGCACACGCCGTACTGACCGTGGCCACCGGTCTGCTTCTTGTACTTGCCCTCCGCCTCTGCCGGGGCGGTGATGGTCTCCCGGTAGGCCACCAGCAGATCCTCGGTCTCCACGTCGACGCCGAACTTGCGGTGGAGGCGCTCGGCGCACACCGAAAGATGCGTGTCGCCCATCCCCGAGAGCACCGTCTGGTGTGTCTCGTCATCTCTTCGCACCCGGACCGAGGGGTCCTCGTCTTGGAGGCGGTGCAGGGCGGTCATGAGCTTGTCCTCGTCGACCTTGGAGCGCGGCCGGATGGCGATCGACAGCACGGGCTCGGGCAGCGGCGCAACTGGCACCACCACTGGCATGGTCCGTGGCGCCAGGGTGTCCCCGGTCGCAGTGTCGGTCAGCTTGGCGACGGCCACCAGGTCACCGGCAGGCGCCTCGGACACCTCGTCGTGCTCCTTGCCCCGAAGGGCAAACAGGTTGTGCAGGCGCTCGTCGGTATGGGTGCGCGGGTTGGTGAGCACGGTGTCGGGCCGGATGGTGCCCGAGCACACCTTGAGCAGGCTCACCTTGCCGACGTAGGGGTCTGCCAGGGTCTTGTACACCACGGCCAACGGCTCCCCGTCGGGATCGGGCGCCACGTCCAGGGGAGCCCCCGCCGCCTCTACGCGCAACGGAGGCCGGGCATTCGGCGGGGGCCCCACCTCGCATATCAAGTCGGCCAGGCGCTCGATCCCGATGCCCATGGTGGCCGATCCGCAAACCACTGGGAACACCGCGCCACTAGCGACCCCCTGCGCCAGGGCTCCCGCCAGCTCTGCCGGCGTGAGCTCCTCGCCGTCCAGGTAGCGCTCTACCAGCACGTCGTCGGCGACCACTATTCCCTCCACCAACGCTTCGCGGACCTGATGCTCGGTCTCGGCCATCTCCGGAGGAACTTGCTCGGTGTGCATCCGGCCTCCGTGCCCACTCCCGACCCCTGCGCTCCCTCCCGGCCCGTCGTACACGATAGCCACATCTGCCAGCAGGTCGACCACCCCCCGCAGCGACGCCTCCTCGCCGAGTGGCAGCTCGACGGGCGCCACCCCAGCCCCGAAGTGGCTCTGCAGCGATTCGAGGGTTCTCGCGAAGCTGGCTCGCTCCCGGTCGCACTTGTTCACGAATACCATCCGCGGGACCCCGGCCGCAGAAGCCATGTCCCAGTAGCGCTCGGTCTGGACCTCCACCCCGTCGACTGCGCTGACCACCAGCACCGCCAGGTCGGCGACCGACAGCGCGGCGGCCACGTCCCCGGCGAAGTCGGCGTATCCGGGAGTGTCGATCAGGTTCAGCTTGTGCCCGTCGTGCTCGAAGGGGGCCAGCGCCAGCGACAGCGACAGGTGACGGCGGTGCTCCTCGGGCTCGTGGTCGGTGGTGGTGGTGCCGTCCTCCACCCGGCCCATCCGGCTGATCGCGCCCGAGCAGGCCAGGAGTGCCTCGGCGAGGGTGGTCTTTCCGGCGCCGCCGTGGCCGATCAGAGCAACGTTGCGGATCTTGTCTGGCGAGAAGCTCTTCACCGGCGCCTCTTTCGTTGGTTTGTTGGGAGCTGACCCCAACCCCCACGGCTCAGCCTATCGAGAGTGCTTGTCGTGGCGCTAGGCTGGTTGGAGTGCTGGATGGCCGGTGGCGAGCTGGGGTTGCGCGGGGCACCACCCCGATAAGTGTCGTCCTGCGCCGTACCGGGGTCACCCCGGACCAGCTGACCGGGCTCGGCCTGGTGCTGGCTGCGGGCGCAGGTGCGGCCCTGGCGGTCGGGGACCTCACCGCCGGAGCGGTGCTCATCGGGTTCTGCGGGCTGGCCGATCTGCTGGACGGGCCGCTCGCCACCGCCACTGGCTCGGCGTCGGTCAGGGGCGCCTTCTTCGACTCGGTGGCCGACCGGCTCTCGGACGTCTTCATGCTGGCGGGGGTTGCGTGGTACCTGGTGAGCGTGGGCCGCCCGTACCTGGCGGTGCTGGCCTTGGGGGTGCTGGCTGCATCGATGCTGCCCTCCTACGTGCGGGCCAAAGCGGATACCTTGGGTCTGGCGGCTCAGGGCGGGATCATGGAGAGAGCAGAGCGGATGATCGTGCTGGGCGTGGCGGCGTTCGTCCAGGCATACCTGGTGTCGGCCCCTGTGCTCGTGCCGGCGCTGTGGCTGATCCTGGCGCTGAGCCTGCTCACCGCAGGGCAACGTTTCGTGAGCGGGTGGCGCCAGGCGTCGGCAGGGCTGGCGGCCGCGGCGACGGCTGGGGGCGCGGCGGTCGCTCGCTCGGCGGTCGCGGGGGCGCTGGCTCCGACCACCGACACTGGCGATGCTGCTCGGCGCTTGGATCGGCCTCGTCCGGTCCGCGGCGACGGGACCCGCATACGCCCCCACATGAGGGGCGGTTCTGTGAGGCACTCGGGTGAGCTCGGTGTTCGGTGGGGAGCGGAGCGCTCCCACCGGCCGGCCGGCGCCCCACGGCCAGCGCGCCCAGCCAGGCCAGGCTCGCGCCGCCAGGGCATGAGTGGTGGAGAGCAAAGGGCCTGAGGAGGCGGCCAGCCCCAGATGGGATGTGAGCTTCCTCGCCTATCGGGCCGGAGCTGCCGTGGCCCGCAACACACCCCGCCAAGTACCGCTGATCGAGTTCGGAGGACTCGCCTGTGCCGCGTTGATGCCCGCTCGCCGAGCCGTCGTGGCCCGGCACCAACGGCGGGTGGGAGGCGATTCCGGGCTCACGGGTTTCCGACTGCAGGTGGCCACCCTGCGAGCCTTCGCCTCCTACGCCCGCTACTGGGGCGAGTCGGCCCGGCTCAGCACCTGCACGTCGGCGGAGCTCCGAGCCCACATCTGCTTCGAGGGCTTTGAGCACCTGCGCGCAGGGCTCCATGCTGGCAAGGGAGTGATCCTCGGCCTGCCGCACATGGGCAGCTGGGACTACGCGGGCGCCGCTCTTGGCGCTCTCGGCTACCCGATGACCGTTGTGGTCGAGGCCGGCGGCCACGACGCCCTGTTCTCCTGGTTCGCCGACAGCCGCCGAGCCTTGGGCCTCACCGTGGTGCCGCATGGTCCACGGGCGGCCACCAGCCTGCTCGGGGTCCTGCGCTCAGGGGGCCTCGTGGGGCTGGTTTGTGACCGGGAGCTGGGTGGCGGGGGAGTGCCGGTGAGCTTCTTCGGGGAGGTGACCAACCTGCCTGCGGGTCCTGCCCTCCTCGCCCTGCGCACCGGGGCGGCTCTCCTGCCGACGGCGGTTGTCGACCTGCCCCGGGGTGGGCACCTGGGAATCCTCCGCCCACCTCTGGACACATCTCGCAAGGGTGCCCTGGGTGAGGATGTCGCCCGGGTCACCGCTGGCCTGGCCTCAGAGTTGGAGGGCCTGATACGGCGTGCCCCTGAGCAGTGGCACCTGTTCCAGCCCAACTGGCCCAGCGACCCGGAGTGCCGGGACCACACCAACCTTCGACCGGGCGGGCTGGGCACTCGCACACGCTAACGTGAACGTTAACATTTCGTAGAGGAGGGATCCACGTGACAACACCCACACGGCCGGCCGTGCCCAACACGGGTCGAAGCTCGCGCTACAAGTGGATTGCCCTGTCCAATACGACAATCGGGGTGCTGATGGTGACGATCAACTCGTCCATCGTGCTGATCGCCCTCCCGGACATCTTTCGGGGGATCCACCTCGACCCGTTGACCCCGGCCAATACCTCCTACTTTTTGTGGATGATCATGGGCTTCCTTGTGGCTACTGCGGTCTTGGTGGTGAGCTTTGGGCGCCTAGGCGACATGTTCGGTCGGGTGAGGATGTACAACCTGGGCTTTGCCGTGTTCACGGTCTTCTCGATCCTGCTGGCTGCCACCTGGATGAGCGGAACCTCGGCGGCGCTGTACCTGGTGGTGATGCGCATCGGCCAGGGCATCGGCGGCGCTTTGCTGTTCGCCAATTCCAGCGCCATCCTGACCGACGCCTTCCCCGAGGACCAGCGGGGCCTTGCGCTGGGGATCAACGTGGTCGCTGCCATTGCCGGGTCGTTCATCGGGCTGATCCTCGGCGGGCTGCTGGGGCCGATCTCGTGGCGATTGGTCTTCTTGGTGTCGGTGCCTGTCGGCTTGTTCGGCACCGTGTGGGCCTATGTCAAGCTTCGCGATACGGGAGTGCGTGCGCCGTCGCACATCGACTGGTGGGGCAACCTCACCTTCGCCGCCGGCCTGATCGCGGTGCTGGTGGGGATCACCTACGGGATACTGCCCTACGGAGGTCACACGATGGGTTGGACCAACCCCAGCGTGCTGGGCGCCCTGATCGGCGGCGCGGCCGTGCTGGGCCTGTTTGCCTTCATCGAGACCCGGGTGGCCCAGCCGATGTTCCGTATGGGCCTGTTCCGCATCCGGGCCTTCACCGGCGGCAACATGGCCAGCCTGCTCTCGGGCCTGGCCCGTGGGGGCCTGATGTTCATCCTGATCATCTGGCTGCAGGGGATCTGGCTGCCCCTTCATGGCTACAGCTTCGTCTCCACCCCGCTCTGGGCCGGCATCTTCATGGTGCCGCTGACGGTTGGGTTCCTCGTCGCCGGACCCATCTCGGGCATCCTCTCCGACCGCTACGGGGCAAGGCCCTTTGCCACCGGCGGGATGCTGGTGGCAGCGGTGGTCTTCGCCCTGCTCCAACTCCTGCCCGCCGACTTCAGCTACATCTGGTTTGCCCTCCTGCTGCTGGCCTACGGGCTGGCCGCGGGCATGTTCGCATCGCCCAACCGGGCCGGGATAATGAACAGCCTGCCTCCCGCCCAGCGTGGAGCTGGGGCCGGGATGTCGGCTACCTTCCAGAACTCGGCCATGGTGCTATCGATCGGGGTCTTCTTCACCCTTATAATCATCGGCCTGTCGGCCAGCCTGCCGCAGTCGCTTTACACCGGCCTGACGGCTCAGGGGGTCCCCGCGGCCGACGCCACCCGGATCTCGCATCTGCCGGCAGTCAGCAGCCTGTTCGCCGCATTCCTGGGTTACAACCCGATGCAGACCCTGCTGGGCCCGGTCCTGGGGCACCTCTCCCATGCGCGCGCGGCATTCCTGACCGGGCACAGCTTCTTCCCCCACCTGATAGCCAAGCCGTTCATGGCCGGGCTGCGCACGGCTCTGGACTTCGCGGTGGTGGCCTCGGTGCTGGCGGCGGTCGCCTCGTGGCTGCGGGGGACCAGGTACGTGCACTCTGAGGGGCCCCTTGGCGCCGAGCCAGCGGCCGTCGAGGCGCCTGCCGCCGTCGAGGTGCCGTCGCAGGGCGTGTCCGTCGGAGTCGAGCCATGAGCGCCCTGGTCGAGGATTCTCTCATCCCCATCGGCAAGATGGCCGAGCTGGTTGGGGTATCCGAGCGCACCGTGCGTTATTACGAGGAGGTGGGCCTGCTCACGCCCACGGCTCACAGCCCCGGCGGCTGCCGGCGCTACGGCACTGACGACGTGGCTCGGGTGTCCCACATCCGTGAGCTTCAAGAGGTGATGGGCTACTCGCTGGAGGAGATCCAGCGCATCCTGGCAGCCCGGGACCGCCTGGCTTCCATCAGGACCGAGTGGCAAGGGGCTGCCGAGCGCGACGAGCAGGTGGCGCTACTGGGCGAGGCCATGAGCACTCTCGAGGAGTTCCGGAGGCGGGTCAGAGCCAAGGCCGACCGTCTCCAGCGGATCCTCGCCGAGCTCGACGCTACCGCGGCGCGCTACCAGGCCGTCGCCGAGGAGCTCCGCGAAACTGCGCGTCGCATGTAATGTGCAGGCTGGGGTACTAAGTGGTCCGGGTCGTAAATTCGATTACCTATCTTCGAGGCCCGTGCACTACGGCCCGTCAGGCCGCCTGCGGGTAGTCCGGCTTCTCGGCGAGCTTCTTCATAAGCAGGGCGAGGTCGTGACGGGTGAACTTCCACTCGAAGGGCGCGGCCGCCCGCTCGTAGCGGCGCTCGAAGGCGGCGAGGCGCTCCGCAATCTCGGCGGTGTCGGCGAAGTCGTTGGGCGTGAGCACCTTGCGCTGGATCACCGAGAAGTAGATCTCCACTTGGGTGAGCCAGGAGGCGTGGACAGGGAGATGGACGAGCTTGGCGTTGGCGCACTGCTCGGTGAGCCGCGTTCATGCGGCCTGACCCCGGTGCGATGAGCCGTTGAGTTCTCAACCGATGTCAAGTTGGAACGTGTCAAGGGGTTGCTGCCGATTATACAAGCTAAGCCGCTGTGCTGGTCACGGCGCTGCCCTATGCAGCCGCCCGGGTGGCCGCCATACTCAAATGTCGGTCCTACGTTGGTCAGTCCCGAGAAACTCGAATGGGGGGTCGCGTCTTCGGGGCCCGAAGGTGCAGACTCCGGAGATCCGACCAGGGGGCTGTGGCGGTTAGTGTTCTGGCCAGGGCGACACGTCTCGCACCCGTACTCCTCAAGTGCGGCGTCTCGCACCGTCTCGCAGAACTGCCATCGATGTCCGGCGAGGTCCTCGAACGTGCAGTCCCGCTCGCCGTACTCCCGGTCCGTCGGCGGCTCCAGCACCCGGGCCCGCCCCGCCAGGTGCCCGTGGCGATCGAGCGGCCCGACGGCCGCCTGGTAAAACGCCCTCTTGGAGGCGGGCCACCCGGTGGTCTCGGTCTCGCCGAACGCTATCAAGACGTGGCGGGAATCGGAGGTCTGCGCAGGCGCCAAAGACGACCCCGGCGACGCCGAGGTGATCGCCGAGTACCTGCGCCTGCGGTCCCACAAGCTGACGGTGCTGGCCCCCTTCAGCGAAGAGACCCGAGCGCCTTCTGGGCCCGCTACCCGACCCCGGGATCGGCCCGTGGGTTGGGCGAGAAGCGGATGGCCGCCTTTTTGACCAAGCACGGCTACTCCGGCCGCCGGCCCGCCGCCGAGCTGGTCGAGCGTCTGCGCCCTGCCCCCCAAGGCATCGGCGACGGCCCCGAGGCCGAAGCCCGCCGCGACGCCGTTTTGGGCTACGTACGGGTCATCCGGGCGCTCAACACCTCCATCAAGAGCCTCGATCGCTCGGTCGCCGC